>NZ_LXJP01000090.1:0-14152 GCF_001728855.1 Pseudomonas sp. AP19 | reverse complement strand
CCCTGCGTTTTACCCAGGCAAGCGTGCCAGTTCTTCTGCGCAATAGTCACCCAACCATTGCCCCGCCTTGGTCAACGACACACTGCCAGGGTGAGTGGCGGTGATGTCATAGAGCGGCGCATGCCCGATTCGATGCGCGCCTGCACCGTGCACAACCCTGATTGGCAACACAGATCAACTGTGGGAGCGGGCTTGCTCGCGAAAGCGGTGGGTCAGTCGATATCTCCGTTGACTGACACTGCGCATTCGCGAGCAAGCCCGCTCCCCCATTTTTTAGTCATTCAGTGATTTCAAACTCAGTTTTTGTAATCGGTATCGGTGCGTTCCAATTGCCGAATCAATGCATTCCAATGGCGTGCCACGCCCGGCCCTTCGCCATTGCTGAACACCTTGGCCTGCTCTTCGACCTTGGCCACCACGTCTGCCGGCGGGAAGATCAATTGAGCATTGCCGCCCGCCTGCGCCGCAATCTGGATGGTGCAGGCGCGCTCCAACCCTTGCAGCTGCTGGAACGCATGTTCCACGCTGACGCCAGCCGTCAACAGCCCATGGTTACGCAAGATCATCACACTCTTGTCACCCAAATCCGCCACCAGCCGCTCACGCTCATCCAGGTCCAGGGCCACGCCCTCATAGCCGTGATAGGCGACTCGCCCGGAGAACGCGATGGCATGTTGGGAGATCGGCAACAGCCCGTCCTTTTGCGCCGACACCGCAATACCATCACGGGTGTGAGTGTGCAGCACCGCTTGCAGGTCGTGGCGGGCACCGTGAATAGCGCTATGGATCACATACCCGGCGTAATTGATGCCCAGGCCGGTGGGGTCATCGACCAGGGTACCGTCGAGGTCGACCTTGACCAGGTTGGAGGCGCTGATTTCATCGAACAATAGCCCGAAGGCGTTGATCAGAAAATGCTCCTGCGGCCCCGGTACACGCGCGGAGAAGTGCGTATAGATGTGGTCGGTCCACTTGTACAACGCCGCCAGTCGATAGGCCGCGGCCAGTTTGACGCGCACCTCCCACTCTTCTGGCGTGACGCGCTGGCGAACGTTGCTGGAAACGCTGGAGATCGGGGTGACGCTGCTCATGGCAAAACTTCCTGGATGGCCTTAAGGACTTCCAGTCAGCCTATGGGATGGCAAAAAATAATAAAAAGCACATTTTAATCTAAGCTAATTATTATTTTTTTTCATAACCTTAATGCTCAGGCCGCGTCCCGCAGCTTGTGCAACGACGCCGCCACCCACTGGCCAAACGCATCCACCGGGCCTTGCAGGTTGCCCAGGAAATGCGGGTAGATCAGCCACAAATCCAGCACCGGCTTGAAGTCCTTGAGCGGCATCACCGCCAGTTGCTCGCGATGGGCGCTGCGCTCCAACAGCGGGCGTGGCACCAGGCCCAGCCCCAGGCCGTCCGCTACCAGCCCCAATTGCAGCTCGGTGCCGAAGGTTTCCAGGTTGACTCGCAATGCCAAGCCTTGATCGGACAACGTGCGCTGCAAACCGGCACGGAAACCGCAGCCATCCGGGTTGAGAATCCAGCCATTCTGGTACACGTCCGCCAACTTGCACGGCTTCTTCGGTAACTGTGCCTGGGCACACACCACCACCAGCTCCATCTTGCCGATGGACTCACCAACAATGTTGTCCGGGAATATCTTGCCGGCCGGGAACAAGGCCGCCGCCGCATCCAGCTCGCCGCGCTCGATCTTGCCCACCAACTGGCTGCCCCAGCCGGTGGCGACCTGGGCGCGCAGGTCCGGGTATTCGGTACGCAACTGCTTGAGCGCATCCAACAGCACCGCATCGCCGATGGTCTGCGGCACACCCAGGCGCAGCACACCGGTAGGCGGCGCGTCCGTGGCTACCAGCTCACGCAGGGCATCCATCTCACGCAGGATCAAACGGCATTGCTCGTAGACCCGGGTGCCGATCAGCGTCGGCTTGAGGGGTTTGGTATTGCGGTCGAACAGCTCCACACCCAGCGCCTGCTCGAAGTTCTGCACACGGCGGGTGATAGCCGGCTGGGTCAGCTGCAACGACTCGGCTGCATGGCTGATGGACTGGCAACGAATCACTTCGACAAAGGCATCGATATCGTCAATTTTCATTTGGGCCGCACATAGAGAACAGTCATTAAGATGTGTGCCAAGCATAGTTGCCGCCACGCTGCCTGGATAGCCCAGGCTGGAATCAATAACGTCTAACGCTATTCAGACCGGTTCTAAATTACCTTCAGCTATAAGCTAATCATTAAAAAATAGCATATTAAATACAAACATTATGCTTATATAAAACCATCAACCGCACGATGGAACTGCCATGACCCAGGCCCCGCACCCCGAGAGACTCAGAGCCTTTATAGGCGCCCTGGCGGAATTGATCGACGGCAACCCACGCGAAGGCGACCTGTTGCACCGTGGCGGCAAGTTACTGGCGCAACTGGTCAGCCACGATGACTGGCTGCCCGACGAATACGCCCAACCCGACCCGCAGCGCTACCAGCAATTTTTGCTGCATGCTGACTCACGCCAGCGTTTCAGCATTGTCAGTTTTGTGTGGGGGCCGGGGCAAAGCACACCGATTCATGACCATCGGGTGTGGGGGCTGATTGGCATGTTGCGTGGCGCGGAGTTTTCCCAGGGGTTCGAACGCGCACCCGACGGCAGCCTGGTGGCCGAAGGCAAGCCTGTTCAGTTGCTGCCGGGCCAGGTCGAGGCGGTGTCGCCCAAGGTGGGGGATATTCATCAGGTCAGTAATGCCCACCGCGACCAGGTGTCCATCAGCATCCATGTGTACGGCGCCAATATCGGTGCCGTGCGCCGCGCGGTGTACCAGCCCGACGGCAGCGAGAAACTGTTTATCTCCGGTTATTCCAACGCCTACCTCCCGAACATCTGGGATGTGTCCAAAGAAAAGAGCCCTGCCCTATGACCACCGTATCGACCCGCAGCTTTGCCCAGATTCGCCAGGCCTTGTTGGACCGTGAGGAAGTCGCTCTGCTCGACGTGCGTGAAGAGGCGCCGTTTGCCGAGTCTCACCCGCTGTTCGCGGCGAACATCCCGCTGTCCAAGCTGGAACTGGAGGTGTATTCGCGAATTCCGCGCCGTGACACCCAGGTCACCGTCTACGACAACGGCGAGGGGCTGGCGCAGCGTGCCGCTGAGCGCCTGGTTGCGCTGGGCTACACCCAGGTCAGCCAGTTGGCAGGTGGGCTCGACGGTTGGCGGCGTGCCGGTGGCGAACTGTTTATCGACGTCAACGTGCCCAGCAAGGCCTTTGGCGAACTGGTCGAAAGCGAACGGCATACGCCGTCCCTGGCGGCTGAACAGGTGCAGGCCTTGCTCGACAGCCAGGCCGATGTGGTGGTGCTCGACGCGCGCCGTTTCGACGAATACCAGACCATGAGCATCCCCACCGGCATCAGCGTGCCCGGTGCCGAACTGGTGTTGCGCGCCCGTGAACTGGCGCCGGACCCGGCCACGCATATCATCGTCAACTGCGCCGGGCGTACCCGCAGCATCATCGGCACCCAGTCGCTGATCAATGCCGGCATCGCCAACCCGGTGTCGGCCTTGCGCAACGGCACCATCGGCTGGACCTTGGCCGGGCAGACACTCGCCCATGGCCAGTCGCGCCGCTTTGCCCCAACGTCAGAAGAACACCGCCGGATCGCCGCCCAGGACGCGCGTCGCGTTGCCGACACAGCCCGCGTCGGCCGCGCCACGCTGGCAGATCTGCAACGCTGGCAGCAGGAACCGACGCGCACCACCTACCTGTTTGATGTGCGCACCCCGGAAGAATTCGAAGCCGGCCACTTGCCCGGCGCGCGCTCCACGCCGGGGGGCCAACTGGTCCAGGAAACCGATCACGTCGCCAGCGTACGCGGTGCGCGGCTGGTGCTGGCGGATGACGATGGCGTGCGGGCCAATATGTCGGCGTCCTGGCTGGCCCAGCTTGGCTGGGAAGTGCATGTGCTGGACGCGCTGCAACCGGCGCATTTCAGTCAACACGGTGCCTGGGTTGCCCCGGTGCCCGCGCCGCCCCAAGCCGAACTCATCAGCCCACACACCCTCGCTGACTGGCTGGGACATGGCGACACGGTCGTGTTGGACTTCACCGCCAGCGCCAACTATGTGAAGCGTCATATCCCGGGGGCCTGGTGGGTGCTGCGCGCGCAGTTGCCCGAGGCCCTGGCCAAGGTGCCGACTGCCCAACGTTACGTGCTGACCTGCGGCAGCAGCCAATTGGCGCGCCTGGCAGTGCCCGAGGTCGAAGCCATTACCGGCAAGCAGGTGTTCCTGCTGCAAGACGGCACGGCCGGCTGGATCAACGCGCAACTGCCGCTGCAAGCCGGTGAAACCCACCTGGCCTCACCACGCATCGACCGTTACCGCCGCCCATACGAAGGCACCGACAACCCCAAGGAAGCCATGCAGGCGTACCTGGATTGGGAGTTCGGCCTGGTCGACCAACTGGCCCGCGACGCCACCCACGGCTTCCATGTGATCTGACCCCACCACTGACGCTACAGCTGCACCGCGAGCGGTGCAGCGCCCCAGGACATCCGACCCCTTCTCCAGGCGGAGGTATCCGTACCCTTTCAACAAACGCCTGGAGTTTGTCCCATGCTGTTCTCCACACCGTTCAAACGCCTTCTGCTGGGCGCCGCCCTCGCCCTCGGCCTGGTCACCACCGCCCACGCCGCCGACCTGCAACCGCTGCGGGTGGCCAATCAGAAATCCACGATCAAGGCGCTGCTGGAAGCTTCCGGCGAAACCAAAAACGTCCCGTACGAAATCAAGTGGGCGGAGTTCCCGTCCGCCTCGCCGTTGGGCGAAGCCTTGAATGCCGGCGCCGTCGATATCGGTGCCTTGGGCGATGCACCGTATGTGTTCGCCCTGGGTGCAGGGGCATCGCTCAAGGTGGTCAGCATCATCCACGCCGAAGGGCGCAACACCACGGCCCTGCTGGTGCCCAAGGACTCACCGATCAAGACCGTGGCCGACCTCAAGGGTAAAAAAATCGTCACCGGGCGCGGCTCCATCGGCCATTACCTGGCGATCAAGGCCCTGGCCAGCGCTGGCCTGACCACCCAGGACGTGCAGTTCATTTTCCTGCTGCCCAGCGAATCGCGCCTGGTGCTGGATAACGGTACGGTCGACGCCTGGGCCACATGGGACCCCTACACCACCGTGGTCACCTCACAGAGCCAGGCCCGCGTGTTGATCAGTGGCAATCAGCTGCTGAGCAATCACCTGTATTTCGCCGCCACCCGCCAGGCCATCGCTGAAAAACGCACGCAACTGGATGACTTTGTCGCCCGCGTCGATCGCGCTTACGCATGGGCCAACACGCACCCCGATGAATACGCCGCCGCCCAGGCCAGGATCACCGGCCTGCCGTTAGCCGTGCACGTGGAGGTGGCCAAAGACACCCATCTGTCCCCCGTGCTGATCGACGACGCGGTCATCCGCGGCCTTCAAGCCACAGCCGACACCTATCAAAAAGAAGGCCTGCTGCCCAACCACATCGATGTGTCGCAGGGCTTCGACAAGCGCTTTAACGCCGAGCGTGTCCCCCATTCCCAAGCATCGCGCTAACAGGAGCAGCACATGAGCAAGCCAGGTCAATTGAAGCCACGCCATTTGAAACTGGGCGCCATG
Source organism: Pseudomonas sp. AP19 (assembly GCF_001728855.1). NCBI lineage: Bacteria > Pseudomonadati > Pseudomonadota > Gammaproteobacteria > Pseudomonadales > Pseudomonadaceae > Pseudomonas > Pseudomonas sp. AP19. The sequence continues at coordinate 8,484 of NZ_LXJP01000090.1, read as the reverse complement.
GTCCACGGTGTCGGTCACGGCTGGGGCGAATGGCGCCATCCACAGGCGCAAGCCAATGCCAGTACTCACTTTGGCTTCTACAAGCAGCAGACTGAACTGGCCGAAAGCGCCAAATTCGACTTCGTGTTTATCGCCGACAGCCTGCACATTCACGCCAAATCCAGCCCGCACTACCTCAACCGGTTCGAGCCGCTGACGATCCTCTCGGCCCTCGCCGCATTGACCACGCATATCGGCCTGGTGGCGACGGTGACGGTGAGCTACACCGAGCCTTACCAGGTGGCGCGCCAATTTGCCTCCCTGGACCATATCAGCGGCGGCCGCGCCGGGTGGAACGTGGTGACCTCCTGGCTGAGCGGCACCGCCGATAACTTCGGCAAAGCCGAGCACCCGCCACACGCCGTGCGCTACCGCATCGCCAAGGAACACCTGAACGTGGTCCAGGGCCTGTGGGATTCCTGGGAAGACGACGCCTTTACCTACGACAAACAGAGCGGCGAGTTTTTCACCCCGCACAAGCTGCATGCCCTGAATCACAAAGGCGAGTTTTTTTCGGTGAAAGGCCCGCTGAACATCGCCCGCTCGCGCCAGGGCCAGCCGGTGGTTTTCCAGGCGGGCACCTCGGAAGATGGGCGTAACTTTGCCGCCGAACATGCTGATGCGATTTTTGTGCACGTCGAGAATATCGACGAGGCCAAGGCCTACACCGCCGACTTGAAACGCCGCGCCAAGGGCTTTGGCCGTGACCCCGACAGCCTGTCGATCCTGCCCGGTATCCGCCCGATTGTCGGGCGCGATGCTGCGCAGGTGGAACGTCGCTATCAGCAGGCCGTGGACCTGGTGACCATAGAAGACGCCATTGTGGCGCTGGGCCGCCCCTTCAACGACCACGACTTCAGCCAATACCCGCTGGATGAAGCGTTCCCGGAGCTCGGCGACCTGGGCGCCAACAGTCAGAAAGGCGGCTCCGACCGCATCAAGCAATGGGCCAGGGACGAAGGCCTGACATTACGCGAAGTGGCCCTGCGTTTTTCGCGGCCCAATCGCGATTTTGTCGGCACGGCGGAGCAAGTCGCCGACGCGATCCAGACCTGGTTTGAAACCGGCGCCAGTGACGGTTTCATCATCAACTCGGTGTTGCCGGATGGCTTGCAGTTCTTCACCGAATGGGTGGTGCCGGTGCTGCAACAGCGCGGGCTGTTTCGCACTGAGTACAGCGGCCACACCTTGCGCGACAACCTCGGGCTGCGAGTCCCGGTCAATCGTTACAGCGTGGCTGAAGCGCCCCTCAAGGCCCTGGCTTGAACGAGGTGGCTGGCGCCCGATCACCGCGTGTCGGGCAGCCCATGCAGGGGCTCAACCAGCGCCCTTGCGAACCCGCCCGCCCCCCATTTGACTGAGTACAGACTCATGACGCAACCGTCGTTACGCTCCGTGGAAGTCGCCAACTTCGAAGCCCTGCTCGAACGCCTCAGCGCTGAATTGGCCAGCAACGCGCATGTCTATGATGAGAGCGGCGCCTTCCCCCATGACAACTTCAAGCGCTTGCATGCGCATGGATTGGTCGCCTTCACCGTGCCCAAAGCCCTGGGTGGAGGCGGCGCCAACCTGCCCCAGGCACGCCAAGCCATCAGCGCGATTGCCAAGGGCGAGCCCTCTACGGCACTTATCCTGGTGATGCAGTACCTGCAGCACACACGCCTGCAAGACAGCAAAACCTGGCCCCGCCACCTGCGGGTGCGCGTCGCCGAAGACGCGGTGCGCAACGGTGCGTTGATCAACGCCCTGCGCGTCGAACCCGACCTCGGCACCCCGGCCCGTGGCGGCCTGCCGGCGACCACGGCGGTGCGCACCGCCGAGGGCTGGCGCATCAGCGGGCGCAAAATCTACTCCACCGGCAGCCATGGCCTGAGCTGGTTCAGCGTGTGGGCGCGCAGTGACGACAGCGACCCGTTGGTCGGTGCCTGGCTGGTGCCCAAAAACAGCCCGGGCGTGAGCATCGTCGACACCTGGGACCACCTGGGCATGCGGGCGACCTGCAGCCATGAAGTGGTGCTCGATAACGTATTAGTGCCGCTGGACCACGCCGTCAGTGTGAGCCCTTGGAGCGCGCCGCAGCCGGAACTCGATGCCGATGGGTTCCTGTGGATGTCGGTGTTGCTGTCGTCGGTGTATGACGCGGTGGCCCAGGCCGCGCGGGACTGGCTGGTGAATTGGCTGGAACACCGCAAGCCATCCAATCTCGGCGCCGCGCTGTCGAGCTTGCCGCGTTTTCAAGAAACGGTCGGCCATATCGACACCCTGCTGTTTGCCAATCGCAGCCTGCTTGATGCGGCCGCCGAAGGTCACACGCCTGCCGCCAATGCCGCGCAGCTTAAATACCTGGTGACCGGCAATGCGATTCGCGCCGTGGAGCTGGCCATTGAAGCCTCGGGCAACCCTGGCCTGTCGCGCCACAGCCCGCTGCAACGTCACTACCGCGACGTACTGTGCAGTCGCGTGCATACGCCACAAAACGACGCCGTGCTGCAAGGCGTCGGCAAAGCGGCCTTCGCCCAACGTGCCCCCCTCTGAAGAAGGAACGCTCATGAGTCAGGTGATTATCGCCAGCCAACTGGACGAAGATTATAACGATGTGATTCGCGAACGCCTCGCGACGATCCACCCGCAGGCCCAAGTGATCGGCGTGCCCGCCGGCGTGCCGAGTGACCTGCCGCCCCAGGCCAATATCCTGCTGCTGCGCCCGATCAATGTGCGCGGCTACACCGCACCGGACACCCCACCGCCCGGCTGGCCCTATGGCGCGCAGTGGGTGCACCTGGTGTCATCGGGCATCGATTTTTACCCGCAGTGGCTGTTCAACGGCCCACCGGTCAGCACCTCCCGGGGCAGCGCCGCCGATAACCTCGCCGAATTCGCCCTGGCGACGCTCTTTGCCGCGTCCAAGCATTTGCCGGACATCTGGGTGAAGGACGCCCAGTGGCATTTCACCGCACTGCGCCCGCTCAAGGGCACCACCCTGGGCCTGCTCGGCTTTGGTGCCATCGGCGAAGCCCTCGCGCACAAGGCCCTGGCCCTTGGGATCAACGTGGTCGCACTGCGCCAACGCGCGGCGCCCATTGAGCTGGAAGGTGTAGAAACCGCGCGGGATATCCACGACCTGTTCGCCCGCGCAGACCACCTGGTACTGGCCGCGCCACTCACCGAGGCCACTCGGCATATCGTTAACCGTGATGTGCTGGGCAGCGCCAAGCCGGGGCTGCACCTGATCAACATTGCGCGCGGTGGCCTGCTGGACCAGGAGGCGTTGCTGGAAGCGCTGGACAACGGCCGGATCGGCCTAGCCTCGCTGGACGTGACCGAGCCGGAACCGTTGCCGGACGGGCACCTGCTGTATACCCATCCGCGTGTGCGCTTGTCGCCCCATACCTCAGCCATTTCGACCAACAGCAGGCAGGAAATTGCCGAGACGTTCCTGGCGAATCTTGAGCGCTATGTAAGCGGTTCAGCGCTGGCCAACGTGGTCGATCGCTGAGCCGAACGCTGACCAGAATGTGGCAGCGGCTGGCTCGCGACAGCGGCGTATCAGCCGACCCATAGAGTCACTGACCCAGCGCTTTCGGGAGCAAGCCCCCTCCCACAGGGGGGCTGTGTTGTGTCAGTTGCTCAGCAGCCGCCGGCCAGGCGTTCGCGCAGAAACTCGACCAGGGCCTGCACCGGTCTGGAGCTTTGCCGGTGCTGTGGGTAAACCGCAGACAAGGTCAGCGCCTCGGGGGCGAAGTCTTCCAAGACCGTGACCAGGCGCCCGTCCTGCAACGCATCGGCGACGATAAACGTCGGCAGGTACGTGACGCCCAGGCCGGCAATGGCCGTGTCGCGCAGTAGCTCGCCGTTATTGACGCGCATCCGCCCGCTGACATTTACCGACTGCACTTTGCCCTTGCTCAGGAATCGCCATTGCACCTGGCGGCCATGGCCGTAGGGCAGGCAGTCGTGGTCGCCCAAATCGTCGGGTTTGAGCGGCGTGCCGCGCTGGGCCAGGTACTCGGGACTGGCGCAATACACCCGCTCGACACTGCCGATACGCCGCGCGATCAGCGTCGAATCTTCCAGCGTGCCAATACGCAGCACCAAGTCATAGCCTTCGCCGATCAAGTCCACGGGGCGGTCGCTCAGGTCGACTTCCACCGACACGTGCGGGTGGCGCTGCAGGAACAACGGCAACAGGCAACCAAGATGAGCCATGGCAAACGACAACGGCGCGCTGAGGCGAAGGGTGCCGCGTGGTTCGCTGTTCTGGCCAGCGATGCCCTGCTCCACCTGCTCGACTTCGCCGAGCAGGCGCAAGGCCGATTCGTAGTAACTCTGGCCCAGCGGCGTCACGTCCAGACGCCGCGTGGAACGGTTGAGCAACCGCACACCGAGGCGGTCTTCCAACTGGATCAGACGGCGACTGACAAACTGCTTGGACAGGCCCAGTTGCTCGGCGGCGGCGGTGAAACTGCCGGACTCCATGACCTGGCAAAACAGGCGCATGTCTTCGAAGGGGTTCATTGTCGCTTCTCGGTGGACATTTTGCGGTTTTATAGCCTGTCAGCAGCCCCACCACAAACCTAATGTGGGCACACCCACCCATGTGCGAGGGGGCTTGCTCCCGATCGCGGTCTGTCAGTCACCGTTGAGGTGGCTAAAACACCGCTATCGGGAGCAAGCCCCCTCCCACAGGGTTTTACCTGAATGCCTGAGCGCAGGTTACTTGGCGGTAAACGCCGAGTAGCTGTTCATCAGGTTGCGGTAGTTGGGAATACGCGGCGACAGCAGGTTGGCCAGGCCTTCCATGTCGTTGCGCCAGTCGACTTGCAGCTCGCAGGCCACCGAGAACCAGTTCACCAGGTGTGCACCCGCCGCGCTCATGCGTGCCCACGACGCACGTTGCACGGCTTCGTTGAACGTACCGGAGGCGTCGGTCACCACGAACACTTCAAAACCTTCAGCCAGCGCGGAAAGGGTCGGGAATGTCACGCAGACGTCAGTTACCACGCCGGCAATGATCAGTTGCTTGCGGCCGGTGGTTTTGACGGCCTTGACGAAGTCTTCGTTGTCCCACGCGTTGATCTGGCCAGGACGCGGGATGTACGGGGCGTCCGGGAACAGTTCTTTCAGCTCGGGCACCAGCGGGCCGTTGGGGCCGGTTTCAAAGCTGGTGGTGAGGATGGTCGGCAGCTTGAAGAACTTGGCCACATCGGCCAGGGCCAGCACGTTGTTCTTAAATTCGTTGGGCGAGAAATCCTGCACCAGCGAGATCAAGCCGGTCTGGTGGTCCACCAACAGCACCACAGCGTCGTCTTTGTTCAAGCGTGTGTAAGTCATGGGTAGCTCCTTTGGGGGTTGATTGTCAGAAGGCAAAACACGAGCAGCCAAACGCGCCCCAGAAACCCTGGAAGTCGCTGACCGGCACGCTGGAAAGCCGCGCTTTTTCATGGCCATGGGCATGCACGCCACACGGGCCGCTGCATTGATGGACTTGGGCTTGCAGCGGTGAGCCGGGGCGCCAGTGCCCCGGCACCTTGACCACCGGCGACCAGTCCGGCAGCACCGGCACCGACGGCGGTGCGAAATCTTCGAAGTCACCGGCGCCGTACACCACCTTGCCGCCGACCACAGTCAGCACCGACTCGATCCATTTGATGGCTTCTTCATCGACGCTGAAAAAGTCCGCCGACAGCGCGGCGACGTCGGCCAATTGGCCAACCTTGATCTGGCCTTTCTTGCCCTGCTCCGATGAGAACCAGGCACTGCCGTGGGTGAACAGCTCCAACGCGGTGAGGCGCGACAGGCCTTCGGCGTGCAATTCAAGGCCGCCGACGGTGCGGCCGCTGACCATCCAGTACAACGAGGTCCACGGGTTGTAGCTCGACACCCGCGTGGCATCGGTGCCCGCCCCGACCGGCACGCCTTCGGCCAACATGCGCTTGATCGGCGGCGTGGCTTCGGCGGCCTTGGCGCCGTAACGCTCGACGAAGTATTCGCCCTGGAACGCCATACGGTCCTGGATCGCAATACCGCCGCCCAGGGCGCGCACGCGTTCAATATTTTGCGCAGTGATGGTTTCGGCGTGGTCAAAGAACCACGGCAGGCCGTTGAACGGGATGTCACGATTGACCTTCTCGAACACGTCAAGCATGCGCGAGATGGACTCGTTGTAAGTGGCGTGCAGACGGAATGGCCAGCGCTGCTCGACCAAGTGGCGCACCACCGGCTCCAGCTCTTGTTCCATGGTCAGCGGCAGGTCGGGGCGCGGCTCAAGGAAGTCTTCGAAGTCGGCCGCCGAAAACACCAGCATCTCGCCGGCGCCGTTGTGGCGCAGGTAGTCATCGCCCTGATGCAGGGTGACGCTGCCGGTCCAGTGTTTGAAATCGCTGAGTTCTTCCTTGGGTTTCTGGGTGAACAGGTTGTAAGCGATACGCACCGTCAACTGCTCATCCTTGGCCAGTTGTTCGATCACCGCGTAGTCATCGGGATAGTTCTGGAAACCACCACCGGCATCGATAGCACTGGTGAGCCCCAACCGATTGAGTTCACGCATGAACTGGCGGGTGGAGTTGACCTGATATTCCAGAGGCAGTTTCGGCCCCTTGGCCAGGGTTGCATACAGGATCATCGCGTTAGGCCGCGCCACCAGCATGCCGGTGGGGTTGCCGTTGCTGTCGCGCACGATCTCGCCACCGGGCGGGTTCGGCGTGTCCTTGGTGTAGCCGGCCACACGCAACGCCGCGCGGTTGAGCAAGGCGCGGTCGTACAGGTGCAGCACGAACACCGGCGTATCCGGCGCGGCCTGGTTCAGCTCTTCCAGGGTCGGCATGCGCTTTTCGGCAAACTGGAATTCGTTCCAGCCGCCGACCACACGTACCCATTGCGGCGTTGGTGTGCGATCAGCCTGGTCCTTGAGCATGCGCAGCGCATCGGCCAGGGACGGCACGCCTTCCCAGCGCAGCTCAAGGTTGTAGTTCAGGCCGCCACGGATGAGGTGCAGGTGCGAGTCGTTGAGGCCGGGAATCACGGTGCGGCCCTTGAGGTCGATCACCTGCGTACCGCTGCCACGCAAGGCCATGGCCTCACCGTCGGTGCCGACCGCCACAAAGCGGCCCTGGTGGATGGCGACGGCCGTTGCGCGTGGGTTTTCACGGTCCACGGTGTGGAACTGGCCATTGAACAGAATCAGATCGGCGTTCATAGGGTTTCCTTTACAGAGGCTTCAAGCCAGGGAGCGAACAGACGGGTAGCCGCCGGCATCAGCAGGTAAACCACCAGCAGCACGATGGTCAGGGTGACGAGGAAGGTGGCAACCACGTAGTTGGAAAGGAACGGATGCAGGCGCAACACCGGGCCCCAGATGATCGGCACCAGCAGCGTCAGCGGCAGGATGACAAACAAGGTCACCACCGCCTGCTTCCAGCGCGGTGGTTTGGCGGCGCTGTCGGCCAGCGGCGCAAACCAGAATTCGTTGACGGCACCGATTTCGGTGTTGTCGCCGTCGGCGAGCAGGGGCGTGGCTTCGTCGATCAGGGCCTTGCGTTCCGGGGAGTCGAGCCAGCGCTCAAGTGCCTCGGTGGAGCGGTAGCGCAGTACGCAGGTAAACAGCGCCAGGCGGTTTTGTTTGCTGCGTACCACGTCGACACCGAGGTGACCTGGGCGCTCACCGGCGATACGCACGATGCGCCGTAGCCAGGCTTCGTAGTCGGCTTCACGACCGGGTTTGATCAGGTGTTTGACGACCAGGGTGACGACTTCGTCGGGGCTGGTTTTGGGTGTTGGGTCCATGGCGTTGATTCCCCCCTGGAGAGTTGAGCGATGGAGGGAGTTTGGGGGGCTTCGGGGGTTTGGAATTGGATGTATGTGCTGTTTGGCGTGGCGGCCTCTGGGCCGACCAGGCTGGTGGTTGTATGGGGTACATCTCCGTTGCTGCGGTAACGGCGGCTTAGGGTTCCGCTCTTACAGCGGGTCACTTTGGAAAAGCCCCAACGCAACCAAAGGGCTCTTGCCCCACCACTCGGCACCTCGCTTAGGCTCGGCGGGCTCTCACTCCGGCCAGCGTGGTTAACGGGGCGCCTAAGATCAAGATCAAAGTCAAAAGTAGAGCACGGCGGCCTGACAGCCGACCTCAGTGATTAGATCAAAAGCACAAGCGAAGCGGTGTGTCAGTTGATGGAGTGGGTGAATGGCGCACCGCATTCGCGAGCAAGCCCGCTCCCACATTTGGAACTGGGTACATCAGGTAAAGGGTGGGCTGCTCTTCAGACTTTACTGCGCCAATCTGGGAGCTGGCATGGGGTCTGCTGCGGGGTATGCCTGATGTATCGAGGTGCCTGTATCGCGGGCAAGCCCGCTCCCACAGAAAAGCAGAGCACTGCGGTGCCGGCAGTTAAACTCGGTCAACATTGTGGAAGCGGGCTTGCTCGCGAATGCGCTGGGTCAGTTACAAAT
>NZ_LXJP01000089.1:0-14329 GCF_001728855.1 Pseudomonas sp. AP19 | reverse complement strand
CAGGCGCAGGATTCAGGTCAGACACAAATAAGTATGGGCGCTGGCTTGCCTGCGAGGCGGGTGACGGATGGCGGGTGAAGACCCTTGCCACAGAGTGTTTAGCTTTGCGCTGTAACCGCGAGTGCACTCAGGTCCAGATGCCCGTCCTTGAGTGGCGGGCACCAGTAATAGCCACCGGTCAACGGCGTACTGATGCGATACAAACCATCCACAATCCCATCCTCCAACCCACTCATGCGCCGCAGTTGCGCTTCAAACGCATCAAAGGAATGGCCAAACGCAAGGAACATCAGCCCCGCCTGGCCGTTCTCGGCCCACGGCATCGAGCGGCGGACCACGAAGGCTTCCGGGTTGAAGCTCTCCTGGGCGGTGCGCTTGGTGTGGGCGGATTCGGGGGCGTCGTCCAGCTCTTCGTTATCGCCATGGCGGCGGCCGATGATGTGGTCACGCTCCTGGGCCGGCAAGGCGGCGAAGCCATCGAGGTCGTGCTGCCATTGCTGGATGGCGGCGAAGCTGGCGCCGCTGTCGGTCATGGCGGCCTCAACGGCGGCGTCGTCGTGGGGGTTTTCGGTGCCGTCTTCGTAATCGGTCAAATCGAAACCGGTCTTGTAGCGGAAGCCCTCGGTCATCTGGACCAGACGAAACGCCGGGGCCAGGGCTTTTTCAAAGGTGCGGCTGCGCAACAGCAGCTCACCGCGATCCACACCATGCAGCCACACCCACAGCGCCTGCTGAGTGGACGGGTTATGCGCACCCGGGCCGCTGACGGCGGGAAAGGCGCGCAACCCTTGCACCTGAGTGCCCAGGGCAGATACCAGCGGCTCACCGACACCGACCACCACGGCCGAATCCGTCAACTGCACCAGCGCGTCCAACGCAGCAGGCACCGCCTGCAGGGAATCCACGGCAAAAAACAGATGGCGTGCCTGCAACGGCACCGGTGCGGCAAGAATGCCCGGCTGGTACTGACTCATGTGAACTCCTTCAATAAAGCCGCGTAGTTTACTCCGGCAAGCGTGGCACACACAGCGGTGCGCACAAGAAAGCGCACAAGCCTTGCCATAGAGCCGCTTGTTGGGCGACTCTCTAGTCATGTTTTGCAACTATTCCAGGGGTAGCGACATGACCACCAGTAACCTGCTCGCCCAGCTGTTTCCCGCCTCCACCGCCGACATTCCCGAGCAATTTCGGCTGGGGGGGCCGATTGAACAGCGTGATTACCTCGTAGACGGCCAGTTGCAGGTGTGGAACGGCCCATTGGCCCAGGTGCTGAGCCCGGTGCAATTGGGGGATGAGCGGGTGCATATCGGCAGCACGCCGCTGTTGGATGCCGACACCGCCCTCACCGCCCTGGACGCCGCCGTGCGCGCCTACGACCGTGGCCAAGGTGAATGGCCGACGATGCGTGTGGCTGAACGTATCCAGCATGTGGAAGCGTTTTTGCGCCGCATGCGCGAACAGCGTGATGCGGTGGTCAAGCTGCTGATGTGGGAGATCGGCAAGAACCTCAAGGACTCGCAAAAAGAATTCGACCGCACCTGCGACTACATCACCGACACCATCAACGCCCTCAAGGAACTCGACCGCCGCTCCAGCCGCTTCGAACTGGAACAGGACACCCTCGGGCAAATCCGCCGCGTGCCGCTGGGTGTGGCACTGTGCATGGGGCCGTATAACTACCCGCTGAACGAGACCTTTACCACGCTGATCCCGGCGTTGATCATGGGCAATACCGTGGTGTTCAAGCCGGCCAAGCTCGGCGTGCTGTTGATTCGCCCATTGCTGGAGGCGTTCCGCGACAGCTTCCCGGCCGGGGTGATCAACGTGATCTACGGCAGTGGTCGTGAAACCGTCAGCGCGCTGATGGCCAGCGGCAAGATCGATATCTTCGCGTTTATCGGTACCAACAAGGCCGCCAGCGATTTGAAAAAACTGCACCCCAAACCGCACCGCTTGCGTGCGGCATTGGGCCTGGATGCGAAAAACCCCGGCATCGTGTTGCCAGAGGTCGACCTGGACAATGCGGTCAATGAGGCGGTCACCGGTTCTTTGTCGTTCAACGGCCAGCGTTGCACCGCGTTGAAAATCCTGTTTGTGCATGAAGACGTCGTCGAGCGTTTCATTGAGAAATTCAACGCCAAACTGGCAACGTTGAAGCCTGGCATGCCGTGGGAAGACGGCGTTTCACTGACACCGCTGCCGGAAGTGGGCAAGGTCGACTACCTCAACGCACTGGTGGCCGATGCGGCGCAGCACGGCGCCAAGGTGGTGAATACCAATGGCGGCGCGAGTCGCGGTGCGTTCTTCTACCCGGCCGTGCTGTACCCGGTGAACCCGCAGATGCGCGTGTATCACGAGGAACAGTTCGGCCCGGTGGTGCCGATCGTGCCTTACCGTGACCTGGAGACGGTGATCGACTACGTGCTGGACTCGGATTTCGGTCAGCAACTGAGTATTTTTGGCACCAACGCCAGGCAAGTCGGGCGGCTGGTGGACACTTTTGCCAACCAGGTCGGTCGTATCAACATCAACGCCCAGTGCCAGCGCGGGCCGGACACCTTCCCCTTCAACGGGCGCAAGAACTCGGCCGAAGGCACGTTGTCTGTGCATGACGCGCTGCGCGTGTTCTCGATCCGCACGCTGGTAGCGACCAAGTTTCAGGAGAGCAACAAGGCACTGCTCAGCGACATCCTGCGCAACCGTGATTCAAGTTTCTTGACCACTGACTATATTTTCTAAAAATGGCGCAGTTCAAATGTGGGAGCGGGCTTGCTCGCGAAAGCGGAGTGTCAGTCGAAACACCTTTGACTGATCCAGCGCATTCGCGAGCAAGCCCGCTCCCACACTTCAGACTGCGTTCGCCCTCACGACTAAGGCCACTTTACTACCGATGAACCTGCATTTGCCCGTGTTCGCTCGGCGCTTGTTGCGCCCTTTGCTGGACCCGTACCGTCGCTATCGCCATGCCAAGCTGATCCACGCGGTACGCGTGTCCATCGGTTTGCTGGCGACGATCCTCCTCACCACCGGCATCAACCTGCCCCACGGTGAATGGGCCTCGGTGACCATGCTGATCGTCATCGGCGGCTTGCAGCACCACGGCAATATCGGCAAAAAAGCCGTAGAGCGCGCCTATGGCACCCTGATCGGCGCCAGCGTGGGCTTGCTGTTGGTGGTGCAACAGGCGTATTTCGGCCAACCGCTGTTGACGTATATGTTGATGTCGGTGGTGTGCGGGTTCTTTTCCTACCACGCGATCGGCAAGGGCGGTTACATCGCGCTGCTGTCGGCGATCACGGTGTTTATCGTCGCCGGCCATGGGGACAATCCGATATCGGACGGCCTGTGGCGCACCGTGGATATCCTGATCGGCATTGTGCTGGCCCTGGCATTTTCGTTCGCCTTGCCGCTGTATGCCGTGTACTCGTGGCGCTACAACCTGGCCAGTGCGTTGCGCGATTGCGCGCAGATTTATAGCCGGATCATCAGCGGTCAGTCAGTCACCGATGATGAGCACCTCAAACTGCTCAACCGCCTGAACGCGGCGATGCTGCAACTGCGCTCGTTGATGCCGTCGGTGTCCAAGGAAGTACGGATTTCCATGACCGAACTGGACGCGATCCAGCGGCATTTGCGCATGTGCATCAGCACCCTGGAGATTCTTGGCAATACCCGGCCCGATCCACGGGATGAACAGGCGATGGCGCGGATGCAGATGCTGTTGAAGGCCGAACATCGGCAGATTCGCGTGCAGTGGGTGGGAATGGCGCGGGCGTTGAAGTCGGGATTTACCGAACGGCTGGAGCGCTCGACCGTGCATGCCGCAGACGAAAGTGGGCTGGAGGCGCCGGTGCAGAGTGCGTTGGATGGGTATCGGTTGTTGACGTTGCAGTTGGCGAGCAACGTGGAGGCCATGCGCCAGAAGCTTGCCAAGACATCGAGCCACTGGAAGATCTGAACCGATAAAAAAGGGGCAGTCCACCCTCACGTGGAGCTGCCCCTTGCATCTACATCGGGTGACCCCTCTCCTTAAATCGAAAAGAACGACACGATACCCGTTGCCTGATTAACCAGAAGCGCAAGACTACCGTCAGAGGTGAAAGTGATGTCGGCAAGGTTGTCGAAACCCGTAAATCGATTAATGACTGTTTCCGTCACGGTATCGATAACGAACAGCGAATCGCGATAACTCGTCGTCCCCCCTGGGCCTACTGACCCCACATAGCATTGACGGGCAGTCGGATGCATCTTGACGCCCCAGGCGTAATGGAACCCCCCCAGCGATTTGATAAGGGCATTGTTCACAGGATTAATGATCCGCACAAAATCGTTATCCGCGACATAGATACGGGCGGATGGAATGTTGTTGGGATTGAAGACGAGATCCTGAGGCCTGGAGAACCCCGTAACTTTGGCTACCACACCACTCAATCCGTTGGCATTGACGGCCGTTACTTGCTGTTCTGCGGTGAAGTAAATCTGCGTTTTTTCCGGGTTGAGCGCCATCGCGATAGGGTTTGGCGTAGTGGGGATCCGACGCAGCTCACTGCCGGAGATTGCATCAAGAACGACGATCAGCGACGGCACATTCGTCGAGACAAACAGGCGTGAACCATCCCCGTTGAGTTCAACCCCCTGAACCACGTCAACACCCTTCACATCAAACCTCATCAGCACACCGTGGGTTGCAGGATTGATGACGGTGACGGTGCGCCCAAAGAAGTTGGCGACATAGAGTCGGGAGCCGTCCGGGCTCAGCACCATTTTGAACGGTGAATTAATTCCGGGGATGGTATCAATGACCTTGCGGGCATTCACATCGATCACTGAAATCGAATTGCCGTGGTGGTTGGAGACAAACGCTTTGTCACCCGCCTTCGAAAGAACCGCAAATTCCGGGCTCTGCCCTACCGCAACGTTGGCGATAACCCCCGTCCGTTGTTTGACGGTGTAGGTCGTGACCGGAAATACCACGGACGTCGATACATCATCACTGCCATCAAACGTCACTCGGCACTCAATCACGATACTGCTACCGTTGCGTACCCCCTGCAGCCAGGCTCTGGAAACTGCCACATTCTTCAAGCCACTCGTCGCCTCAACCCCACTAATCGGATAGGCCCCCAGCACAGTTGATTGGACTACACCCTCAGCGCGTGCGGTGATCCACACCTTTTGCCCGGCAGCACTCAAACGCCAGGGGCTCAATGCCAGGAACCCATCGCCATTGAACGTGGTCAGGTCCAACGTGCCTTTATCGACAACCCCGTTAATCACTGCCTGCGGCAAGTCTGTCGCGCGGACAGCTTGTACCGTCAGTTGCTGGGCATCAGACGGCGTCACTCGGGTGCCTGACGTCACCTTGTAACGCAATGTGATGACCTTACCCACACTCGCCGCGATGATTGGCGCACTGATGGCGAAATCTACGCGCCCACCGGCCACTCCGTTCTGTGCAGCGATAGTGGCCAGGGTGCCGTCCGGGTAGATCCACTCCAGGACAATTTTTTGCGTAGCCGTCATGGCTGGATACGCCACCGCCACTATTGCATTTTTCTCGTAGTCCAACGGGTAAACGGTAATCGCGGCCCCAGGTTTGTTGGCAAAGCTCGGTGCCGGCAGGGTGGCTGCCAATGCTTGGACAATATAGTCGGCGGTCCCAAACAAGAGCGCGGTGTCCTTGTCGGGGATCTGCGCAAAACTGACCCAAAAGCGAATGGTCAGGTGCGAGCCGTCCTTGAGTCGACGCAGTTGATCCACCGGCGTTGCAGGCGAAATGCCCTTGACGACGCCGTCAGCCGTCACCTCATTGGCGGTGTAGGTATCTTCGATATAGGACGTGCCGTCGGCAAAAGTGCCTTCGTAGGTCATCCACATTAATTGGTCTTTATTGATTAAATCCCATGCGGCGATACGGGTGCGGGCCGTATTCGGCAGGCTAAAGAGCGGCAGCAGGGTCTCGCCAGCCCCGTCGATGATCGGCGTCGGCAGCTTCTCGAGCGGCTGCAGGACAAGCGTCAATATCTCGGACTTGTAGGTGAATTGCCCACGGGTAAAGCTGTACCGCACGGTGATTTTATTGCCGTTGGGGCGCACGCCCTTGGAAATCACCTCAGGCGGGATAGTGGCATTGACCTTGTTGGTCTTCGGGTCACCCGCCACTTGCACCACAATACTGCTGACCCCATACGCTCCCAACCACTCGACAAAAATCTGGTCATCGGCGCGCATCTGTTTGAACGCGACCTCCACGGTGGCGCCCTTGACCACCGCTTTGGGGTCAAGTTGGTCCTGCAGACTGCCGGCCTCCAGCACTTTGGGCAGTTCCAGTTTCACCTCCGCACCGACGGTAAGATCAAGCACACTGGAGCGCAAGACTTGTCGAGGCGGCCCCGCACGTTCAATGCTGTAGCTGACACTGATGCTGGCGTTGAGGTTGTTATCCAGGACTTTACGGTTAACCGGGAAAAACACCAACGGCAAGGCGGCCCCCGCGTATGCACTGTTGATCGGGATTTTGCCACTGGCAGAGCCGTTCGCGTCCTTGCCGACCACACTCCAATGCAGCACGTCGCCGGCAATCGTATTCCCGTAGGGGAAGATCAGTTGAATTTCAGGGTCTTTTACATCGGCAGGGTCGATGTTGTTACGGCGGGAGCCTTGAATGATCGGAGCTTCCAACACCGACACACGCTCACCCACCTGAGCCTGCAGCTTCACTGATTCACGCAGGGACGCCGATGTGCCCTCACCGTCATCGGTGGTGTAATAAATCTGGAACGGGCCTAGGCCTTCAAACGCCTTGAGTGCCTCCTTGGTCACGCGGCGCGTGCCGCCCTGGACGCCTGCCGGTTGCGGCAGGGTAAGGCTTACGCTGCCGTCGAGGGCTTCGAGCACCAGGGTTTCCAACAGAAACTCATTGTGCGGCTGGTAGGTAGGTAGTGTTACGACAATGTCGGTATTCGAAGGGATCAGCCCCGCCTCAAACGGGCTGACGGTCACCGCCGGCATTGATACCGGCAAGCCCGTCACACTGACCGTGTAACTGCCCGACTTGCCCAGCAGTACGCCAGCGCTGGTGCTCAATTCGTACGTCACTTGAAAACGCCCCTTGGCCAGCTCCGTGAAAAGGTCGTAGCTGACGGGGATCCGTTGGTAAGCCTTGGTGGTATCGGGGAAGGGCCCCAGTGTCACTGTCTTGCTTCGCCCTTTCTCCGGGAAAAGCTTGAAAATCAACATGATCCGATTTTGCGGGTTGGGTTTGGGCGACCTGCGCGGCCGATAGACCTCCACCTCCAACTTGGACCGGTTATTGAGGTTAAGGTCCAGTTGATCAGACTCAACCTCATCGACAAGAAAGGTCGGGTATTCCAGCAACGACGAGTCAAGTTCCGACACCAGTTTGTAGGCTTTGCAATACAGCCATTCCCCCTCGGGAACGTTGCCCACCACGTCTTTAACCGTAAAGGCGACCTCTACCGGCCCATTCTGATTGCCCTGCTTGATAATCTCCGGGCTGATAAATACCCGGATCGGCCCAGGCCCGGCAGCCTCTTCCGGACTGACCACATGCTCCACCGCCAGCCCGTCATAGCGCACGGTGATAATGTCGTTTTTACGGATATACAGGTATTTGGTGATCAGGCACCACAGCCCTTCTGCGGTGTTGTCCTTGTTCAGGACCGAGCCAGTGGGCAGGCCTTCTATCGACATATTCAAACCACTGTGCCACTTCTTCGTGACCTCCTGATCACGACCGCCGGGGTTGGTCAATTTGATCAGGATGGTTTGGGTGATCGACCGGCTCTCCTGCAAACTGTTGGCTCGCACGAGCCGCCCGAACATAGGGACTTCGCCCTGGGGCAGCTTGCTCACCGTCAGGTAGTAAGCGCTGGCATCCGCGTCACTGATGGTATTTGAAGCAGCAGGGTTGTTCAGGTCCTGAATGCGGATTGCGTAATAGTCGCCGAGCGCACGCTCAGCCCACGGAAGAAAGGTGAACATTGCAGGCGATACATGACGGATGCCCATGCCCCATACGGCAGTCTCGGGGTACAGGGGAGGCGTACTGGTAAATTGCGGCTGTAACTGCACAGCAGGGAAATATGAAGTGGGCGGTGCAAGATCGAGATCATAAGAATCAGTAGGCCGGCTGGACATGACTATTACCTTACTGGTTGAACGCGCGCCACACTGACGCACGAGGCAAGGTGAATAAGACGTCGGGAAGAGGAGCCGAATCTACTGTCAGAATTGACAGTGGCGACGAGTGGCTGGGGCCCGGCAAAAAACAACGGTTTCTGCGGGTATTCGTGAATCTCTCTGCACCCAGCCTTTTACTTACATTTTTTTCACGCTTTATTCACATCCGCAGCCGTAGGGTGAAGCCTCATCCGTTACAAACGCTGCACATCAAAACCCGCCGCCCCAGCGGGTTTTTTTTGTCTTGGATTTGGGGTTCAACGGGCCGCTTTGGAAGCAGGCGCAGCAGCTTGTTCACGAATCGCACGCTGGGTATCCAGCACCTTGGCCAGCGCGGTTTCGGCCTCAGGACTTTGTTGCGGCACACGAATCGCGGCCGAGACCAGCGTGATCAACTTAGCCATCACTTCGGCATCAGTGGCCGGCCGGCCCAGGCTCATGGAATTCATCAGCAAGCGCAGTTCCGTCCCCGCCATCACCCCGGAAATCGCCTTGAGCGCAAATTGCAGGCGCACACCCAGCTCGTTGCGTGGCAAGTCCGGCAATGCCAGGGCGAAGGCTTCGAAGAAGCGCTGAAATACCGGCTGGTAATGCACCTTGAGGTATTCCTGGATAAACGGCGAGGTGTCGCTGTACACCCGCCCCAGGAAACGAATAAACGAGCGCCCTTCGCCGCTGGCCGGGTCGCTGCGTTCCAGGCCCATGGCCGGGGCAAACAGCACCCCAAGCAAGGTGTCGCAATCGAGCGGGCCGCTGGCTTCAGCTTCGCAGCGCGCAAGCAATTCCAGGCGCTGCTCGTTGAGCGGCTCCAGGCGCTGCATCAGCAGGGTTTTCATCAGGGAATCCTTGTCCCCGAAGTGATAGTTCACGGCGGCCAGGTTCACCTGCGCGCGCTCGGTAATCTGCCGCAGCAGCACGGCGTCATAGCCGTATTTGATGAAAAGAGCCTCTGTCGCATCCAGCAGTCGAGTCTTGGTAACGTTTGGAGCGCTGAGTTTCTTCGCGACCATAAGAGTTCCACGGGGGGAAATATTGTTTTAAAAAATAATTTGATTTTTTATACCGGGGCGGCCTGTCGAAAGCAAGCAGTGGCACGCCTTCATCCCTATAAAAGCCTGTATAACCGGGCGTTGTGAAGATAGACGAAGGCATTGCTGAGCGCCTGAACCGAGCCGCAGAAAAAAGCTTTCAAAGGATAAAACCGCTCTACATCCACCGCTGGCGAAGCGGATTGAACGCGGTTACTATTCAAACAATATTTTAAAAACAAGAAACAAAACCAGTCCGTGACGCGTACCAGGCAGCTCCCGAACTTGTTACAAAGATTTACCGGGGGCATGACGGCACCGTCGAGACTGCAGGCGTAGTCATGATGACAGATACCCCCGCGCACCCAGGCTTGATCTCCCTGCAAGGCATCGGCAAAAGCTATCAGCTCGCCGGGCAACACCTGTCCATTCTTAATGATGTGTGCCTGTCCATCGCCAGCGGCGACAGCTGCGGCATTCTCGGCGCCTCCGGTTCCGGCAAAAGCACCCTGCTCAATATCCTCGGCTTGCTGGACCTGCCCAACTGCGGCCGGTACCACTTTGCCGGTCACGATATTTTCAGCGCGACGCCCGATGAGCTGGCCGCGATCCGCAACCAGCAGATCGGTTTTGTGTTCCAGAGCTTCAACCTGCTGCCGCGCCTCAGTGCGCTGGACAACGTCGCCCTGCCCCTCAGTTACCGCGGTGTGTCGCGCCATGAATCAGTGGAGCAGGCACTGCGCATGCTCGCGCAAGTCGGCCTGGCGGAGCGCGCCCACCATCGCCCCGCCGACCTCTCCGGTGGTCAGCGCCAGCGCGTGGCGATTGCTCGCGCCCTGGTCGGCAAACCCTCGGTGATCCTCGCCGACGAACCCACCGGCAACCTCGACAGCACCACCGCCCAGGAGATCATGGACTTGCTCCTGGCCCTCAACCGCGAACAGCAGGTGACGCTGATCATCGTCACCCATGACGCGCATATCGCCGAGCGCCTGGAGCGCAAGATTCTGGTACGCAATGGCGTGGTGCAGGAGGCCGAGCGCCTATGAGCCTGCGGGTAGAGCGCAGCCTGCGGGTTGAACAGAGCCTCAGCCAACTGCTGCATGAAGCGTTCGTCAGCCTGCGCACCCTGGGCAAACG
The DNA here is from genome assembly GCF_001728855.1 of Pseudomonas sp. AP19. NCBI lineage: Bacteria > Pseudomonadati > Pseudomonadota > Gammaproteobacteria > Pseudomonadales > Pseudomonadaceae > Pseudomonas > Pseudomonas sp. AP19. The sequence continues at coordinate 3,959 of NZ_LXJP01000089.1, read as the reverse complement.
CTCAGTCCTGGCACTGCTGGGTATCGTGATCGGCAGTTCATCGGTGGTGGCGTTGATCAATATCGGCCACAACGCGGCGGTGGATGCCGCGCTGATTTTCAAGGACATGGGCACCGACACCCTGGTCGCCCAGTTCCCGCCCAAAGGCAACAGCAATGCACTGATGCGCGCCAGCCTCGACCTCGACGCGGTACGCCGAACGGTGCCGGGCATCGGTCATATCGGCGCGCTCAGTGTGTTCGGCGGGCCCATCGTGTTCCACGGTCGCACGGTCAGCGCCAACGTTGTCGGCACCACGCCGGACATCAAGGACGCCATGCGCCTGGCGGTGCGTGAGGGGCGTTTTCTATCGAACTTCGACGCCGGCGAAACCTACGGCGTGGTCGGCGACCAGATTGCCCAGGCCCTGAGTACGCCGGGCGACCCACTGAAGTTGGGTGATCGCGTGCGCATCAACGATTACCTGTTCCTGGTGGTGGGCATCCTGCACAACCAACCCCGCGCCATGCTGATGCCGGTGCAAGCCAACGAATCCCTGTTCATCCCCGCCGAAGGCATGCGCCGCATCTACCCGACCCCGCAAATCAGCAATGTGCTCATCCGTGCCATGCCCGGCCAGGACATGGACCGCATCGCCCGCGACGCCGCCGTCGCACTGAAAAGCCAGCTCACCGACCGCGATGTCGACATCCAGGTGCCCCAACAAATGATCGATGGCATGACCCGGCAAAGCCGCACGTTCGCCTACTTGTTGCTGGCCCTGGGTGCCATTTCCCTGGTTGGCGGCGGTGTCGGGGTGATGAACGTAATGCTGATGAATGTCTCGGAGCGCCGTCGTGAAATCGGCATTCGCATGGCCTTGGGTGCGCGCCAGCGCGACATCCGCAACCTGTTCCTGCTGGAGGCCGTCACGCTGACGGCCGTCGGCGCATTATGCGGCGCGGTGCTGGGCATGACTGCCGCCTGGCTCTACGCCTGGCTGTCGGGCTGGCAGTTTGCCCTGGCTGCCGCCGCCCTGCCGTTGGGGGTCGGCAGTACACTGCTGGTCGGCCTGTTCTTTGGCATCTACCCGGCGGTCTCGGCCTCGCGGCTGCAGCCGGTGGAGGCCTTGCGTGATGAATAAATGGCTCGGCTTGCTCGTGCTGGTCAGCCTGCCGGGCATGGCCGCCGACGTGGTCATCAACCCGTCCGCCCCCAGCACCACGCGCAGTGGTTACGATCGAAGCGTGTCGCTGAACGCGCAAGTCACCACGATGACCTTGGGCGATGCGGTGTACCTGGGCTTGCGCAACAACCCGGCGATCCGCAGTGCCTACCTGCAGCGGGTGGCGCAGAAGTTCGATCTGCGGGTGGCCGAAGACACGTTCAACCCCAAGCTCACCCTCAACAGTTATTACCGCCAAAGTCGCGGCTCGGTCGATAACTCGCGCAATGCCAACCTGGCCCCGAATGCAACCCTGCTTGGCGAGTACGGCACCCGGCTGAGCATGGCCTGGACCCAACAACTGAACACCGCCGACCGTGCTGGCCGCTACCGCAGCGACGGCCTGGACCTGGCGCTCATCCAGCCGCTCATGCGCGGCGCAGGTTGGGACGCCACCACCGCGCCGCTGCGCCTGTCGCGCCTGTCGGAGCAGGCCAACCGCCTGAACCTCAAGGCCACCGTGGCGCAGACCATCAGCCAGATCATCGCCACTTACCGTGAATTGCTGCGCGCCCAGGAGCAGTTGAGCATCGTCCAGGATGCCCTGAAACGTTCCAACACCTTGCTGGAAGTGAACAAGGCGCTGATCAGCGCGGGGCGCATGGCCGAGTTCGAAATCGTGCAGACCGAAGCCGATATCGCGACTCAGCAACTCGGTGTGGAAGAAGCCCGCAACCAGCTGGACACCAGCCGCCTGGCGCTATTGCGCCTGTTGGCCCTGGACCTATCGACGCCGATCCGCGCCAGTGAGGCGCTGGAAGCCAAGCCGATGGTCATCGACAAGCGCCAGGCCTTCAACCTCGCGCAAACCCAGCAGCCGGAATACCTCGCCGCCCTGCTCGGTAGCCAGCAGGCCGACCTCAACCTGGTCATCGCCAAGGATTCCGGACGCTGGCAAGTGGACCTGGTGGCCGGGGCCAACCAGGTACGCGATGCCTACAGCAACAGCAACATCGACAATGGCAACAACCATAACCGCACCTGGAACAGCTACGCCGGTGTGCAGGTGCAGATCCCGATTGGCGACATCAGCACGCGCCAGGCCGAGGTGCGAGCACGGGTCAATGTGGAGGATCAGGAGATCCGCATCGCCGATGCGCGCCAGGACCTGGAGCGCAACGTCAACGACGTGGTGCGTGACCTCGGCACCCGCTGGCGCCAGTATGAAATCTCCCAGCGTGCCGTGGAACTGTCGCGCCGCAAGATCGAGATCGAGCGGGAGAAACTCAGCGCCGGGCGCTCCAGCAACTTTCAGGTGCTGAGTTTCGAGGCCGACCTGCGCAATGCCGAGAACGCGCAGCTCAACGCGCTGATCGCTTATTTGAACGCCCAGACCCAGTTCGACCTGACACTGGGCATGACGCTGGAAAGTTGGGAAATCGCCCTCAATGACTACTAATAAAAAACGCCTGCTGGGCGCTGCATTGATCGTGCTGCTGACGGGCGCCGGCGTCACCGCGCTCAGCCACCGCAGCGATGCCGGGCAGACCGATACAGCCGAACAATGGCTGGCCGTGAAACCTGACCCACTGGTGCATCAGATTGGCCTGGTGGGCAAGATCGAACCCGACACCATCATCACCCTTACCGCGCCGTTCGACGGCAACGTGCTGGCCAACCTGGTGGAACAGGGCCAGCGGGTAGACGCCGGCCAGGTGCTGCTGCGCATGGACCCGGCCACCCTCGAAGTGCAACTGCGCGATGCCTTGTCCGCCCAGCTCAAGGCCCGGCGCACCGTGCAAGAGATGCAGGACTGGAACAGCAGCCCCGCCGTCAGCCGTGCGCGCCGTAGCCTGCGCACCGCCGAAATGACCGCCGGTAACACCCAGCGCAAACTCACCGAGAGTGAAAACCTCTTCAAGCGCGGCATCATCCCGCGCAACGAACTGGATGACCTCAAACAGCAGACCCAGCAGCAGCAACTCGACCTCGCCTCTGCACGCATGGATTTGCAGCAGGCACAGGCGCAGGGCCAGGGCGAGTACAGGCAAATCGCGGACATGGAACTGACCAATGCCACAGTGAAGTACGAGGCGCTGCACACGTTGCTCGATGGCAAGGAGGTCAAGGCGCCGTTCTCCGGCATCGTGGTGCCCGCACCCGGCAGTAATAATTCGCCTCAAAGTGGCGGTAACAACAACGCGCCGGTGCAGGCCGGCAGCAAGGTGAGCCAGGGGCAGGTGCTCTTCGGCCTGGCCAATATCGAGCGGCTGAAAATTGTCGCCAGGGTGTCGGAGTTGGACATCAACCAATTGCACCCGGGCCAGGCGGTAGAGGTGATGGGCGATGGGTTCGACGGCGAGCGGCTGACCGGGTCCGTCAGTGTGGTCAGCGGCCTGGCGATTGCCAGCGACAGCCAGGGCAGCGCGCAGTTTCCGGTGACGTTGTCGATCCCCAAGCTCACCGCCCAGCAGTTGCAACGGGTGCGGCTGGGGATGAGCGCACGCTTGACCATTGTGACGTACAACAATGCGCAGGCGATCGTGGTGCCGAGCCAGGCCATTAACCGCGATGACATGACCGTGGAGTATCGGGCGGCGATGGATAAGCCGGTGGAGCGGGTGAAGGTGACGACCGGACAGTCGACCGCCCAAGGCGTTGAAGTGTTTGGGCTCAAGCCTGGGTTCGTAAAAGCAGGAAGTTGAACACACTCTCAAGATCAATAGAGATCCAAATGTGGGAGCGGGCTTGCTCGCGAAAGCGCAGTATCAGTCGGCAAGGGGCTAACTGATCCACCGCTTTCGCGAGCAAGCCC
>NZ_LXJP01000088.1:0-16709 GCF_001728855.1 Pseudomonas sp. AP19 | reverse complement strand
CCATTTTTTTAGCGTATGTCTACTGCTGGCTCGGGTCAGGCTTTAGTCACCAGGCCATCCGCCCGGAACATCCCGCGAATACCGCGCACCGCCTGGCGAATCCGGTCCTGGTTCTCGATCAGCGCAAAGCGCACATGGTCGTCGCCGTACTCACCAAATCCGATCCCCGGCGACACACACACCTTCGCCTCCAGCAGCAGTTTCTTGGCAAATTCCAGCGAGCCCATGGCGGCATATGCCTCGGGAATCTTCGCCCAGACGTACATCGACGCCTTCGGATTCTCGACCATCCAGCCCAGCTCATGCAGGCCTTTGACCAGCACATTACGGCGCTGGCGGTACTGCTCGGCGATGTCTTTCACGCACTGCTGATCGCCTTCCAGCGCCGCAATCGCCGCCACTTGCAGCGGGGTAAAGGTGCCGTAGTCGTGGTAGCTCTTGATCCGCGCCAGGGCGTTGACCAGCTCCGGGTTGCCGACCATGAAACCAATGCGCCAGCCGGCCATGTTGTAGCTCTTGGACAGGGTGAAAAACTCCACGGCAATGTCCTTGGCGCCGGGCACTTGCATGATCGACGGGGCTTTCCAGCCGTCGTAGACGATGTCGGCGTAGGCCAGGTCATGCACCACCAGCACGTCGTACTGCTTGGCGAGGGCGATGACCCGTTCGAAGAAATCCAGCTCCACGCACTGCGCGGTGGGGTTGGACGGGAAGCCCAGAATCATCATCTTCGGTTTGGGGATCGAGCCACGAATCGCTCGCTCCAGCTCGGCGAAGAAGTCCACGCCGGGCACCAGCGGCACCGAACGCACCTGGGCGCCGGCAATCACGGCACCGTAGATGTGAATCGGGTAGCTCGGGTTGGGCACCAGCACGGTATCGCCCTGGTCCAGGGTGGCCAGCATCAAATGCGCGAGGCCTTCCTTGGAGCCAATGGTGACGATGGCTTCGGTTTCCGGGTCGATGTCCACCGCATAGCGGTCTTTGTACCAGCGCGAAATCGCCCGACGCAGACGCGGAATGCCTTTGGAGGTGGAGTAGCCGTGGGTGTCTTCACGCTGGGCGACGGTGACCATTTTCTCCACGATGTGTGGTGGAGTGGCGCCGTCAGGGTTACCCATGCTCAAGTCGATGATGTCTTCGCCGCGCCGACGCGCAGCCATCTTCAGCTCGGCAGTGATATTAAACACGTAAGGGGGGAGTCGATCTATGCGCGCAAAGCGGCGCGGCGAACCTTGGTCTGCCATGGGTGCCTCGAGGTACGTAAGCGCCCGGAACCGTCCGAGCGACGTCGGCCACTGCGGTGGCCTGCGGGGCAGACAATACGGTCGATGATGGCCAATTGTCCAGATGCCGCTGGAAAAATTTCTGTAGGCGGCACAGCGCGGATATGCCCCTATACTCGATACGGGTTTGTTCCCTTATAAGAAGGAGACTGTTCAGATGGATCAGCAAACAACACAACCGTTGCAGCCACGTATGGAAGACGGCAAGGCCCTGGTGATCGCGGGCGTGCAAGGGCGGTATTCGAAGGCCACCGTGGGTGATATTCCAAAATTGTGGGAGTTGTTTGACACCTGCTTCAAAGAGATCAAGCGTCGTGTCGGCGGCGTGACTTATGGTGTTTGTCATAACCCCAATCACGGCGAATTCGATTACATGGCCGGGGTTGAAGTGCCGAGTAAAGACGAGGTGCCGAGTAACTTTGAGTGCATCGAAATTCCTGCGCATCACTACGCCGTGTTCCCGCACTACGGGCCGGTGCAGGCGCTGGAGCAGACGTACGAGCGGATCATGTTCGAGTGGTTGCCGCACTCGGGCTACAAGGTCGCCGGGGCGGATTTCGAGCGCTACAGCGCAGGTTTTGACGCGCGCAAGGGCATCGGCAGTGTGGAGATCTGGTTGCCGGTCGAAGCCAAGTAAACCCTCGATCCTGTGGCAAGCCCGCTCGCCACAGGTGTCACGTCACTCGGCGATTACCAGCGTCAGCCTGCGCTCGTACCCGATCCGGCCCCTATAGGCCTCCCCGCTGTCCACCCATCCGGCGGCCAGGTACAAGCCCATTGCCGCCACATTGTCCGCGTCCACCGACAACTCCAACCCCTTGATCTGCGGCCATGCCTGCCTCGCCACCGCCGGCAGCGCCTGTAAACACGCTTTGCCGAACCCGCGCCCTTGCTGCTGTCGATCCACCTGCAACGCATGCAGGGTCGCGCTGTGTTCACTCGCCCAGTGGGGCAGGCAAGGCGGGCGTTTAAGCAGCAGGAATGCCACCGGAAGGTCGTCGGCGAGCAGGGCGAACCCTTTGATGGCCGCAGGGTTGGGGTTAACCAGCAGGCTGTTCAGCGCGCAGTAGATATCGCCGCAGAACGCCAGTTGCTCGGGATGCACTTGCAGCGTGTCGAGTTGCTGTTTTTGCACAAGGCTCAGCGTCTCATAGGGGACGAGGCGAGTTTCCATCGGGGGGGCGTATCCGAAATCCTACAAAGAAGCGCGGATTCTAGCGGCTTTGCCGGCGGCGAAAGTATTTTTCAACGGACTGTCGATTGGCCGATGAGTCATTCGACTAAGGGTGTCCCTTGTGATTTCCCCCGCCCCAGGAGTATCGCCATGAGCACCGCCATCAACCGCCTGATCGATCAATGGAAGCAAGCCGTGCTTGCCCGGGATATCGACAAGATTGTCAGCTTTTATGCCGACGATATCGTCTCGTTCGACGCCGTTACTGCACTGCAATTCAAAGGTAAGGCCGCCTACCGTGCGCATTGGGACGAATGCATGAAGCATTGCCCCGGCCCGGGTATTTTCGAGTTTCATGAGCTGCATGTCGTGCAAGCGCCTGACAGCGCGTTTGCGCACTGGCTGGCCTACTGTGGCGGCGCCGGGCCGGATGGCGTCGTGAAGGCGTGCTGGATGCGCGTGACCGCCGGTTACCAGCGAATCGACGGCCAATGGCGTGTGGTGCATGAGCATTGGTCGGCCCCTTTCGATATGCACAGCGGCACCGCGCTGTTCGGGCTGGAACCCTGATCGCCGGGAACTATAGTGGATAGGCCGAAAACGGAGAGCGCCATGAAATACCTCTGCCTGATTTACAGCAACGAACAGGTGCTGCACACCTCGCCGGACAGCCCCGAAGACCCGGAATGTTTCGCCTATGCCCAGGCTATCCAGGCCAGCGGGCGGATGCTTGCCGCCGAGCCGCTGGAGTCGGTGAGCACCGCCACCACCGTGCGCAAGCGCAATGGCAAGCTGTCGATTACCGACGGGCCGTTTGCCGAAACCAAGGAACAGCTCGCCGGGTTTTACCTGATCGAAGCCAAGGACTTGAATGAAGCGATCCAGGTGGCCGGTGGCATTCCGGCGGCCCGGGTCGGCAGTGTGGAAGTGCGCCCCGTGCGCGAATTGAATCTCTGAAGACAACCACCACAAGACTCCAGGAGGTTTACCCCCATGAACACCCAGCCGGCTGAATTTGAACTGTCCATCCGCCGTTTGATCGATGCGCCCCGCAGCAAAGTGTTTCGCGCCTGGACCACCCCCGCGCTGTTGCAGCAATGGTGGGGGCCGCACGGCATGACCACCCCCGAGTGCGAAATGAACCTGTGGGTCGGCGGCGTGTTCCGCACGCTGATGCGCGCGCCGGATGGCGCCGAATACCCGACCCAAGGCGTGTTCCTGGAGATCGAAGCGCCGAGCCGGCTGGTGTTCACCGACGCGTATGCGCCGGGGTGGGTGCCGTCGGGCAAGCCCTTCATGACCGCCGAAGTCACCTTCGAAGAGGTCGACGGCAAAACCCTCTATACCGCCCGCGCCATGCACTGGAGCGAAGCCGACAAACAGGCCCACGAAGCCATGGGCTTTCATGACGGCTGGGGCCAGAGCCTGGATCGCCTGGTGACGTTGGTGACCCAAGGTATGCCCGATTGACGCCTCAGCTGGAGGCGATTTACCGCAGCGAATCACGGCGCGTGCTGGCCACGCTGATTCGCCTGCTTGGTGATTTCGACCTCGCCGAAGAAGCCTTGCACGAGGCGTTCTTCGTCGCGGTCGAGCGCTGGCAGCAAGACGGGGTGCCGAGCAATCCGCGGGCGTGGTTGGTGTCGACCGGCCGTTTCAAAGCCATCGACCGCCTGCGCCGCCAGGCGCGCTTTACCCCGTTGCTGCAGGCGCAGGCCGACGCACTGGAAGCGGCGCACTGGAGTGAGGAAGACGTGGAAGACGACCGCCTGCGCCTGATCTTCACCTGCTGCCACCCGGCACTGGCGCCCGACGCCCAGACGGCGCTGACCTTGCGTGAGATCTGTGACCTCACCACCGAGGAAATCGCCCGCGCCTTTCTCACCACGCCCACCACCATTGCCCAACGCATCGTGCGCGCCAAAGGCAAGATCCGCGAGGCGAAGATTCCCTACCAAGTCCCGTCCCTCGACGCGTTGCCCGAGCGTTTAGAGAGTGTGCTGCGCGTGGTTTACCTGGTGTTCAATGAAGGGTATTCGGCGTCCATGGGCGCCGACCTCACCCGTGAGGAACTGACGCGCGAAGCCATCCGCCTTGGCCGCTTGCTGCTGGAGTTGCTGCCCGAGCCTGAAGTCATGGGCTTGCTGGCGCTGATGCTGCTGCACGAATCCCGCCGAGCGGCGCGCACTTCGGCGGGCGGTGAGTTGGTGTTGCTGGATGAACAGGACCGCACCTTGTGGGATGCGTCCTTGATCGCTGAAGGCTGCGCGTTGGTGGAACAAGCACTGACAACGGGGCGCTTTGGACCGTATTGCCTGCAAGCGGCGATTGCGGCGGTACACGCCGAAGCCCCGAGCGCCGGCGAGACGGATTGGCCGCAGATCGTCGGGCTTTACGATGTGTTGCTCAGGGCCGTGCCCTCTCCGGTGATCGAATTGAACCGCGCCGTGGCGTTTGCCATGTGGCAAGGGCCATTGGCCGGTTTGGAGCAGGTGGAAGGCATTTTGCGGCGCGGGGAGTTGCTGGATTACCACTTGGCGCATTCGGCACGCGGGGAGTTTTGTCGGCAACTGGGGCGAACCGAAGACGCCCGTGAAGCGTACGAAAAAGCCCTGTCACTGACCCTGCAAACCCCAGAAAAACGCTTCATAGAGCGGCGTCTGGCCGAACTCAAATCACCCAGGCAATGACGAACAACGGTGGGCGCTGGCAAGCCAGCTCCCCCATCGGTTTACGGCTGCTGGCGCGTTGCGGCCAGCACGATCTCACGAATGCACACATGCTGCGGCTGCTGATAGGCATAGGCAATGGCCGATGCCACATCATCGGCACTCAACACGGTGCCGCCCATCGCCTGTTTCCAGGCCTGATATCCGCTTTTGATCGCCTCATCGGTGGTATGGCCGAGCAACTCGGTTTCCACTGCGCCTGGGGCGATGGTGATGACGCGCACATTGCTTGGCGATAATTCTTCGCGCAGGTTTTCCGAAATCCCATGCACGGCGAACTTGGTGCCGACATAAGCGACGTGGTTCGGGAAGGTCTTGCGCCCGGCCACGGAACTCACGTTGATGATCGTGCCGCTTTTGCGCGCAACCATGCTGGCGGCTACCGCGTGGATACCGTTGAGCAGGCCCTTCACGTTGACGTCGAACATCTGCTCCCACTGCGCCGGGTCTTGCTCACTGACTGCGCCCAGCAGCATCACGCCAGCATTGTTGATGAGGGCATCGGCCGGGCCGAATTGGGCTTCGGCTTCGTTCACCGCGGCGACCAGGGCCGCGCGGTCGGTGATGTCGACGCCACGGCTCAAGGTGTTGGGCAGTGCCAGATCGTTTAGACGGTCAATGCGCCGCGCCAACAGCAACAACGGGTGACCGGCGGCCGACAACCGGCGGGCGGTGGCTTCGCCAATACCGGAACTGGCGCCGGTGATGATGATCAGTGGCTTGCTCATGAATGCACTCCTGGAATAAGAAAAGTCGATAACTGAGTCGTGCTCGCAGTATATTTACCGACGTAAAGGCTGAAAAATGCCTTATTTCTCTGTCTGCCATCGGATAAAGCTATGGATGTGCGTCACCTCAAAGCCTTTCTCGCGGTGTTCGAAGAACGCAACATCACCGCCGCCGCCCAGCGTTTGTTTATCAGCCAGCCGACCCTGTCGGTGACCATCAAGCAACTGGAAGACGAGCTTGGCGTAGCGCTGTTTGTGCGCCAGCCACGCGGCGTGGACGTCAGTGAGCAAGCGCGGGTGCTGTACCCGCAAGCGCGGCGCATGGTCGCCGACGCGGAGGCCTTGAGCCGATTGTTTCGCGGGCGTGAAAACCGTATCGCGCTGGAGTTGGGCGTGGAAGGCGATATCGCCGACAGCCAGATCGAAACGTTCCTGCGCATGGCGCACCAAGGGCTGCCGGGTTTGTTGCTGACGCTGCAGGAAGGCTGCGAAGGCGACGGGCGTTTGGCCGTGGAGGAAATGTGCTGCGAGGACGAATTGTTCCTGCCGCTCTGGGAAGAGTCCTACGTGATGGCATTACCGGCGTTGCACCCGATGGCCCTGGCCGGCACAGAACAGGCATGGGCCCCGATTGAAGACTGGATCACGTGCCCGCAGCACGACTCTCACCAACGGTTGATGGCGCTCTACGGCCGCTCGCCGCAAGCGGTGGCTGGGCATGCCGGTTCGCTGACCCAGGCGTTGCACATGGTGGCTGCTGGCGTGGGCGTGGCGATGTTGCCGCAGTCGATGGCGGCCGAGCGGGCCGGGGTGGTGATTCGCGAATGGCACCTGCCGGCGCCGACGCGTCGAGTCGGTTTGTGTTTTTCGGCGCAAGCCCTGGAGTTGCCGGCACTGCGCGACGTGCATGAATACTTCCAGAACCACCGCCCACCGCAATGCGCTGCGGCCTGACACATATCTAAAATCCAACACCCTTCCACTGTGGGAGCGGGCTTGCTCGCGAAGGCGGCCGGCCAGCCAGTACATTTGTGACTGACCCGCGACCATCGCGAGCAAGCCCGCTCCCACAGTTAGTCCTCTAGGGTGCCTGGAAGAATCATTCCAGCATCTGCCGCAACATCCAGCTCCCCGCCGGCCCCGGCGGGTGTTGCCGCGACCACAGCGCATCCACCGCCACCGACCGCGGCCAACTGCGCACATCGAGTTCAACCAGCCCGGCATTGCCGAAGCGCTCCACCAGCCAGCGCGGCAGCGCCGCCCAGCCGAAGCCCAGTTGGGCCATTTCCATCAGCATGAGAAAACTCGGTGCCGACCACACACGGCCCGCTGGCCTGGTTTCATTGGGGCTGATGATGCTCGCCAGGCGCAGTTCACGGTGTTGCTGCAAGGCGTGCTGGTCGATGTTTTGCAGGCTGGCCAAGGGATGGGCGGGTGCGACGAACAGGGCGATTTCCGTGCGCTCCGCCACGGGCGCGCGGGTCAGGTCGGGCGGGTAAACCTCTTGGGCTTCGATCAGCGCAATCTGGGCGCGGCCGCTTTGCACCAGGGCGATCAGGTCTTCGCACTCGGCGATCAGCCATTCCAGCTCCAGGTCCGGGTAGCGTTGTTCGAAGGCTTTGAGGGCGAGTTCAAAGCGTTCCGACTGGTACGTATCGGACATGGCGATACTCAACTTCGGCTCCAGGCCCTGAGCCAATTGGCTGGCCGCCAACTCCAGGCGACTGCTGGCCTCCAGCACCTGTTCGGCGCGTTGTAACAACACGTGGCCGGCCGGGGTGAGCGTCGGTTTGCGGCTGCTGCGATCAAACAACACCACATCCAGGTCAATTTCCAGGCTCGCCACCGCCGCACTGACCGTGGACTGGCTCTTGCCCAATTTGCGCGCCGCGGCCGAAAACGAACCTTGGGTGGCCGCCTGCACAAACGCCTGCAGCACTTCATTTGAGGCCATGACTATCGCCCTGATCGATGGTTATTGGTTATGAAGTATCGGTTCGCGGGGTAATGATGGCAACCCTAGTCATTCACGGAGCCGGGTTATGAACCCTACCAAATCGATTACTGAACGTGTTTGCCAGGCCCTGGGCTTTGAAGGGTTGGCCTTGTTGATCTGTACGCCGCTGCTGGTCTGGATCACCGGCAGGCCGGCCCTGGAAATGGGCGCAGTCACCTTGGGTGTCAGCGTGTTGGCGCTGACCTGGAACATCATTTTCAACAGCCTGTTCGATCGCCTCAAAGCGCGGCTGCAACTGGCCAACGGCGGCTGGACCCGGGTGCTGCATGCGCTGTTGTTTGAAGGCGGCCTGATCATCCTGGCGGTGCCGCTGATTGCCGGCGTGTTGAAGATCAGCCTGTTGGAGGCGTTCATCCTCGACATCGGCGTACTGCTGTTCTTCCTGCCGTACACCTATGTGTACCACTGGGGCTATGACGTGATTCGGGAAAAAATCGTCCAGCAACGGCTGCCTAGCCAAGCTTGAGCGACGCGACAAAATCCAGAAATGCCCGCACCTTCGCGGCGGGCAAATGCCGCGACGGGTAGTAGGCGTACAACGGAAAACGCTCGTCCGGCCAGTCGGGAAACAACTCCACCAGGCTGCCGGCCTTGAGCGCCGGCGCCAGGCCCAAATCGAGCATTTGCGCCACCGCGTGGCCGTGCTCACACACGCTGTACAACGTGCTGGCGTCGTTGACCACCAGGCGGCCATCGGTGCGTACGATGACCTGCTCGCCGGCGCGGTGGAATTCCCAGGCAAACGGACGCCCGGTTTGCGCGTCACGAAAATCCAGGCACATGTGCCCGTGTTCCAGGTCTTGCGGAATGCGCGGTCGACCGAATTGTTCAAGGTAGGCCGGGGAGGCCACGGTGAGCACACGCACTTCCATCAGTTTGCGGGCGATCAGCGAGGAGGATTGCGGGATGCCGAAGCGAATGGCCAGGTCAAAGCCATCGGCGACCAGGTCGCCGAGTTGGTCGCGGGTGTGCAGGTCCAGTTGCAATTGCGGATAGCTGCGCATGAAATCGCCCAACACCGGGCCCAACACCAATCGCGAGAAGTACGGGTCGATATTCACCCGCAAACGCCCGCGAACCGTGAGCGCACTGTCGGCCGCTGCGTTGGCGGCGTCTTCGAGGCCGGCCAGCAAGGGCGCGATTTCCTGGTAGAAACGTCGCCCCTCATCGGTCAATTGCACCGCGCGGGTGGTGCGGTCGAACAGGCGAATCCCCAAGCGTTTTTCCAGCCGCGAAATCGCCCGGCTGACCCCCGAAGGGGTTATCTCCAGGCTATCGGCGGCGCGGGCGAAACTGCCGCTGTCGACCACAGCGGCCATCACGCCCATGCCACCGGCCAAGCCTGGATCAAAACTCATCGGTGATTGCCTGTCAGTGATCTGAAGGCATTGATGCTAGCGCAGAATGCTTACAGAAACATGCCGCCCGAGGCTTCGATGCGCTGCCCGGTGATCCAGTTGCTGCCCTCGGCCAACAGGGTCGAAATCGCCCCGCCAATATCGTCGGGCAAACCGGCTCGGCCCAGCGCGGTGTTGTTGGCGACCATTGCATTCAGCGCCGGGTTATCGCGCACGGCGCCGCCGCTGAAGTCAGTGGCAATCGCGCCGGGTGCCAGGGTGTTGACGGTGATACCGCGCGGCCCCAGCTCCTTGGCCTGGTAGCGCGACAGCACTTCCACCGCGCCTTTCATCGACGCATACGCCGCATACCCAGGCAGGCTGAAACGCGCCAGGCCGCTGGAAATATTGATGATGCGCCCGCCATCGCTGATCAGCGGCAGCAGTTTCTGGGTCAGGAAAAACGGCGCCTTGAAGTGGATAGCCACCAGGCGGTCGAACTGTTCCTCGGTGGTCTCGGCAAAGCTGGCGTGGGCGCCGATCCCGGCGTTGTTGATCAGAAAGTTGAAGTGGTCCCGTGCGAACACATCCTTGAGCACCGTGGCGATCTCGCCGACGAAGTCATTGAACGTGCCGCTCTGGCTCACATCCAGTTGCAGCATGGCGGCGCGGCCACCGAGGGCTTCGATCTGTGCCTTCACCGCTTGGGCTTCGCCCGAAGCGCTGTGGTAAGTGCCGATGATGTCGACGCCTTGTGCCGCCAAATGCAGCGCAGCGCTTTTGCCCAAGCCGCGGCTGGCGCCGGTGATCAGTGCGATTTTACGGGTCATGGTGAGTGCCTCTGAGTGTGATGGTGCGAGCCAGTGTATTTGTCCGCCCATAACGTGATAAACACAGGTAAATCGGAATCACTGGCCGGATAAGGCGAACAATCCCATGAACAAACTTGAGCTTTTGCGGACCTTCGTGCGAGTCACCGAATTGTCGAGTTTCACCCAGGCGGGCGAGAGCCTCGGCCTGCCGCGCTCCACCGTGTCCGAGCATGTGCAGGCGCTGGAAGAACTGCTCGGGGCGCGCCTGTTGCAGCGCACCACGCGCAAGGTGCAAGCGACTCAGGACGGGCGCGTGTTGTATGCGCGCAGCAAAGACCTGTTGTCACACATGGAGGAACTCGAAGGCCTGTTTCGCCAGGATGAGGCGCAATTGAGCGGGCGTATTCGCGTGGACATGCCCAACGTCATGGCGCGGGATTTGATCCTGCCGCGCCTGCCCGACTTTATGCACGCACACCCGTTGATCGAGCTGGAAATCAGCACCACCGACCGCCAGGTCGACCTGCTCGCGGAAGGTTTCGATTGTGTGTTGCGGGTGGGCGCGCAGCCGGATCAGTCGGTGGTGGCGCGCTGGTTGTGCAGCATGCCGATGATCAACTGCGTCAGTGCCGGGTACGTTCAGCGCTATGGCATGCCCGAAACCCTGGCCGACCTGGCGCATCACCAGTTGGTGCATTACGTGCGGCCATTGGGTTCACGTTCGGCGGGCTTCGAATACCTGCAGGGCAACAAAGTGCAGCGTGTTCCGATGGCGGGGCGGGTCACGGTCAACAGCACCGATGCGTACAAGGCGGCATGCCTGGGCGGCTTTGGCATTACCCAGGTGCCCGTGCTGGGCATTCGCGATTTACTCGACAGTGGCGAGCTGGTGGCCATCTTGCCGGACTACCCGGCGCCGGCGCTGGACGTGTCGTTGCTGTACGCCGGGCAGCGGCATGTGCCGCAGCGGGTGCGGGTTTTTATGGATTGGCTGGCCGCCCTGTTGCAGTCGCGGCTCTAGCGCCGTGCCGAGAGTTGTTGCGGCGCGAGGAAGGCGTCGTGGAAGTAATCCCGGAAGGCCTGCATGGCGGGGGTAAATGCCCGTTCGCGGTGCCAGGCCAGGCCGACGCTCATGGGCGCTACCGGGTCGGTCACGGTCAGGGTTTCGATGCGTTTGCCTTCCAGCGACCAGGGCCTGTGCACCAGGTCCGACAGAATCGCCACGCCGCTGCCGTTGGCAACCATGCTGCGCACGGCCTCGACCGAACTGGTGCGCAGCCGCACCTTGGGCGTTTGCCCGGCCTGTTCCCAGTAGCGCATGGCGCTGTGTTCGGCTTCATCGACGGTCAGCAGAATGTACGGTTCTTGCGCCACGTCGGCCAGGCTGACGGCGCCGCGCTCGCACAAGGGATGGTGGCTGGGCAGCCACAGCCGGCGTTCCGAATTGAACAGGATTTCGGAAACGATATCCGGGTGCGTGAGGTTGGCGGTGAGCACCACGGCCATGTCGAACTGGCCGTCGAGCAGGCCGTGTTCAATGGCCTGGCGCTCCTGTTCGAAGACCTCGATGGTCACGTCCGGGTGCCAGTGTTCCATGCGCTGCAGGTGGTGGGGCAGGAAGTAGCCGAGCACGGTGTAGCTGGCGGCGACACGCAGCACGCCACTGGCGCGGTAGTCCGGCAGCGGGCTGTTCAGTGCGTCATCCACGCTGCGCACGATCACGTAGGCGCGGTTCAGAAAGTGCCGCCCGGCGTCGGTCAGGTTCATGCCCTGGGCCGAGCGCACGAACAACTGCACGCCGAGCATCGCCTCCAGCTCCTTGATCGCGGTGGTCACGGCCGACTGGGAGATGTTCAGATGAATCGCCGCCTGGGAAATCTGGCCGATTTCGGCGGTGGCGATAAAGTAGCGAACTTGGCGCAACGTCAGGGACATGGCTTTATCTGTTTTTCAGAAGATAGGTCATCTGATAATAGATCTTCCCAAGGGGTCAAGCCCCAGCCTACTTTCCTCGCATCACCTTTGGCGGAGCAATTCCCGATGCAGGCAGTGGATTTCAATTCAGACATGGGCGAAGGCTTCGGCCCCTGGACCATCGGCGATGGCGTTGACGCGGAGCTGATGGCTTATATCAGCTCGGCCAACATCGCCACCGGTTTCCACGCCGGCGACCCCGGCACTATGCGCCGTACCGTCGAGCGCGCCAAGCAACTGGGTGTCGCCATCGGCGCGCATCCGGGCTTTCGCGACCTGGTTGGGTTTGGCCGCCGGCATATCAATGCACCGGCCCAGGAGCTGGTGGACGACATGCTCTACCAACTCGGCGCCCTGCGCGAAATCGCCCGCGCCCAAGGCCTCACGCTGCAACACATCAAGCCCCACGGCGCGCTCTATATGCACCTGGCCCGCGATGAAGAAGCCGCGCGGCTGCTGGTGCAAAACCTGCAAATCATTGAGCCGACACTCTTGCTGTACTGCATGCCCAACTCGGTGATCTGGCGCGTCGCCAAGGAGCTCGGGCAACCGGTGGTGCGCGAGTTTTACGCCGACCGTGAGTACGATCTAAGTGGCTCCATCGTATTTACGCGCACAGTGCGCGCGCTGGATCCTGCCACCGTCGCGGCGCGGGTCCTGCGTGCCTGTCAGACCGGACGCGTGCGCACGGTGGAAGGCGAAGACCTGTTGATCGAATTCGATTCCATCTGCCTGCACAGCGACACCCCCGGCGCCCTCGAATTGGTCGAGGCCACCCGTGAAGCCTTGGACCAGGCGGGCATTGTCGTCAGAACGCCTCAATAAGAAGGTCCAACCTGTACTTTTTGCCTGCCTTTCTACAATGATTCCAAGAGGAACAGACATGGCTCAAACGTCCCCCATCCGCTACAGCTTCGGCGGTGATGAACATCTGTTTGCCGAGGTCAGCGACAGCATGTCCCTGGAGGCCTTTTTCAAAGGCATGGCCGTGACCCGCGCCGTGGAGCGCCTGGCGCTGGAAGGCGTGCTGGACGTGTGCCTGGCCAATGCGTCGTTCCAGATTCGCTTCGACCCTGACCGCATCGCGCCACACGTGCTGCTCGACGCCGTGCAGAGCGCTGAAGCCCAAGCGGTGGCCGAACGCACCTTGCACACGCGCATCATCGAAATCCCGGTGCTCTATAACGACCCATGGACCCATGAAACCCTGATGCGTTTTCGCGACCGGCATCAAGACCCCACGGGCACCGATCTGGAATACGCCGCGCGCATCAATGGTTTGGCTGACGTCGACGCGTTTATCGCCGCCCACAGCGGCGCGCCGTGGTTTGTGTCGATGGTCGGCTTTGTCGCGGGCCTGCCGTTCATGTTCCAGATGGTCGAGCGCGAACGGCAATTACAGGTGCCCAAGTACCTGCGCCCGCGCACCGACACGCCCAAATTGACCCTCGGCCATGGCGGCTGTTTTGGCTGCATCTACTCGGTACGCGGCGCGGGCGGTTACCAGATGTTTGGGGTGACCCCGGCACCGATCTACGACCCGGCCCAGCAGTTGCCGTACCTCAAGGAACACATGGTGTTCTTTCGGCCCGGTGACATCGTGCAGTTCAAACCCATGGACCGCGATGCGTATGACCTGGCGGTTGCTGAGGTGGACGCAGGACGTTTCGACTTGCGCATACGCCCGGTGGAATTTTCCCTCGACGCGTTTCTCGCCGACCCCGTCGGCTATCCGAAAACCCTGCAGGAGGCGTTGGCATGATCAAAGTCCGCAAACCCGGCCTCGCCACGTCCGTGCAGGATCTTGGCCGTGAAGGCTATTACCACTTGGGCATTCCACCGTCGGGCGCGTTGGACCAATACGCGTTGAGTGCGGCCAACCATCTGGTGGGCAATCCGAGTGGTGCGGCGGGCCTGGAGTGCACCTTGATCGGCCCCGAACTTGAGTTCCGACAGGACGCGCTGGTGGCACTCAGCGGTGCGCTCATGTCGCCGCGTCTGGACGGTGAAGTGGTGCACCAGGACACCGCGTTTCAGGTGCGTGCCGGGCAGGTGTTGCGCTTTGAATTTCCCAAGGCCGGCGCGCGGACTTACCTGGCGGTGGCAGGCGGTATTGAGGTGCCGCTGGTGCTCGGCAGTCGCTCGACGTACACCCTGGGTGCACTCGGTGGGTTCCAGGGGCGGCGCTTGCAGGAAGGCGATGAACTGCCGATCGGTGAGCCGAGCGGCGAGGGCCGTGCGGGCAATAGTTTGCCAATGGCGCTGCGGCGTTCAGTCGGTGGCGACGTGACCTTGCGCGTGGTGCCAGGCCTGTATTACGAGCGCCTGACAGACGCGGCCAAAAGCAGTTTTTTTGCCGAGCCATGGACCGTGGGTTCCGAGGCGGACCGCATCGGCTATCGCTTCAAAGGCGGCAGCGCGTTGAGCTTTCAGCCACGGGAGCAACCGTTTGGCGCGGGGTCCGACCCGTCGAATATCGTCGACAGTTGTTACCCGATTGGCTCGATCCAGGTGCCGGCGGGGTTGGAGCCGATTGTGTTGCACAGGGATGCGGTGTCGGGCGGTGGCTACGCGATGATCGGCACGGTGATCAGTGCGGACCTGGACTTGATCGGGCAGATGCAGCCGAACCAGCGGGCGGGGTTTGTGGCGGTGACGTTGGAAGACGCTCTGGAGGCGCGGCGGGTGTACAAAAAACGGCTGAAGGCAATGGCTGGACTGTTCACTTCCTGACACACCATAAACTCTTGTGGGAGCTGGCTTGCCTGCGATAGCGGCGGGTCAGCTCCCACATTTTTAAGCGGGGTTGTGTCAGAACAGTTTGGTGAACAGCCAGTACAAACTGCCCGACAACAAGATCGCCGCCGGCAAGGTCAGTACCCAAGCCATCAGCAGGTTGCGGATGGTCTTCATCTGCAACCCGCCGCCATTTGCGACCATGGTCCCGGCCACACCCGACGACAATACGTGAGTGGTCGACACCGGTAGCCCGAACATATCCGCTGCGCCAATCGTCAGCATCGCCACCGTCTCGGCCGAGGCACCTTGCGCGTAAGTCATGTGGGTTTTGCCGATTTTCTCACCCACGGTCACCACGATGCGCTTCCAGCCCACCATGGTGCCCAGGCCGAGGGCGATGGCCACGGCGATCTTCACCCACAGCGGAATAAAACGTGTGGAATTGTCGATCTGTTGCTTGAACAGTTGCAGCTTGCCTTGGGTATCAGCGTCGAAATTGCCGACCTTGTCCTTGTCCATCAGGCGAATGGTTTCGCTGGTCAGGTACATGTCGTTACGCACGTTGCCTACGGCTTCGGCGGGGACTTTGGCCAGGGAGCCGTAGCCTTTTACTTCATCACCGATCTGGCCGGCGAGGGCAGCGAGGGCCGGCACCAGTTCTGGCGTGGCTTCCTTGGTACGCACGTAGGTCGAGAGGATCGGGCGCGGATCACCCGGCAATGCTTGCGGCGCGTTTTTTACCAGGGCGACCTGGGTCACTTCGGCCACCGCCGCAAACTGCAATGACTGCTCGGCGGGCATGGTGCGGTTCAGCGCATAGGCCATCGGCAGGGTGCCGACCAGGATCAGCATGATCAAGCCCATGCCTTTCTGGCCATCGTTGGAACCGTGGGCGAAGGACACACCGGTGCAGGTGACGATCAACATGCCACGAATCCACCATGGCGGCGGGATGTCGCCCTTTGGCGCTTTGTACAGCGCGCGGTTTTTCACAAAGGCGCGCAGGGCCAGCAACAGCAAGGCGGCAAAGGCGAAGCCGATCAGCGGCGACAGCAGCAGGGCATACCCGATCTTGATCGCTTGGCTCCAGTCCACGCCGCTGGTGCCGTCACGCCCGTGCATCAAGGCATTCGCCACGCCGACGCCGATGATCGAACCGATCAGCGTGTGCGACGACGAGGCCGGCAAGCCCAGCCACCAAGTGCCCAGGTTCCACAGGATGGCGGCAATCAGCAGGGCAAAGATCATTGCGAAACCGGCGGATGAGCCGACCTGCAAAATCAGCTCCACGGGCAGCAGCGCGATAATGCCGAACGCCACGGCGCCGCTGGAGAGCAACACGCCGAGGAAGTTGAAAAAGCCCGACCACACCACCGCAAATTGCGGCGGCAGCGAGTTGGTGTAGATCACCGTTGCCACCGCGTTGGCGGTGTCGTGGAAGCCGTTGACGAACTCAAAGCCCAGCGCGATCAACAGGGCTACGCCGAGCAGCAGGAATGGCGTCCAGGTGGTGACCACCGTGCCCAGTTCGTGCATGTCGTGCATCAGGCTGTAGGCTGTGAACAATAGGCCCATGGCCAGTACGGCAAAGAACACGATCACCGTCAACAGGCCGGGTTTCTTGTCGAGCCTGGGTTTGGGGTCTGCGTGTGAGGCGGTGGAGGAGGCAGTCAGGGAAGGGGTGGCCATGCCGGAGCATCCAGTGTGAGGAGGATGGCATTCATGATCATTGCAGAATGTTACAGAGATGCTGCGGTAGGTCAGTGTTTAAAGGATTGAGGCTGCCGCTGGTCTACAAAGCCCGGCGAAAATGATGTCATAGTGAGATTGATTGGGGCGCCTGTTTGCTTGGGGATGGGCATTGGTATCTGCGCAACGCTTTGGGTTGCTCTGAGGCGTTTCGGTGGATTGGG
>NZ_LXJP01000087.1:0-17629 GCF_001728855.1 Pseudomonas sp. AP19 | reverse complement strand
ACTCCTGCGGTTGTGCTTTGCCCGAAACGAATCGGCCTTGAGCGCCTGATCCAGCGTCTCGTGAAATGGACTGAGTTTGTTGAAGGTTGCGCACCGTTGGTACGCCGGCTGGGTGGCTTCGGGTGCTCTGACCCATTTTCGAATGGTGTTTCTCGACAGTCCGGTACGCTTGGCTATCTGATGCAGCGAGAGCTTGTCGCGGAAGTACATCCGCCGGATTTTTCCCAACATTTCCATGCTGATCACCCTGTGTTCTCCTGCTCGAAAAGTGAGCAGAAGCAGTTGAACACCTGGGTCAGTTTTCAGTCGGCAGAACAGCCTTTACTGGGTCAGTTTTCGGTCAGCGGCAACATATCCAGCACATGAAGCAAGGTCAGGGGGAGCGCTGAGACGTTGCGAAGCCCATGCTGCGTAATCACAGACCGCCAATGCGGATTGTGAGTTATCTGCATGCCATTACGTGGGTCATTGTCGTCCTCCTTAGTGGCTCATGAGCTTGTCGATGGCACCGGGTTTGTCATGCATACCGAAGCGGTCAACGATTGTTGCGCTGGCTTCATTGAGACCGAGCACTTCAACCTCAGCGCCCTCACGGCGGAACTTGATCACGACCTTATCCAGCGCTGCGACGGCGGTAATATCCCAGAAATGCGCCTGTGTGAGATCGACGGTGACCTTTTTCAGCGCTTGCTTGAAGTCAAAACCCTCAGTGAACTTGTCTGCAGAGCTGAAGAACACCTGGCCCACAACGTAATAAGTCCGATGCGATTGCGCCTCTTGCAGAGTGCTCTTGATGTCCAGATAGTGTCCGACCTTGTTGGCAAAGAACAGGGACGCCAGCAGCACACCGACCAATACGCCGTAGGCCAGGTTGTGAGTGGCCACGACGACCACGACGGTCGCCACCATGACGAGGTTGGTCGACAGCGGATGCTCTTTCATATTGCGCAAGGAATCCCAGCTAAAGGTACCGATGGACACCATAATCATCACTGCCACGAGTGCCGCCATCGGGATTTTAGAGAGCCATTCGCCAAGAAATACCACCATCAGCAGCAGGAAAACGCCGGCACACAATGTCGAGAGGCGGGTGCGGCCACCAGATTTCACGTTGATGACTGACTGGCCGATCATCGCGCAACCTGCCATCCCGCCGAGCATGCCAGCGGCGATGTTGGCCACACCCTGACCTTTGCACTCGCGGTTTTTGTTGCTGGTGGTATCCGTCAGACCGTCGACGATGGTCGCGGTCATCATCGACTCCAATAGGCCTACAACTGCCAGCGCTGCGGAGTAAGGAAAGATGATGCGCAGGGTTTCAAAGTTCAGCGGCACTTCAGGCCACAGAAAAATCGGCAGTGTGTCCGGCAATTGGCCCATGTCACCCACGGTACGGATGTCCAGCCCGAGGTAAAAGGCAAGTGCAGTCAGTGTCAGGATGCACACTAATGGCGAAGGAATCAGCTTGCCAATCACAGGTACATACGGAAACAGGTAGATTATCCCTAGGCCCGCTGCGGTCATGGCGTAGACGTGCCAGGTCACGTTGGTCAATTCAGGTAACTGCGCCATAAAAATCAGAATCGCTAATGCGTTTACAAAACCCGTGATCACAGAGCGAGAGACGAAGCGCATCAGCGAACCTAGCTTCAGGTAACCCGCGAGGATTTGAAGTACCCCACAGAGCAACGTGGCTGCCAGCAGATACTGAAGTCCGTGCTCTTTAACCAAAGTAACCATGAGCAGTGCCATGGCGCCGGTAGCCGCCGAGATCATGCCGGGACGACCGCCGACGAAGGCAATAACAGCACAGATACAGAAGGAGGCGTAGAGACCAACCTTGGGGTCGACGCCGGCAATGATCGAGAAGGCAATGGCCTCCGGGATCAATGCCAGGGCGACTACGAGACCTGCTAGCACGTCTCCACGGACGTTGGAAAACCACGTTTGTTTGAGCGATTGCAGCATCAGAATATCCAAGGCAAAGCATCGCGCACGCCAAAGGAATGGCGAACGAATCGATACAAGTTCAAATTTTGAGGATTTTTTGCTGTGTGCTTGAGGTGCAAAAACCAGGCGTACAGCAGTGTGCGCCCGCGAGCGAGACTAGCGGAAGCAGGTGTTGCGAGGGGGGCGTAGCGCTAAGGCGGCGTAGGCTGCCAGTAGATCGTTTGGAGTACAGTCATGCTGATGTTCCTGTGCTCAAGGGGTATGCGGAACCGAAGTATACAATGAAGCCGTCGCCGATTGCGACCCGTTGCCAAGCTCTGCATGAGCTACGTCAGATATAGGCTTAGTCAATCGGTATACCTGCGGGCAAGACTTTGCTTTCCATTCATTCCTGTTCGAGCTGGTCTGTGTGCTGAGCGGTGAGTTGGCCAGACGGTTACTGTTAGCTGCCTTCGTGGCCGACCGGAGGCAGTTCTGCTCGCGTTTGATCGTCCAGGCTTATCGTCATGCTGGCGTGAACCTAGTGTCGGATGCGGACTTCTGCCATCCGGGGTGTTCCGGAAGGCGGCCGAGAGAACCCGGAAAAAACGTACGCTAACCTTTTGGTTTCTTCTAACCACAAGATACCGGCGCACTGAGCGCAGCGTAGGATGTCCAGCTGTTCCGCACGTAATAGTGTAGCAATGCACACTCTGCTATCATCCAATTTGCTCCCTGTGCGCGAGGCCATAGAAAAGTTCCAATTTTTTTGGGGCATTCCATCGAACCCGAGAGCACAGCTACTGGCCTTATTCCTGTGAGTGCACACTATGAACACCGTGACTCATCCCGTCAGTTCTAGTAAGTCCGCTCAAGAGGAAGCGCTCAGGATGAACGCTGTTCGCAGGTACGCCATCCTAGACACGCCTCCGGATGGCGCATTTGATCGTGTGACCGCGATAGCAGCTCGTCTTCTTGGAACTCCGATAGCAATCGTGAGCATCGTCGATACAGACCGAATCTGGTTCAAATCTCATCACGGACTCGACGTAAAACAAATTCCCCGCAATTCAGGCCTTTGTTCTTCCGCGATCCTCCAGGCAGAACCTTGGTTAGTAACGGACGCTAGACACGACCCTCGTACGCTCGTTAATCCCCTCGTCGCAGGCGAATTCGGGTTACAGTTTTATTTGGGAGTACCGCTTCATACCCACGACGGTTTCAATCTTGGCACGCTATGTGTTTTGGACACGCAGCCGCGTACGGTCACCCAAGACCAGCTAGACACATTGACGGATCTTGCAAGCGTTGTGATGGATCAACTGGAGCTGCGCCTGTCTGCTATGCGATCCATCGCGGAAAAGGAAGCGGCGCTGAATCATTCCCACTTAATGGCCGAAGAAATCGACCATCGTGTGATGAATAGCCTTCATCTGATTGTGTCGATGTTGAGCATTCAAAGTGCTCAGCTGGGCAGCTCTGAAGCGGCTAAGGAGATTTCCAGAGCGGCAACCAAGATATTTGCTGTAGCCAATGTGCATAAACATATTAATGTCGGCAAGGCAGCCTCTACGCTGGATAGTGCTGACTATCTCGTCCAATTGTGCGCTGGCTTATCTACGATGCTGGGATCTGAAAGCCAGATGGTAATCTCAGTCGACGCCGTCCCACTGGCGTTGGATAGTGAACAACTCAGCCGAATCGGTCTGATTGTTAACGAATTGGTGACCAATGCATTGAAATATGGAGCCTCTAAAATCAACGTTCATTTAACACCATATCAGCACCAATGCTGCTTGACTGTGAGCGACAATGGCAGAGGCCTCCCGACTGACTTTGATGTACATAAAATGTCGGGGCTGGGAATGAAGGTGATCACTGAACTGGTAAAGAACCTAGATGGTTCGCTAAGTCATGAGCCCAACGCAGACCTTGGAGGCACCGCGTTTCAGATAATTTTTTCTCCTGTGTTCAAGACTCGCCTCCCCGCAAGGCTGGTTCCTGATGGTCTTCTGAGATGAGCAGGGAGACCGTAACGTACAAGGACTTTAATGGAAACGGTCTGCAACTTCATCTCGGCGAGCGCTCTGTGTAAGGTTAATCTGAAACCCGTGTCGGGCAATGGATTGTCAGATATCGTATCCCTCGGATGCTCAAAAAGCCCGCCCAGCGTAGGCTTGAATGATTGGCGCTATCCAAGAGCAGCAATTATCCGCCACTGCTCATTACTGTTTTGTAGAGGTAACGACAGAGCTGCTCTTGCTGGGTTCTGTATTGGATTTCAAGACACACCACTGCTTCCATCTGACCCAGCCAAACGTCATCTGAAACGTGTTGCAGGTGATTAACCGTATCCCGCCAAGCAATGCGAGCCAGCTCAACGGCTTCCACCAATTCCACCAGGTACGAATCTGAAGCCAGCGTAGAGACTGTGTGCATTTAAAAAATCGCCACCCATGAGCCCTTCAAGGGCGCTGGCAGCGATCCCGCTTCGTGGTGCTCAACGTAAAATTCCAGCCAGCCAACGTACGTTCGGAGATTTTGTTCATTAAGTTGAGTGCCAAAATTTAAGGAAAATATTCGCTACGAATATGGCTTTCTCACGATAAGCAGCTACCGTAAAGTTGCCAATAAAATCTAACTGTGCTTTGTCCCTGCCTCGCAAGAGTCACGGCTGCTCCATGGAGGGGTAAATGGGCTGCTTGATATGCGCTCAAAAGACTGGTTTGCAACGGTCAATTGGCGATTGGGAGGAGCGTCACTGTGCTACCTGCGGGCATTACCGAATCTCAAGAAACTTTCTCGTTCTTATGGAAATACAGGGTCTGAAATTCAATATCGAGGAAACGAGACTCTGGCTGTCAACTCTGAGGAGAACTGATCCTCTCCCTGGAATCGTCGCGGAGAATGCGATTTGTGTTAAAAATTTATCTATCGGTTCTCGCGTTTATGCCACACGCGCAACAGGTAGACGATAGATCCCGTAATTTCGTAACGCATCTCGTAGTGGCCAATCAGGATTCGGCGCACATCGCTAGGTTCGAACTCATCTAGCCGCTCACCGATGCGTGGATTTGCCAGCAACGTTGTCGGGGCAACTGTTAGTTGCTGTACAGTACGAGCAGCGGCAGGCTGATCCACCACCGTCGCCAGAAATTCATATAGGCGAGCAAGGTCAGAAAGCGCTTTGCTGGTGCAATTCAACTCCATCAATTCGGGATTGCTAATGGCGATTCGGTGTTGGGGCTGTCGGCCCAGGCTTGGACAGCTTAGTGGTCAATCACATGACCAGCGTCTACATCGGCCAACGCTTCGCGTGTCAGGCGACTGCGCCCCCCTTCTTGGTCTATCCAAGCAGCCAGAGTCTGCTTGACGATCCAATTCTTGGAGCGCTCCAGCCGCTCAGCCATTAAATCTACCTTTTCGGCTAACTGCATAGGTACATGAGCGGTGACGGATCGAGTTTTTGCGGTAGTTGCCATGAAGACTGCTACTTCTAACCAATTGGCTGCACAAGGTGCATGCCTTGCCGGCGTTCAATCACAGCAGCTTCCGATGCCGCTTGGCGTAACGTAATGGCACGTTCGCTGGCTTGGCGTGCTTCGGCATAATCGCCATTTTTTCTGAGTTCATTGGCGCGCCATTCCGCCGCTTCGGCAGAAGCAAGCAACGCCAAAGAGTGCGGCACGTTTTGCTCTGATTTTTGATTCAGTTCTTGCGTGCTTCGATGGCGCTCGATCACGTGCGAGGCCTCGCGGGCCGCATTACGCAATTGGGTACGGGCAATATCGTAACTGTCATTGGGTACAGCTTCGAGGGTTTGGAGGCAATTATGCAACGACTCCACTGCCGTCAGCAGCTTATCAATTTTCTGTAACAGCTCAACTGTGTCAGGATGATTTTTCATGAAGCGTCACTTCTCTCGAATTGGTACGGTGGGGTTCGAGTGAGGAATGTCATCAGCAGCCGGTGGAATGACATGTGATTGAGCCTCTCATTCTACGCCAGCGTCCAAAAAAAATGATTCAAAGTAATCATAACTAATAATATTATGTTGACAAGCTGCGGTGTCAGGCTGGGCTATACCCTAACCTGATGTCAGCTCCTGCTGCTCGCAGTCAACAGCGGCTTTCGGTATGGACAGATTAGGCTCTGAAAGCGCTTCGTAGGTGGATATCCATGGTCATGGTGTATTCAGCGGGAAACTAGAGTTGGCGTGGGCTTCACTCATGTCCATGGGTTGACATCTTTCCTTTACATCGATGAAATTTTCTGTGACCTCACAGGTATGCCTGGTGACCTCACCGAATTTGGGAGAAAGATTCGTGCCAAGGTCCTAAAACACACCGGTATCCCGGTCGGTGTGGGCATTGCCCACACCAAAACGTTGGCAAAGCTGGCCAACCACACCGCAAAACGCCTGCAGGCGCAGACTGGCGGCGTGGTGGATCTGTGCGACCCGTTCAAACGCGATTGGGTGTTGCGCAATACGGCCGTCGAGGAAGTGTGGGGGATAGGTCGACGCATGACGGCGCACATGAATGCCATCGGGATCCACACTGCAATGGACCTGGCCAAGGCTGATCCGCTCTTGCTAGGCCGGAAATTCAGCGTTGTCCTGGAGAAAACCGTGCGTGAGCTTGCCGGCACATCGTGCCTGGCCCTGGAAGATGCGGCGCCGGCCAAGAAGGAGATCTGCTGCAGCAGAATGTTCGGCGTGCGCCTGGAGAGGATCGAGCCGATCAAAGAGGCTGTGGCCACCTACGCGCAGCGCGCTTCAGAAAAGCTCAGAGCCCAGCATTCGCTGTGCAAGAAGATCCGCGTCAGCATTCGCACAGGCATGTTTAACCCCGACGAGGCGCGTTACGCTAACGGCGTGTTGGTGGAGCTGCCCTATCCTACCAATGACGTGCGGTTGATCACCAAGGCCGCCACGCAGGCCGTGGAACGCCTTTTCCGTCCTGGGTTCCGATACAGCAAGGCCGAGGTGTTGCTGATGGATCTGCGTCAACCAGGTGAATTCACCGATGATCTGTTCGCACACACGCAGCCTGCGGCCGCGGACAAGGTGATGAGCGTCCTCGACGAGATCAATAACCGATGGGGACGCGGCACACTGCGCGCCGCCGCTGTGCCCGCGGCGCCGACCTGGGCGATGCGTCGGAAGTTGATGAGTCCGAGCTACACCACCAGGCTTGACCAGTTATGGACGGTAAACGCCAATTGAGGCGTCAGGATCCTGAGGGAGTGTGAATATGTGCAGTCATTACGAAGCACCGGCGCCGCAGCTGGTGGCCGAGACATTCGGCATCGATCCTTTTGAGCAGGTCAAACTGGACCTGTGGCCCGGCTACATTGGAGCGTTTATCCGCCGCGCGGAAAGCGTCGACCATGATGCGCTGACACCGGCGGCCGTCGAGGGCGTTCCAGGCGCGTTCGGGTTGATTCCGTTCTGGAGCAAGGACACGAAAATTTCCCGAAAAACCTACAATTGCCGATCGGAGACGGCCAACACAAAACCGTCCTTTCGGTCTGCCTGGCGGCAAGCCCAACACTGCATTATTCCTGCAGCAGCAATCTACGAACCCGACTGGCGCACGGGGAAGGCTATACCAACTAGAATAGTGCGGGCTGATGGTGAATTGATGGGCATTGCCGGTTTATGGGAACAATGGCACGAGCCTGGTACCGACAGGATCCTGCGCTGACGGTCAATGCCGATAATCATCCCTTCATGCGCAACTATCACAAGCCCCAGGATGAAAAACGTATGGTGGTGATTCTGCCCAAGGGGCTCTATGGTGATTGGTTGAAAGCATCTGCCAGCGATAGCATGGAGTTCATGCGTCAGTACCCGGCGGACCGCATGGCTGTCGCCATGTGAGGCTATGTTGCAGCCAACGCTAACGCAGTAGACAAAATGAGAGTGGTTTAATGACCAAAGAAGAACTGCGACAACAGCTGCAGAAGCAGTTTGAGCAGCACTTGCAAGCACACCCCGATGCGGTGACGCTGTATGCGGCAGAACCGGAACCAGAAACAAAGCCGTGGCGAAAGAAACCGAGCCTGCTTGATCAGGCGTTTGCGCAAAACCTGGCCGATATTGAAAAGACACTACAGGCCAAGGACTAACAGAGCTGCGCCTTGTGCCAATTATAAGGAAACTCATGGAACGTAATCAGAACCGTGTTGCTGAAATATGCGCGCTTGCTGTTGCTGTTGCGATGATTGGCTATATGGCAGCCAAAGCGTTTGCCGACCTGGTCGGTGTGGATGTTCCCGCAGGTGGACGACTGCTGTTCAGTATCATGCTGTGCCTGGGAATCATAGGGTATGCGGTGTGGAGTGAACTGACTGACGGGCTGTTCGGGTTCAGGGCGATGCTACCGCTGGCCTTGTCAACTCTGTGGAGTGGTATGTGGCCTGCGATGCAGTATTGGGGGGTGAAGTCGCTTTATTTCCCTGGGTTGCCGATCGACCAGCAAGACGTTGAATGGTGGGCTACCGGCTACATGCACTGGGGAGGAATGGCGGTATTGCTGGTTGGCGGCTATGCGATTGCATACTGGTCGTGGAAACGTAGCATCTACTAGGGTTTCAGTTCCCATGCAGGGTTGGGGCTGCTCATGTGGATGGTCAGTACGTCTAACTTTGGAGTTATTTTGCTTCAATAGAGGAAGGTTAACTGGGTACTTAAATCATGGCTATCAGCTTGACTAATGGCCGTTTTTTAATGCCAGTCTTCCTCGAATCTGCCACCGCTGCCACAGCGCATGGCACCGTTTCTTCGCGAATTGCTTTGAACACCCCCGTCAGTTTTGCCTGCAATTACCCCCCAAAGAGGGGTTGTTTATGGGGTTGCATTTTTTCCTGTCGTGAGACGATTTCCTCAAATTGCAGACGGCTTGATTTGCGAGATCGCCACTCACAACTGATGAGGAAAGGAAAAGTCATGAGTAGCCAGTTGAAGCTGTTGCTTGGCAATGAAGCGGATAATCGCGCATCTTGGGAAGATGAGGTTGATCGACTGATCGAGGAGGGCGCTCTGTTTGTAGCGAACCATTCGGGCGGTAAGGATTCCCAGGTGCAGCTGATCCGCCTACTGGAGCTTGTCCCAGCCTCACAACTGGTTGTAGTCCATGCCTCCCTTGGGGCCATGGAGTGGCCGGGGGCGATGGAGCTGGCACGTGATCAAGCTGCGGTAGCTGGGCTGCCCTTCATTGTGGCCACAGCGAAGAAGACACTGCTGGAAATGGTCGAACGCCGGTTTGAAAATCGCCCAGAAGTGCCGAGTTGGCCATCAGCCTCAACTCGCCAGTGCACCAGTGACTTGAAGCGCGGCCCGATTCAGCGCGAAGTGAGAAGCTATGCGAAAGCAAATGGCTTCAAAACCATTGTGAACTGTCTGGGGTTGCGTGCCCAGGAATCGCCAGGACGTGCCAAGCGTTCCGCATTCAGCCGGATGGCGATAAGCAACTCAGTACATACATGGTTCGAATTGCTTCCTGTTCATGACATGAGTGCGACTGAGGTGTTCGAATCTATCGCAAGGGCTGGCCAGAAGCCCCATTACGCCTATGCCTTGGGCAATGATCGTCTGAGTTGCGTGTTTTGCATAATGGCATCCAGGGCAGACCTAAAAAATGGTCGCGTCGCTCGCCCTGAGCTGTTCAGCCAGTACGTCGCCATGGAACAGCGCACCGGCTACACCATGCACATGAATCGAATCCCGCTCCTTGAGTTGGCGGCATGATGAGCATGAAAATAATCCGTGAGACCTATGGTGTTCCTGCTGAACGCGGCCAACGAGCGAGCTTCCTCTTGAGGGCACCGCTTCACAACATGGCACAATTCGTAGTGCTGGCGGCGGTTCGCTCTACGTCCAGTTAGACGGAAATAGGAAAAACAGGTTGAACAAACCGTTTGCTGGCCCTCAAGATTTTGCATAAGCCCTGAATGCCCGCGGTGTTTCCTTCGTCGAGATAGAACTGCATGACGCGGATTACGCAGAATCCAGTAATTGAATTTGGATGTTTTTAAGAAGTATGGGGGGCGGTAATGGTTTTTTCTGAGTTCATCAGGTTGAGCTTCATCCTGCTGTTGATTGGCGGGTTTCCTTTTTGGATGACTGTATTTAAATGGACTGTCAATGTCATGAAAGTTATCGGGGTTTTGTTGATGATTTTCGGCGTGTCTATAACCCTGCCGTGGGACGGTTATGGAGGATTTTTTGATCAGCTGGGTGCTACCGGCTACGTGGTGGCTATAGGTGGTCTCGTTGTGTTTTCGATCGGATTTTCCAAAGTTTGTGGGACCGGTGAAAAAACGAAAGACGTTCTGCCATCGAACGTAGTGAAGCTAAGAAAATAGAATCGTGCACCTTGAATTACAGGAGGCGCGGTTTTCGCGCCCGAGAGATCAGATAGGGACTACACCATGAACAAGTTGGAGCTCACTCTGATAGGTATGGCGCAACAGCAGCTTTCAGCAGTGCTGCGTTTCCATGCAAAACATGAAGCCAGAACGGTTACCGAAGACGATGAAGATGAATACCTTCGCGACAGTGGTGCTTTGAGCGCTCTGTTGGAGCTGGGACATTTGTCTGACAGTGGGATGGGGGAAGCAGCAGTAACCGCAATGCTTGAGGTCGAAGCCAAGCATTCCGCTGCTGTGCGTGCCGCGCACCCACTAGCGAAGGCTGCGGAGGCAATGAGCAAGAAATTTCCACCCAGGTATGTCACAGGTATACAAGATAGTCAGACGCTCCGCGCCGCCGACCCAGACGGACCAAATAGCTAAAGAAAACGTCGATCAGCTGCCACGCTGGCCCTGCCCTGATACCGGGGCCGCGGCGTTAGAATCAGTAGGCAACATTGCCTGTTATCTTGCCTAGGCAACATTGCCTACTAATGACTAAGTGAGGGATGAGTGGACAACCGAACACGTTATCTACTACTGCTCGAGACGTACGGTATCACTCAAGCAAAAAGCGCTGAGCTAATTGCAGCAGTGACTGCGCGGCCCTGCGCAGTGCGAACCGTCCGGTCGTGGCTCAACGATCCTGAAAAGCCAAGTTCAACGCCTTGTCCCGATTATGCCGTTGCGAATCTGGAAAAAGCTATTGAATACATGCAGCGCGCTTTGGCGCGACGTGCAGAAAGTCGCGGGAATTGACTCTTGCATCGTCAAACCCATCCTGTGTGGGCTTAGCCAGTACTAGACACACTTTTGCTTCTCAGAATATTGCAGGAGGACAAATGTCTTTCGTATTCACTCCATCACCACACTTCGTGCGCGCTGGCGATGAAGCTTCACACACCCTCGACACTGATGCTGAGACGGCAATCGATGTTGCAAGGCTGCGTAAATTTTACCCTGAGCTATCTGACTGGGGCGATTGGGCACTCCACGAAGCGTGGGGAAGCTTCTCTCAACAGGTGTACATGATGCATTGGCAAACTGTTAACGAACGAGAAGAGAATTTTCTCAATTTCTGTTGCTGGGAGCAGACACGAGGTGAGTTTCCTTGGGGTAACGACATCAGTGAATTAGCCAAAGCTGGTGCGTGGCGGGGTTAGGGGGAAAGTGGGAAGTGGATCTTGCGTGGGCAGATGCAGCGGCGCCCACCGTCGCAGAAGTGATTAGGGTTGAGTTTCGCACCCCATCAGTCACTGATATTGCAGGGATGGCAAGCGCGGCCCTGCGCAATCATAACTGAATTCACGGACAAGCCGCCTAGGTACGTCCAAGCCCCGCCTTCAAACGTGGGGCGTAGGTCGTATGAGAGGTGCGGGTTTCGCGTCTCAGAACGGAGTAACCATGATGACCACCATCGCAGAACTGCGCGTCGAGTATCTTCAAGACCTGAAACTGTCCGGCGTGAACCTGGACGAATTCGCTACTGCACTAAAGGACCTCAGTGCTTTGGGTCTTGAGCCTAGCGTCGAGAAACTTGCAGTCATCTTACTCGGCCAGATTCTTTCTTCCCAAGACGTATTGAGCTTGGCAAATGCTAAGGGGGCTGCACGCGGTTTCGCGCTTGGCGTAAATGTTATGGCTCAATGTGAAGGGCTCAATGAGTTCTTCGAGCAGGCCGCTAAGTCCATCCAGGCGCATCTGTCCGCCCTTGACAATGACGCTGCTGTGGCCGCTATCCAGTTCGCTCTTGACGATGATGAGGGAATGCAGTTCCTGCGACTTTGGAACGGGGGTGATTTCGATGTGATTCGCCGCGAGTGGCCCGAGGCTCCCGAGGAAGTTTTCATCGGCGCAGATCCGTTGCACAACCCGTCGAAGTAAGGTAGCTGTAGTGATTCGCACCTTCCTGAAAATGTAACAGCCCCCCGAAGGGGGGGGGGGCGTTTATAAGCTTGCATTAGTTCTTGTCTTGAGATGATTTGGCAGTATCAGGGCGCGGGTTGCGTGACGACAACAATGATTGAGGTGGATTTATGGTTTGGCTTTCTATCTGGACTGTCGGTGTTCTCTGCGGAGGCGGCTTGTATTTGGTTGCTCGGGCTATTGGACAGGTTGCGTACGAAATGGAGCGCGCAAACAGCTTGCGTGAGATGGAGGCAGTTAACGCTAAGACCGGGCCGCAGGTTACGGATAGGTAGGTAAGCCCATCCGTCGAACGTTGGGCAAGGTCAGTAGAGGCTCGCCGGTATGGCTGGAGTGCGCAATGAGGAAAAATTATGGACTTCAAAAATTCATCGAATGTAGCTGTATGGGGTTGTAAGCCGGAAACCCAGAAATTTCCGTCAGCCGATCAACATGGCTTGTCTCGCGCTTGGTCGATGAGTTCCTGCATCGCCCGCATGACTTCTTCGTGGGTGTATGTTGGCGCTGATGGAAAATTGACCCACCGGGGATGCGGCGGAAATCTTGGACTACCTGGAGGTAGTTCATGTATTCATACGAAGACCGTATCCGAGCGGTCAAGCTCTACATCAAACTGGGCAAGCGAACCGGGGCAACTATTCGTCAGTTGGGCTACCCGACGAAGAACTCTTTGAAGAGCTGGCACGCAGAGTATGAGCGATGCCTCGACCTGCCGCGTTGCTACGAGAACTCGAAGTCGAAGTACTCACCGGCCCAAAGGGAAAAGGCTGTCGAGCACTATCTCGAATACGGTCGCAACATCGCCGCTACCATCAAGGCGTTGGGCTACCCCGCGCGGGATTCTTTGCGTGCCTGGATTTACGAAATGCACCCCGAGTTGCATACGCGTGTTGTCAGTCGATCAGACGGGTTAGCCCGGCCGCCAGCGGTGAAGCAGGCAGCGGTCATCGCGCTGTGCACGCGAAAAGAAAGTGCGAAAGCCCTGGCTCAAAAGCTGGGCGTGTGCAGGCCGACCTTGTACAACTGGAAAAACCAGCTACTCGGCCCAGAGGTATCCCCATCCATGAAGTGTCGACTTGAACCCTCATCGTCACCGGAACGAGAGGAGTTGCAGCGGCAACTCGAATCTCTCCAGCTCGATGTTCGCCGTTTGCAGCTTGAACATGACCTGTT
Source organism: Pseudomonas sp. AP19 (assembly GCF_001728855.1). Classification (NCBI taxonomy): domain Bacteria; kingdom Pseudomonadati; phylum Pseudomonadota; class Gammaproteobacteria; order Pseudomonadales; family Pseudomonadaceae; genus Pseudomonas; species Pseudomonas sp. AP19. Next base: position 4,186 of record NZ_LXJP01000087.1, on the reverse strand, counting down.
GATGAGGGCGAATGAACTCATAAAAAAAGAGACGGGCATCAACCGGCAAGTCCTGACCAATCGGGAGAAGACATTGCTGGCTGATGCCCTTAGGCATAGGTACTCCTTGCTAGAGCTGCTTGACGCGTTGGGCTTGGCCCGAAGCTCCTATTTCTATCATCGAGCCCGAATGCAGGTCGCGGAAAAGTACACCGAAGTGCGTCGTGCCATGGCGGACATATTCGAGCGCAATCATCGTTGCTATGGCTACCGTCGGATGCGAGCTTCGTTGAGCAGGCAGCGTGTGCGCCTTTCAGAGAAGGTGGTGCAGCGCTTGATGAAGCAGGAGTGCCTAGTCGTCGCCAAGCCGAAACGGCGTCGATACGGTTCCTACCTCGGGGAGATCAGTCCGGCGCCGGAAAACCTCCTCAACCGCGACTTCACGGCCCTAGCTCCGAATGAGAAATGGCTGACCGACATCTCGGAGTTCCAGATCCCGGCAGGCAAGGTGTACCTGTCCCCCATGATCGACTGCTTCGATGGGAAGGTAATCAGTTGGTCGATCGGCACGCGTCCCGACGCCGAGCTTGTGAACACGATGCTGGATGCAGCTATCGAAACGGTGGCCAGTAACGATAAACGGCCTGTTGTTCACTCCGATCGTGGCGCTCACTACCGCTGGCCCGGCTGGTTATCGCGCATCGCTGATGCGAAGCTGATTCGTTCGATGTCGCGCAAAGGCTGCTCACCAGACAACGCGGCTTGTGAAGGTTTCTTCGGCCGACTGAAAACGGAACTGTTCTATCCTCGCAACTGGCAGTCAACGAGCATCGAGCAGTTCATTCAGGCCTTGGATTCATACATTCGCTGGTACAACGAAAAACGTATAAAGATTTCCCTCGGCGCGCTCAGTCCCATTGAGTATCGTGAAAGCCTGGGCTTAGCGGCATAACCAGTCCAAGTTTTTGTCCGCATCCCCCCCCGGTGCGGTTGGATTTACCTTACAACATTGTAATGAAGTTTTTCGAAACGGGCTCGGTAGGAGCGTGTCATAATTCAGTGTCTGCTAACAGGCTGATGAGCCGTATCGGTCAGTAGGCACCGACGACATACAACTATCGAACCCTGGAGAACGCAATGACAAACTCAATGTTCGCTTCCTGTATCCAAGCTTGTTCGAACTGCGCCCTTGTGTGCGAAACGTGCGCCTCTGCTTGCCTGCGTGAGGATGACGTAAAAATGATGGCACGCTGCATCGAGCTTGACCGCGACTGCGCGGACATTTGTAGGTTGGCCGCCATACTGATGAGTCGCGAAAGTGATTACGCTAAAGAATTTTGTGCCCTTTGCGCCAAGATCTGCCGTGCATGCGGAGAGGAATGCGCGAAACATCAAGTGGATCACTGCCAAGAGTGTGCCAAAGCGTGCATGAAGTGCGCTGAAGAATGCGAGCGCATGGCTGCGTAACATTCGCGACTTGCTGCTCTGGCAAAGCTCGTCATCTCGTTGCCAGAGCAGCTTCGCCGGAATGACCTTATATCCCAGCATGTGCAGTTGAAGCTAAGCCAGCTGACTTGCTAGCAGAAAAGGCCTAGATATCCGCTGGCCGAGCTCACCCAAACCGTAAGCGTTCATTCCACGACGTACTGGACTTACTTTACGTCCCGAAGGGGCCTTAGCAATTCCGGTGAGACCTTGTACTGTTTCGTGCCGTTCTCGGCCAGGACGATCACGCTCTTGCGGTTGATCTTGGTGACGATCCCCATAGTCAAGCCAGTTCGGCTTTCGAAGGTCACCTTCAGCCCCACGTGCAGCCGACTCAGCGCCTGCAGGTTTTCTTGATCTTGCAGTTCATCAATGCGCCGGCAGATCATTCGGTTCAGCTCCAATAGCTGATCGATGCTCATGTCTTCAATGCGCATGGAGGGTGCCCTTTGGCTGTGCGGTCTGTCGATCAGAATGGCGCGGATCGATCAGCGAGCGTAACGGATTATCGGCGAACCGGGTCTTCCAGAGCCGAGGCGTCAGGTCAGCGACCTTGCTGGCCGGGTGCTGACTGATGCGCTGCAGCACGTCCACCAGATAGGTGTACGGGTTGATGTCGTGCAGTTTGCACGTAGTGATCAGGCTCTGGATGATGCCCACGTGTTCCGCGCCGAGTTCAGTCCAGCAGAACAGCCAGTTCTTGCGTCCCATGGGAATGGGGCGCAGGGCCCGTTCCAGGTGGTTGGTGTCTGGCTGGACGTCTGGGTCTTCCAGGAAGACGGTCAGGCTGGCTTCACGGCTGAGCACGTAGTTCAGTGCTTTGGTCAATAAATCACTGGGCAGCAGACCGCCCTGTGCCAGTTGATCCCGGCACCATTGGAAGAAGTCGCTGACCACCGGCTTTGAGTGGAGCAGCCGGTACTGGCGTTTCTTTTCGCCGGTCAGTTGCTGGACGCGGATCTCTTCTTCGTTGGTGTATAGCTTGGCAATCTGCTGAAGGGCTTCGGTGGCAGTTATCGGGTGGTCCTTCTGCGCCTCAATGAAGTAACGACGACTGTGCACCCAGCACTGCGCGTGGATGATGTTCTGCTGTGCGGCGGCATAGCGGGCATAAGCAGCATAGCCGTCACTGATCAGAGTTCCGCTGAACTGTTCGTTCAGTACCTGCTCGATATGGGCTCGGCCTCGACTGTTCGAGTAAGTGAACACCACTTCATCGGCATCGCCGTATAACGGCCAGAACCAGCCGGATTTCATCTTGCCTTTTTGTGGGCCTGCCCGACCCTGGTGGCCAGCTTTAATCGGCGTCTCATCCATCGCCAACACCCGGCTGCGCAGAACATTGTCGGTCTGGGCATCCACGATCGGCCGCAGCAGATCAATAGATCGCTTGATCAGATTGGTGAGGGTGCTGCGGCTGAGGGTAATACCCGCTTGCTGGATGCGTTGGTGTTGGCGATACAGCGGTAGGTGAAACTGGAACTTGTCGACCATCAGACCCGCCAACAAGCTGACGTCGGCCAGGCTGTTGTCCAGTACGTTGGACGGGGCCGGCGTGGTCACGGGCTTGTCGCTGCCCTTGCGCCGAAATACGGGGCGTTCCACTTGCAACACCACGTAACTGGACGTCCGCTGGGCCAGCCGATAGGTCGTTTTGGTGCCAAGGATGTCGTACTGGTCGGCGTCGGGGCCGCTTAGCTCCGGCGGCAGGTGTTCAACAACTTCCACTGGCACGTCCGCTGTAAAACGCAGACCCGTATCGTTCAGGCAGTCGTCGTCCCGCTGTTTCTTTCCGGTGCCTCGCTGATAAGCCCGAACCGGGCGTTTCTCCGCATCGAGAGGCTTCTCCGGGCTAGCCGCATCATTCGATTGGAACAGGCCGCCCTGCTCCGGGAGGTCATACACCTGCTTCTCGGACTTGGGGCCGAACAGCTGCTTCTTGAACCAGTCCAACTGCCGCTGCATGACCTGTAGCTGCTCACGCAACAGGGCATTCTCCTCGGCCAGTACCGAGTAGGAAGGGGCGTTGGAATAGGACGCGGAAGCCATTGAATTCATGGCCGATATTATACCGGAACACAACCCGCTACGTGCCCCGAAAACGCTTGAACTGACGGTACTTTTGCACCTCGATACCGTCAATCAGCAACTGGAGATCAGTCAGGTTTAAGGGGCGCTGTCCCGAAGAAGACGGCCGTACCCGGAACTGCCCCTGCTCCAGTCGCTTGGCCCACAGGCAGTAGCCCGTGGGCGTGAAATACAACATCTTCATTTGGGTCTTGCGACGGTTAACGAAGACAAAATACTGCCCGCTGAGCGGATCTTGCTTGAGTTGATTGCGGACCAGAGCGCTCAGCCCCCGGAAGGATTTGCGCATATCCGTGGGCTCGGTGCACAGCCAGATCCGGGCCTGGCTATCCAGACCGATCATCTGATCTGGCTCAGCCTTAGCTCAACACCATTACCCAGGCTCAGCACGATATTCCAGCCGCTTCCGGGAGAGGCCGAGTCATCCATCAGCGATGACAGATCCAGGAAGCTGGCATAACCAGAATCCGCAGCCTCACCGACCGGCTGACTCAACAGGCGCTTGCGCCAACTACAGAAGCTGGCATAACCGAGTTTGTGCTCCTTGCAGAACTGCGTGGCCGACAGGCCGCTGTCACGCTGCTGACCGATTAGGACTTGCCACTGTTCTGCGGTGCGGTGTTTTCTCATGGGG
>NZ_LXJP01000086.1:0-18101 GCF_001728855.1 Pseudomonas sp. AP19 | reverse complement strand
TGTGTTAGCGGCCGGTGATCGAGTGCTGGTGAAGAACCAGAATGTCGCTAAGGACAACGGGCTGTACGTTGCAGCGGCGGGTGTATGGAAACGCACAGAAGATGCCGATACCAATGCCGAAGTAACGTCGGCGCTGCTGGTGTCGGTCGAGCAGGGCACCACGCTGGCCGACACCCGCTGGCAGTTAGTCACTGATGGTGTGATTGTCCTCGGCACCACCGCGCTGACATTTCAGAACGTCACGCAAGGTTTTGCGGCGATCAATTCACCAGCGTTTCAGGGCTTACCGACAGCTCCATTGGCACCACGATTCGATAGCTCCCAATTGCTGGCAACAACCGAATTCGTTCAAAAAGCATTAGGTAGTTTTGCTTCGGGAAGAGACGAGGCGGGGACCGGGCTTACGCTGCCTCTTAGTGATGTAGGCGGCTTTACATCGCTTATGGCGGGCGGTGCTCAAACAGTCGCACTGCCGTTGCTGAATCTCGTTCCAGATGGGGCGGCGATCATTCTCCACAACCCAACAGGCTATAACAAAAGCATCACCATCAACGGGGGTAACCGGATCAGTCCTGACGGGCAGCTTTATACCGTCGTTAACCTGAGTCCAGGCGATACCGCCCACTTTACAAAGCAGTCGGGCGTATGGCGGATGCATGGGGCTGGGGCTCTGAAGTACTCGGCACAGTTTGCCGCATCACTGGCAAGCAGCGGTTATCAGAAGTTGGCAAGCGGGTTAATTATTCAGTGGGGCTCAATCTCGGTTGTAGCGAGTAGCTCCGACCAGACGATTACGTTGCCAATAGCATTCCCTGGGGCCTTTCACTCGGTAGTTGCGACCAGCGACTACACGCTAACCAGCGGTGTGGTCGGAACCGTTTCGACGAATACCAACGGGAGCCTGGCATCTTTCATTATCCGTTGCTCGCAAGGAACTAGCACGCGCTGGATAGCCATCGGAAAATAGAGGAAACCTATGTTCACTTCAAAAAAAACGTGCGGTTTTTACGACGCGTCTATTAACGCTTCGATGCCGGATGACGTTGTGGAAATCTCAGCTGAACGCCACGCTGAGCTACTGCTGGGGCAGTCAGAGGGTAAGGTTATTATCTGGGGGGATGACGGATTTCCTATGTTGGCTGATCCGCTTCCGCCCAGCGTTGAGGCATTGGCTGCAAGCGAGCGTGTTTGGCGGGATCAACGCCTATCGGAAACGGATGGTGTGGTGACGCGTCATCGCGACGAGTTGGAGGAGGGCATCGACACCACATTAACTGCTCTGCAGTACAACGAGCTTCAAGCGTACCGCCGATTACTTCGCAGCTGGCCGGAAGCGGGTGGATTCCCGTTGATTGAACACCGCCCGCCAGCACCTCTCTGGCTGGTTGCTCAGATTGAATAAACGCCCCGCACTGACGGGGCGTTTTCTTTTCCTCTACGCGTAAAACGTACATCCCTAACGGCCTCGCTCATGCGGGGCTTTTTCGTTTCTGGAGATCGAGCCTTATGAGTTTCTTTCACGGCGTTACCACGACCGACATCAAGACGGGCGCGCGCACTATTTCTTTGCCGTCTTCTTCCATTATTGGACTATGCGACACCTTCACCCCAGGCGGGCTGGATGGGGGCACGGCCAAGGCCGGCGAGTTGAAGTTGATCACCACTGAGCGCGAAGCCATTGCCGCTTTCGGTCCAAACTCGGCAATCACCAAGGCCTGTAAAGCGATCTACACCAAGGCCAAGGCGGTGATCGTCGCTATCGGCGTGCCGAAGCTGGAAGACGCGGCGATGCAAACCTCGGCGATTATCGGTGGCGTTTTGGCGTCGGGTCAGCGTACCGGCCTGCAGGCGTTGCTCGACGGCAAAAGCCTGTTCAACGCACAGCCGCGGCTGTTGATTGCGCCTGGGCACACGGCCACGCAAGCAGTGGCTACCGTGCTCGATAGCTTGGCGCAGAAGCTGCGGGCTATCGGCATTCTCGATGGTCCTCGCACCACGGATGAGGCGGCAATGCTCTATGCCGATAACTTCGGCAGTCGCAATCTGTTCATGGTTGACCCGGGCGTTCAGTACTGGGACACCGACCTCAGCAAGACGGTTGATGCGCCGGGCTCGGCCTGGGCGGCAGGCTTGTTTGCCTGGACCGATGCCGAATATGGCTTCTGGGCCTCGCCGTCGAACAAGGAGTTCACCGGTATCACCGGCACGACCCGGGCTGTCGAGTACCTGGACGGCGACGAGACGTGCCGCGCCAACCTGCTGAACAACGCCAATATCGCGACGATCATTCGCGACGACGGCTATCGCCTGTGGGGTAACCGCACGCTGTCGAGTGATCCGAAGTGGGCGTTCGTCACCCGCGTTCGCACGCTGTTCATCCTCATGGATGCGGTGCAGGCGGGCCACAAGTGGGCGGTAGACCGCTCGATCACCAAGACCTACGTCAAGGATGTGACTGACGGCCTGGACGCTTTCATGCGCGACCTGAAAGCCCAGGGCGCGATTATCAATTTTGAGGTGTACCCGGACACCGAGCTGAATACGGCCAGCCAGATCGCCCAGGGCAAAGTGTATTGGCGCATCCGCTTCACCGACGTGCCGCCGGCAGAAAACCCGAATTTCCTTTTCGAAGTCACCGATCAGTGGATGACCGAAGTTCTTGAAGCAGCCTAAGGGGCCAAACCAATGATTCCTCAAACTTTGTATAACACGAACCTGTTTGTCGACGGCGTGAACTTCGCCGGTGATGTGCCGAGTTTGACCCTGCCCAAGCTGACGATTAAGACCGACGAGTATCGTGGTGGTGGCATGGCCGGTGCCATTGAGATGGCCCAGGGGCTGGAAAAAATGGAACCGTCATTTGTCACCAAGGGCGTGCGTCGTGAGTCGTTGAAACACTTTGGCTTGGCCGATGGCACGGCCTTCAACGCGACTTTCCGAGGGGCGTTCAGAGGCCAAAAGGGCGCAGTGACCGCCGTAGTTGCCACCATTCGCGGGTTGCTCAAAGAGGTCGACCTTGGCGACTGGAAGGCTGGTGATTCGGCGGAGATCAAGCACGCCGTTGCGGCGTCCTATTACAAGCTCGAAAAATCGACGGCCGCGTCATGTACGAAATCGACATGGTCGCGGGTGTTCAAGTCGTCGACGGCAAAGACCAGCTCGCTGACATTCGCGCCGCACTCGGCCTCTAAGGGAATAGATCCAGATGAATCAAGCAAACACTAAGCAGGTGCCGGCCTGGTTGTCGCTCAGTACGCTCGCTGCTGTCGTGACGCTCACGCGGCCAAGCAATGCCAACGGCGTGCTGGTCGAGACGCTCACCTTGCGTGCCCCGGTGGTACGCGAGGTCCGGGCAGCCGACAAAGCGTCAAATGGCGACGAGGAACAGCGTGAGCTGATGTTGTTCGCCGGGCTGGCTGAGGTGGGCGTCAAGGATCTCGAAAGCCTCAAGCTGACGGACTATCGCCGTGTTCAAGCCGCGTATTCGCACCTTGTTCCCGAAACAGACTACACGGACGTGATGCCGTCGTGGTTGTCGGTGACCACCGATCAGGCCGTGGTGACGCTTACCTGTCCGAGTGAAATCAATGGGGTGTCGGTCGATAAATTGCCTCTGCGCTCCCCAACAGTGGGCGATGTGCGCGCGGCAAATCGGGACGCTGCCGGTGATGCCGAGCAGCGTGAGCTGGTCTTGTTTGCCTCGCTTGCCGGTGCACCTATCGCAGATCTGGAGGGCCTGAAGCTGGTGGATTTTAACCGCCTGCAGGCCGGCTATTTTCGCATGGACCAAGACGACGGGATTTGATCCAGCCGTCATAAAAATGGCCGCGAAACGTCTGGCGGCGGAAACCGGATTTTCCGCCGCCGAGATTCAGTCAATGCCGTTTGCCGAGATGGTGTGGTGGCTCACGGATTGAGCTGCCTTCGGTAACGCTATGCAAATGAGGGCCATGACATGGCGAACAAAATCGCCCTCGGGCTGGTGATCGGCGGTGCCGTCAGTTCGACTGTCGGCGCTGCGTTTAAAGATGTAACAGGACGCATCAAGCGTCTTGAGGCGGAAGGAAACAAGGCGCGTGTTCTACAGCGCACTATCGGCGACACCATTCGCTTGCGTGAAGAATGGAAGAAAGCCCATGACAGCGGCTCTGAGGGCGCATCCAAGCTGCTGGGGCGTTTGAACTCCAATCTCGACAGTTTGAAAAAACAGGGTATCGAGGTCGGTCGGCTGGAAAAAGCCTATCGTTCCATGGGACAGACCGCCAATAAAGCCGAGCTTAAATCCCGGGGGTATCAGCAGCTGGATGCTGGTAAGAACGGCATGAAAAGTACAGTCGGCGCCGCTGTTGTTGGTGTCGGCATGCTAGCTGTTCCGACCAAGGTCAGCGCGGATTTTGGGGCCATTGTTCGTGACATCGCGATCAAGGCCGGCATCGCCAACAAGCCACAAGAGAAGGAGATGTCGCGCAAGATCATCGATACCTCGCGCGACACCGGCATGGCGCGTAACGATGTTGCCGACGTCGTCAACCAGTTGGTCGGCGCCGGCATGGAGTTGAGCAAGGCACTGGAATATGCGCCAGTTGCGGCCAAGTTTGTCGTGGGGCAGGGGTCGAGCGGTGTCGACACGGCGAAGATGATCAACGCCCTGGGGCAAAACGCCAAGATCACCGATTCTAAGCAGATGCAGCAGGCGCTGGAGGCGATTGCCTACCAAGGGCAGGCCGGCAGCTTCGAAGCGGCCGACATGGCTAAATGGTTTCCTGAGCTGTTGGCGAACATGGGCAGCCTGGGCATCACCGGCATGGATGCGGTGACGCAATTGGGTGCCATGCTGCAAGTGCAGATGAAGTCTGCCGGCGGCGCCGATGAGGCGGCGAACAACCTGAAGAACTGGATGAGCAAAATCGGCTCTGGCGAAACCGTCAAGGCGTATGCAAAGGCCGGTATCGACTATAAGGGCTCGATGCAGACCGGCTTGCAGAACGGCATGTCCACGCTGGAAACCAGCATGGCGTTGGCGCAGAAGTATATTCAAGCCACCGATCCGAAGCGCGCGGCGGCGATGGCCGAGGCCACGGCGAAAATCAGCAAGGAGTCCGACCCGGAGAAAGCCAAGGCCATGATGGCCTCGCTGGAGGAGTCCTTGCGCACGGGCGACCTGTTTGCTGACATGCAGGTGAAGGCCGCGCTTTCTGCCTATATGCAGAACAAGGCGTTGTACAGCCAGCTCAAAAACGATTCGCGGGATGCCACGGGCATTCTCGATAAAAACCTCAGCGAGCGGCGCGAGGCGTCTTCGCAGAAGTGGGCCGAAATGGCTCAGTCGATGGATGACGCCATGCGCAGTGTCGGGGATGCACTGCGCCCAGTCACGGACACCGTGGCTGAAGCGTTGACCAAAGTCACCAAGGGTATTACCTCGCTGTCTGACAGCGCGCCCGGGGTGGTGACGGGCATCGCGGCGGTGGGTGGCGGACTTGTCGCACTGAAGGGGCTGCTCAGTTCCTTCAAAATTGCTAAAGGTTTACTCAACGTCGCGCGGGGCTCGTTAGGTGGCAAGTCCGGCGAAGTGCAAAAAGTCTTTGTGACCAACTCCAAGGATGGTGCTGTCGGGGGCGATGGAAAGGGTGGCGAGCCCAAAGGCAGGGCCGGCAAAGCGCTGTCGTTGGTTGAGACTGGGCTCAAGGCGGTTGCTGCGCTCAAGGGTGAGCCAGCCGATGGTGAGGGTAAGGATGACAAGAAACCCGGCAAGTTTGACCTTGTCGCGACTGGCCTTAAGGTGGTTTCGCTAGCTAAAGAGGCGGCGTCTGGCGACAGCGAAGGTGCCGGAGGTGTTGAATCAGGGGCCGGTGAGGGCACCGTCCAAAAGGTTTTTGTCGTTAATGCGACTGCAATGGGTGGCTCCCCTGCGGGGCCAGGCGAGGCTCGCCGGCGTGGTCGCGCTACAAGGCGTACACCTTCGCGTCGTCGGCCGACACCGCCTCGAGCGGGTGGTCCGCTACGTGCGCGGGTGCCCGTTCCGGGGCCGGCAGTGCCTCGGCCTGCGTTACCGGTCCCTCGTCCACCGATTCCACCGGTTGCGGTGCCTAGCGGTGCGTTGTCCAAGCTGAGCGGGGTAGTGCAAGCGGTCGGTAAGATCGGCAAAGCCGCCAAGATGATACCTGGTGGCTCGCTGATGGAGGCCGGCGCCATGGCCTTCGACACCTATGAAAATGCCAAGACCAAGGATGAAAAGGCCGAGGGTTATGGCGCTGCCGCCGGCAATCTCGCCGGCACTATGGCCGGTGCTGCTGCAGGTGCGGCTATTGGCTCGGTGGTGCCGATTATTGGTACCGCCATTGGCGGGCTTGTAGGCGCTTACTTGGGCAGCATGGGTGGTTCGGCGCTGGGCGGAGCTGCAGGTAAGTCGTGGTTTGGAGGTGAGGATGAAAAGCCCGCGCCTCCGGTTACGCCGTTGCTGATGGCACCTCGGCCGGGGCCAGCCATTCCAAGCTTGGCGACCATGGGCAAGTCATTCAACAGCGCGAACGGTTCGGGTGCTCTGCTAATGGCACCTGCACCGCAGGCACCGGTGCTGGGTGATGTAGCACGTTCTCTAGCGGTGGCGGCACCGTCCAGGCCGGCGGCGGTAGCGATTCAGCCCAAAGAGCCGGAGAAGCCCGTGCCTGCCAAAGTTGACCAGAAATTTGAGTACTCATTGAGCATGCCGGTCACGGTGCAAGGGGATGTGAAAGACCCGCAGCGCTTGGCGCAAGACCTCATGCCGCATATGCGGTTAATGATGGCTGATGCGGCTAAACAAAACGCCGCGAAGCTTTACGACGAACCGCACCTGTAAGGGGGGCCTATGGCTTATATGGAACAGATGCAGTCGGGCCTCAAGTACCTGGTCGAAGCGGGGGAGGCGGGCAGACGTAGTGCCGACGGCATGCTTGGGCCGGTCAACGGCGCAATCAGGGAATTAACCGGCGCAGCGTCGGAGCTGGAAAACATCCCGTTCGTGGGGCCGACTGTCGGTGCCAAGCTACAAAGGGTAATGCGCGGCGTGGATGCAGCGCAGGCGAAGGTCGGCCAGGTGGTGGCTGTGTACGGCCGCGCGACACGGGCGGCGACCGAAGTGCAGGAGCGAATGGGCGCCCTGAAGGAACAGGCGGGCAGGGCGGCGACGGCGATCAACAACATCGCCGGCAAGGTCAGCCCGTCGTTGGCGAACATCGTGCCCACCAGTGCCTTTGCCATGGATGCCACACCAGCACCGGAAGCGGTCAAGCCTTTCCCGCACTTGCTGATTATCCAGCCCCGGGACCCAAAGGTTCAGCCGTACTACTTCAACCTGGACACGGCCGCATTCGACGAGCTGAGCCGCTCGACCGAATTCCGTTGGGCTTCGCAAGAGCGACTGTCGCGCCGCCCGGCGCAGCAGGCCGTGGGCATGGGCGAGGAAAAGCTCACACTCAAAGGAACGATTTATCCAGGCTTCAAGGGTGGCCTCAAGCAGCTTGACACCTTGCGCACCATCGGCGGCCGGCTGCAGCCGCTGACCCTCACCACGGGCTACGGCGAGGTGATCGGCACCTGGTGCCTGAAGTCCATCAATGAGGAACAGGGCGCTCTGCTGCACGGCGGCATTCCCCGTAAACAAGGGTTCACTCTGGAGTTTGCGCGCTATGGCGACGACATGCAGAACGTCTGACGGAGACATGCTCGATGTCATTTGTCATAACGTTTACGGCCATCTAAACGGCAGCGTTGAGGCGGTGCTTGACGCCAATCAGGGGTTGGCAGACGAGCCCCAGCCTTATCGCACGGGGGTGGTGATCGTTCTGCCGGATCTGCCAAGCCCGATCGAGGAAGGGATTAGTTTGTGGGATTGAGCCCGATCCACACCGCCATCATCCCGTTGCGTCACGTGTAACGGCACTTTGTTTACGACCCGCCTTGTGCGGGTATTTTTTTGGACAAAATCCATGACTCCCTCTTTTCGAATCGTTGCCGATGGCGCCGATATTACCGCCAAGATCAATGATCGACTGTTGCTGCTGCGGACTTCTGACAAGCCGGGTATGGATTCCGACGAGTTTGAATTGCGTATCGATGACCGTGACGGCCAGGTGCAGTTGCCCCGGCGCGGTAGCTCGATCGAGATTTACCTGGGTTACGCCGAGACATCCCTGATGCGCCTTGGGCGTTACGCAGTGGACACGGTCGAAGTGTCCGGCCCGCCGGATACGATTGTGATCAAGGGCAAGGCCAGCGACATGCGCGGCAGTGGCAAAACCATCCGTAGCGGAAGCTGGGAGGACGTGCCGCTGTCGAAGATCGTGGCCGACATCGCGGCGCGCAATGGCTGGCAGGCAGTGTGTCCGGTAGCGACGAAGGTCGCCCGTGTGGATCAGCTCAACGAGTCCGATTTTAATTTCATCACGCGCCTGGCTAAGCAATACGACTGCACGGCCAAGGTCGCGGACGGCAAGCTGTTGGTGATGCCGCGTCAAGGTAGCCAGACAGCGAGCGGTAAGACGTTCGGCGCGATCACACTGACCAAAAGCGATCTCAGTCGATGGCAATTCAGCCTCGGGGATCGCAACTCACACAAAGCGGTGGCGACCAAGCATCAGAACAAGAAGGACGGCAAGCTGTCGGTGGTCACCGTTGACAACAACGACGCCCCAGATGGATTGCCGGCGGTGCATACCGACCGGCATATCTATCCGAACAAGACCGCTGCCGAGGCTGCCGCCAAGGCTCGTTTGGCAGCGTTCAATCGCTCGACCGCCGACGTGCGTTTCGAGATGCCTGGGCGAACAGACATTTTTGCCGAACGCCTGATCAACGCCCAGGGCTTCAAGGTCGGTCTTGACGGAGAGTACTTGGCGGATTCGGTCGAGCAGGTGTTCACCCAGTCTGGCTGGTCGACCACGGTGGAGTGCAATGCCGGCAAGAAAGGTAAATCCAAAGGCAAGAAAAAGAAGGAACAGAAGCCGCTCAAAGTCGTGAGCGTCGAGAAGCAGTAGTGCATCCCATCGCCGCCTGAGTGCGGTTTTTTTATGTCTGGAGTTTTTATGTCTGTTACCGAGCAACAGCTGCAACGCATCATGCCGAACGCCCGCCTCCAAGCGGGCGTTTTTGTATCTGCCCTGAACGCAGCCATGATCAACCGTAAGATCGACACGCCGAAGCGTCAGGCGGCGTTCCTCGCCCAGGTCGGCCACGAGTCGGGGCAACTGCAGTACGTCCGCGAACTGGGCGGCGATCAGTACCTGAGCAAGTACGACACCGGCACCCTGGCTGCCAAGCTTGGCAACACGCCGGAGGCTGACGGCGATGGTCAGCGATATCGCGGTCGTGGGTTGATTCAGGTCACCGGCCACGACAACTACCGGCGCTGCAGCCTGGCACTGTTCGGCGATGAACGATTGCTGCGCACGCCGGAGTTGCTCGAACTGCCGCAGTGGGCCGCAGAGTCTGCGGCGTGGTTCTGGTCGGTAAACGGCTTGAATGCACTCGCGGATCAGGATCAGTTCAACACCATCACACGCCGGATCAATGGCGGCCTAAACGGTCTGGAAGATCGCCTGCAACTGTGGGCCAGGGCGAGGGCGGTGTTATGCGTCTCTTCGATCTGATCCCTGCGCAGTTCAGAATTGCGGCCATGGGCCTGGTGCTGGTGTTCCTGGCTGCTGGATCCGCTGCATTGGCATGGACCGCTCAAGGTTGGCGTTACGGCCAGCAGTTGGAACGCCAGGCGCGACTCCATGCCGACACCCTCACTGAGATATCCCTGGCCGGCGCTGCCTTGCAGCGCAACGAGCAGGATAAGCGCCTCGCCCTGGAGCGGCGCCTGCGGGACAAAGACGAAATCCACCATCAGGAATTGACCGATGAACAAACCAAGCAGGCTCGCCTGCGTGATCGCCTGGCTACTGCTGATTTGCGGCTGTCAGTCGTACTCGCCACCACCGACGCCAGCGGCAGCTGTTCAATGCCAACCACCACCGCCACCGGCCGCGTGGTTCATGGCCCCACAAGAGCCCAACTTGACCCAGCGCATGCTCAACGAATTATCGGCATCACCGATGCCGGCGACCAAGGATTGATCGCCCTGCGGGCCTGTCAGGCCTACGCAAAAGAAGTTTCTACACCGAAGTAAAGGAGCGGCCGGGCAGGGTGCGTCAACATCCAGCCGGGCCACCTTCCTCGCAGAATGCCCCTGCAAGTCCAGCCAAGGCTCCTGCTTCGTGCACAAAGCGGAGCGAGCCTAGCACTGTTTATCCATACAGCAAAGGTCTTGCTTTTATATGTCCACACCCATCATCCCTTGGATGGGCGGCAAACGCCGCCTGGCCGACCGCCTTATCCCTCTCTTCCCACCCCACGAATGCTACGTCGAAGTCTTCGCCGGCGGCGCAGCGCTCTATTTCATGCGTCCCCAGGCCGCACCCGTTGAGGTCCTCAACGACATCAACGGCGACCTGGTTACGCTGTACCGCGTTGTGCAGAACCACCTGGAGGAATTCGTGCGCCAGTTCAAATGGGCGCTCAGTTCGCGTCAGGTGTTCGAGTGGCAGAAGATGACCCGTCCGGAAACCCTCACCGACATCCAGCGCGCCGCACGTTTCTTTTACCTGCAGCACCATGCCTTTGCCGGTAAGGTGACGGGGCAGACGTTTGGTACCGCGACCACTGGCCCGGCCATCAATCTGCTGCGGATCGAGGAGAATCTCTCGGCCGCTTGGCAACGGCTGTCCGGGACCTACGTCGAAAATCTCCCCTGGCTTGAATGCGCAGAACGCTACGACCGCGCTCACACGTTCCACTACATGGATCCGCCTTACTGGCAGACAGCCGGTTATGGCGTGGACTTTCCGTTCGAGAACTACGAAAGGATGGCTGACTTCATGCGCCGCTGCAAAGGCAAGGTGATGGTCAGCATCAACGATCACCCTGACATTCGGCAGTTGTTCGAGGGGTTTCACTGTGAGACGGTGGATATCCGATACAGTACAGCTAACCAGCGCCAAGGCAAAGCGGAGGTCAGCGGTGAGTTGGTAATCATGAATTGGGAGCCGGCAGCGTTGGGCGGGCTGTTCTGATAGGAGCTGCCTAAAACACTCGTCAAAGGGGGCAAAGTGAGGCGGCAATATATCGATCTCATCTGTTACGAGTCGCTGTTCTGAACGGTGGCGCGTTGCCCTCAATGAACTAAAGTTTCCCTGTAGCTCGTATTGCAGTCTTTTAACCTCACATTGGGTAGCGGATGGATAAGCAACTCGCAGGTCTTTCATTTGTGCTTACCCTGGTGTGGATCTCCGTAGTCGCCTTCGTGATGTGGTACCTGAGCTGATCTGTCTGGCTCAATCAGTTCCGCCCCCCGGATTTCTAACATTCCGTACGGCCTTGCCTACGGGAAATCATTCAAACTCTTCCGTGCGGTGGCACAGTTCCTTTGCAATATCTCGCTATGGGTTATGCCGGGATCAAGCCACTCGTTGGCATGCTCTGGTGACAGCACCAAAGGGCGCCGGTCGTGGTATCGACCATGCCCTGATCGTTTGCGGCGGTGATAATTACAAAACCATCGCCCTCGTGAGGCTCCAACCCAGGATTGACCTGGGCAAGCGCACCGAAGAACATCGGACGCCGACTCTTCAGAAGGATGAAGGAGGGCTGCTTCTTCTTCGGCTCAATGCGTTGTTCTTTATTGGTCAAAAATCGATATTTTTTTAAAGCTATCTGGTTAACTGTTTTTAAATGTGGTTCAAGCGAGCAGTGTTGTCTATTGACCTTGATTTTTACAGGGGTATTTGGCGGCTTTGTTTTTGGGTCTTGATATCTACATAATTCTGTTTGCTGCGCACGCCCGAACTGCTCGAGCAACCGCAGTGGGTGGCCGAAGTCAGCCAGAAACACATGGCTACTTCAGACCACCCTTACCTTAAAGTCTAGTTTATGTTTTAAAAACGAAGTGCCTATTGAGTAAGTAACCGATTATGGCGACAAAAAATACCGACACCAAAACGCCAGCTGCGTAGTGAAACTCCAGCAATTCGCTACTGAATACACATCCCCATGAAATCCCTAGGCCCACTAAGCTGACAATGAAGAATCTGGAGTAACCAGCAAAGGATGTTTTTTTCTGAAAGGTCCACGTTGAATTGAGTAGATAGGATACGATGTTTGCCACCGCAAAAGCAGCAGCATTGGCCAGTGGCGGCTGAATAGCTAGTTGCTCAACAAGCAGAAAAACTACGCATAGGTGTATGGCCGTATTACCAACCCCGACGCACGCAAACCTCACAAATCTCGGAAAATGCAGATTATTAATCACAGCTGTTAACCTTAGGGGGGCGCTGATTAATTTGGTTTTTCGCAGCCAGCGTGTCCTGCAAATCTTGATTTGTAAGGGGGCAATAGCTGGACTTTGAATTAAGCAGCGCCTCCTTGGTGTGTACTGAACGAATTATGAAAGCTGGGCGTCTTTTTGATTCTAAGTAGGTTCGCCCTACATACTCGCCGAGTATACCCATTCCTATCATCTGTAACCCAGACATGAATAGCATTATAGAGGCAAGAGAAGCGTAACCAGGGACTTCGATGCCTAGAAGTAGTGTGCGAACTATGATAACTCCACCGTAGGTGAAGGAGCAGAACGCCACTAGAAGTCCTATATAGGTCCATATTTTAAGCGGGACGATGGAGAAAGAAGTGATGCCTTCCAAGGCCAGATTCCAAAGTTTCCAACCAGAAAATTTTGTATTGCCGTGTTTTCTCTCCGGCCTTGTGTAGTCAACGCTGGTGGTGCGAAATCCGGCCCAAGCAAATAAACCTTTCATAAAACGGCGATGCTCAGGAAGAGACTTCAGCACCTCTATTACTCTGCGGTCCATTAGCCGGAAGTCACCGACGTTGTGAGGTATTGCTACATCTGAAAGCTTGTTAATAACAGAGTAGAAAGCACCAGCGGTTGTTTGCTTCAGCAAGCTGTCACTAGAGCGATCCACTCGCCTAGCGAGCACCACGTCATAGCCTTCTTCCCATTTCTCCAACAATTGGGCAATCACTTGGGGCGGGTCTTGCAGATCCGCATCCAACGGGATGATGGCATCACCTCGTGCCTGCTCAATGCCTGCCGATAATGCGGCTTCCTTCCCGAAATTACGTGATAAATCGACAATAACTAACTCAAAGTTTTCCGGATCACTAAAGTTCAGCTTTTCCAATGTTGAATCACTGCTGCCATCGTTAATTGCAACAATTTCCCAGCGATAATGCTGTGTATCAATATGACGGGTTATCTCGGTTAAAGTAGTCTCGATATTAGCTTCCTCATTATAAAAAGGAATAACTAGGGAGATTAGCTTTTTATCCTGCGTGTTTACTCTTGTGTTCCCTGCCAGCATGAGCTTTCTCCCTTTTATGGTGCGCTAAGGCGTAGTTTGCAATTGAAGTAATTACTGACTTGATGCAGGCTGCCTGCAACCCAATCTTCGCGGTTGTTTAATATTCGAATATCGCTATTGTTTTTTATGATCTGAATTGTAAGTCCGTCCTTACACTCATTTGAGTTCTGTTTTTCCATAATAAAATCTGTGCGCCAAGACACTTTTCTTGAGTAGTCTAGATAGTCTGCAAGAACCTGTCCTGCTATCCCTACACTTGAAATTCCAAGACAGATAATTGCCACTTGTGCCAATCTTTCAGGTAGTTGTTGCAAAAGCTCGTACGTGAGTCTTACGATCACTATTATCAATATGGTCCAAGCAAGAGTAAAGGCTCTTGGCTCAATGTAGGGGGCCTTTACTACGGATGCGATACAGAGAGCTGCGGGCACTAATAGCAAATAAAATCTAGCTGGCTGGCGCCATGATCCAGTTTTCAAATAGAAATTGATCAGCAGTACCGTGAATAGGGTGACTAGAAGAGGAGTTGAAGTCGCCACAAAGGCAAGCAGTACAGCCAATGATTGATGGAAAAAATAGCCAAGCGAAGCTGCCGGGATGTTTAATGCGGTGATGTAATAGGCAGTCCTCGCATGAGTGGATGGAGCAGTCATAAGAAGTGCCCAGCCCACCAGATAGATCAGAACAATCAGGCCAAGCTGTGTTCGGAACTCAGTTTTTTTCTTGAAGTGCAGATATGTGATAAACGCCATATAAGGAAGTAATGCTGGAGGCACATTTTCGAAGGATAGTCCGCAGAGTAGCCCTAGCAGTACAAATATTGTTGTGCTAAGCCAGGTACTCAGTAATAGTCGGCAAGCTCGTAATGAATAAAAGGGTAGTAGAAGTAGAAGCGTCATGACCAGTGGCTGGAGATAACCTGCTGATGCGGTTCGCCAGAAAAAAATCTCTAACCGCGGCCATAGCAGAAAAAAAGCTATAATTACCAGCAGGCTTGATAGCATCAGATTGTTGCGGCTCCACTTTTTTTCAGGAGTAGCAAAAAGAGACAATATAAAGGAAAGCAAAAAAATGGAGATCAGATTAGCAATAGAAAACCAAACTTTTGGCATCGCCAACCAGAAGATTGCAAGCTGCTCGCCCAGTCTTGCGTTCCAGTGCGTCGACTGTTGTATGGATCTTTGAATTGCCCAGCTCGCACGTTCGAAAAAACTGGCATCATTAAACTGCTTGGTCAAAGCATAGTCTTCTCCGTTCATTGGTGATACCGAGAAGATCAATGCGCTGAGCAACATTAGCAGAGCTAGAAAAAAAAATACCCATAGTTCCACTCTGGTCGCTATATTTTGCTTAGTTAAGTCCTGATGCTCAACTATGCTAGATTCTTTCATCCCTGTTCCCCTGATCTCGAAAAAATTTAGTGTTGTTTTGTAGTCCAACCCATGAAACGATATCTGCATTCACCTCTTTGGTCAGGGCATACATTTATAAATTGGCTAACCCGGTTTCAGCGGTCAGCCGCTTCAACACCGAAATACTGTCGTCACGCCGCGGCCTCACCCATCACGATTAGCTCATAACAATCCGCGGTGTACGTTTTGATAGGCGCCGCATCGGACAGGATTTTTTCGGTGCTCGCTGGCTGATCTCTCGCCACACACACAGCAGACAAAAAGCAGGCTCAGAGGGCTATTTTTTACTCTTAAAGTTAATTGCTTAAAGCTCCTAAAATAACACCCTGAGCTATTCTTGGCAAACAAAAATATCTCATCAATGAACTGATGGGGTAGCAAAGGTGCCAGCCTTTTGTCTATCCTCTGAGAGGTTAAACGGTCGCAACGCGAGCTTCGAAGTTTCATTTTCGGATCGGCTCAATCGAAAAATTTTGGATGTGTCCGAGGAGCATTTCACGGGTTACGTGAAAAATGTACCGTTTTTCAATGTGAAAAACGGATGTTACTCTAATAAGGTAAAAGAGATATTTATGCATTAGGAATGGCGTTGTTCACCTGCGTCAGCTTGATTTACGTTGGTAGGGCAACACGGAAGCCTGTGTGGTCGCAATCGACCCGTAGTGGCAAGCGTCCATCGGTGCCAGTCGTACACAATCGGCTGGTTATGTGTCGAGGCCGTAGCAGAGGCAATCAAAGGAGCATTAAGCTTGGCCCAGTAAGGTTTCACTGCGGAGCCCGCCCAGACTGATAGATTCGGTTTGATTTTAATTGATGTCCTTCGGAGAAAATGGTGTGAATACAGAACAGATGGAAGAAGATATGCGCCTGGCACTATTTGGTGATTCTAAGTCCTCAGCGCCGGTATTTAGCTCATGCGCGAAGAACACCGTTCCGGATGTTTTGATGTTGCAACCTGTAACGGTCGAGAAGAAAAAGAAAATCTCAAAAGGTTTAACGCCCAGGCTGAAAGTCACGCTGCGCGTGGGAAATGAATTTGAAGGAAAAACGTACGAGATGGTACATGAGGCAGATACCCTTAGTACCCTAGTTGCAGAACAAGAAGCTATCAAAATAGCAAAAAAAAAATTCAGGTATGTAGATCTGGTTTCGATCAAGTCGATGTAAGTGGGTACGGTCGGCGAAAGGTTTTATCGACAATCGTTGGTTAAACCGGGCGATCCTGTGATCGTTTTGGGAAGGCTGATGTCTAGCTCAGATTTATCCCTCTGAGTTTGGCTAGGCCCTGTTTTATGTGGCCCAACAGCTTCCAGAAGTCCACGGATATTGTCGCTTGCCAGTGGTAGGCGCGCTATCCACCTACAAACTCAGCTCCATTAACGCCGCGTCCACCGCGAGCTGATTGTCCTAGATCCTTGCCAGTGCTTCGGGGAGTGAGTAATCACCAGGGATCGGGCCGAATCCTTTCGAGAAAACAACCATCATAGAAGCGGCAGTGATGAATGGGTTAGGGCAAAAATAGGGCAAATTGAGGGCCGCCATATACCGCAGGACGCCATGAGCGAAGGACTAAAGCGCCGTATTCTCTAGCCACAGGCGGCCTGCTGGTATGCAGGAAGGGGTTCGAATCCCTATCCCGGACCGTTGAATGAATGCCTGATAGCACGAGCCGGAGGGATGCTCGACTGTAGGCGAAGAAGCATAGAAATCCATTCCGCAATCCAAAGTGAAGCTCCCGATTTGAGGGGGCTCTAGGGCGCTAGAAATGTTGGCGATGCGGAATTGATTTGGATCTAAAACATTGAAATTATTGAAGATATTCGTGGATTGCAAATCCGCCTACGCCGGTTCGATTCCGACCTCGGCCTCCACTCTTGAAAGCCCCGCAGCCATTGAGCTTGCGGGGCTTTTTTTATGCCTGCGGATTATGCCCGGCCCGGTAATTGGGACAATTCTGGGACACCGACATTGTTTGCATGTCCCAGGGACGAACGGCAAAATCCGCTACATCGATACACCACGTCTAACCAACGACAAGGAAGGAGTGAGGTTAGCGGTGAACTGGTGATCATGAACTGGGAGCAGAATGCGTTCGGCGGCCTTTTCTAACGCGCGGGCTGGACCAAACAGGATCCTTTGTTTTTCAAGTTGTCCAACGGGACGTCGACCTTAAACCACTCAAAAACATCGGCCGACTCGTACACTGCCGACCAGAATGGACGGTGGCGAGAGGCAGCAAGTGACCGGGAATGGCCAATGGCAGCCTGCGCGACTTGAGCTGCAGCAGATCTTGGGGGATGACTATTCGCTCAACTGTTAAGGCGAAGGTGCTGCGTTGGCCGTATACCAGCCCGACGGTGTTTTTGCACACACTTGCGGTCTTAATGGTGTTTCGACGGTGGTATTGGCCTGAGTGGATAGTTGTCGAACGGCAATCACGCAGCCTGCTTTCCACGTGCTGACTTTAATAATTTGAAGTTCCATTTCATAGTCTTTGCCGGGGTCGGGAATGAGCGTGACTGGCGCGGGAAAGCATGATATCTGCGAGCCCCCCATGGCGAACCCTGCAATAAAGGGTTTCCCGGCCGGGATGACATGCTCGTCAAACACCTTGGGTGACTGATTGATGGCTTTGCTCGCCTTACTGGCAGGCATGCCAATCACGCTGTTTTGGCTGTCTGTCGCCCGAAAAGGGTAGAGTCCGGCCGAGTCGACATGCGCCGTTTGCCATCCTGCTTCTTCAGGTGTTTTGGTGAGCAGGGACTCGTTGTAAAACGCCTCGCAGGTCTGTCCACTGATGAAGCCCGCATGGGTGGTGTCGCCCGTGATCAGGCGCACGCGAGCAGTGTTAGCCGGGTCATATTGGCTGATTTATGCTTCGTTGCGAACATCGGTTTTAGTAGTGGCGCAGCCGATAAGGGTCAGGCTTACGGCCATCGGCAAGAGTAAACGCATTTGTAACATCCATATTCTGTGATGGTTGATGGCCGCAATCATACTATGACGCGGCTGTACTAGCCGACCGGGCATGTGCTTTCAATTTTGACGAAGAAGCCATGTCGCTTGGCCGATAATGTACGGGTCGGTGTAAGAGCGACCATTTTTGGCTGATTGCCGTGTGTCTTGAGGGGCAGGGTGTCACTGCGTGGAAGTAGTGTTGGTACGCGAGTGGTACGCAGGTTTCAGGTCGGCTCTGTAAGGCAAGGAATACCTGGCTTACAGGATTAGCAGTTCCAATTCATCACCGATAAAGCTTGTAATTTTGCGCCTGACTGGCAGCAATCGA
>NZ_LXJP01000085.1:0-18731 GCF_001728855.1 Pseudomonas sp. AP19 | reverse complement strand
ATAAAAAAGCCGCTCCTTTGCATGCAAGGGAGCGGCTTTTTATTTAAGGCCGAAGCCTTAACTCATCGTTGTAATCAAACTGGCGATTACAAGATGTTCAGCGGGTATTGCGCGATCAGACGCAGTTCGTCGATAGACGCCGAACCGTAGTACACGCCGTCAGACGAACGATAGGTCGCTTGACGTACGCGCAGGCTCAGGTCTTTCGCTGGGCCGCTCTGGATCACGTATTTGGCTTCGATATCACGTTCCCATTCTTTGGCATTGGTCGTGGTGCCGTTGTCGGCGCCGCTGCCAGTCACATAGCGGGTCATGAAGCTCAGGCCTGGAATGCCGAATTTGGCCATGTTCAGGTCGTAGCGAGCTTGCCAGGATTTTTCACCCTCGGCGTTGAAGTCGGAACGTGCAACGGAGTTAGCCAGGAAGATCGAACCGCCGCCGTCTACGCCGTAGCCGTAGTCGCCATCACCGCTAACCTTCTGGTAGGCCAGGGTAAAGGTGTGAGCGTCGACGGTGTACGCGCCTTGCAAGCTGTAAGCACGGTTGTCGAGCTTGGTGGTGTTGTCTTTTTCAGCACGTTGCAGACCGGCGCCATCGCTTTTGGTGTCGTAGATGTTGAAGTCTACGGCGACCGACTGGTTGTCGGTAAGCGCGTGGGTCCAGTTCACGTTGGCGTAGAGTTTCTTCCAATAGTCTTCGACTTTCGAGTAGTAGAGGCTAGTGGTGAGCTCTGGGGTCCAGGCGTAAACGCCGCCCACGAAGTTAGCCGCTCTCAGGCCGCGACCGGTGTTGGGTTCGGAGCTGCTGATACTGTCTTTGTAGGTGTGATCCTGGGCAACGATCGAGGTGAAGTGACCGGCCTCAAGTTTCAGGTTTTTGATTTCGTTGCTGGTCAGCGAGAAGCCTTGCGGCAGCTCTGGAAGCAGACGGCTGTCATCGGAGGCGAACACCGGTGCGGTGGTGTATTGATCACCGACTTTCAGCACAGTGTTGGAAATACGGAACTTAACCGCAGCGCCGCCTTTGGAGTAGTCGTCTTCCGAGCGACCGTCAGAACCGGTAGGGAACAGACCGGTACCGGCGCGGCCCTTGCCGCTGTCGAGCTTGACGCCCAGCAGGCCAATGGCATCAACACCGAAACCAACGGTGCCTTGGGTAAAGCCGGATTGGTACAGGCCGTTGAAACCCAGACCGGTTTCTTCGGTGCGGCTTTGGCCGGTGTCGTTGTTGCGCTTGTCACGGCTGAAATACAGCAACCGGGTGTTGATGCTGAAAGTGCTGTCTTCAACAAAACCCTTGGCGTCGTCTTGTGCGGACGCCATTGCGTATTGCGAGGTGCCTGCTGAAACAGCCAGGGCGATCATGCTCCACTTCATCACGCGCATCGTGATTTGCTCCTTTGGTTTTAGGAAGAGTACTGCCGTCCCACCTGTATTTTTATCTGGGCGGCTCTTTCTTTTTTGTGTCGGCGCAAAGTTATATCACGCAGACCCTATTGACGATACTTACCCATCTATCCTTTCAGCTTCTTTACGAGGCTGTCGTAAATTGCTAGTTCCATGTCGCAAATTCACAGCCCGATGTAACAGGGCTGACAACTTAAGTGCTGTTTTCAGACCGCTTTCGAAGTTTGAAGTCGTCCTTGGTGCGCACTCAAACGCTGCTGTTTTTTATCGCGAAACACCTGCTTCCAGGCGGGTGCCCTTGTCGACTATACGAGTGTCAATGCAACAAGCGTGCACAAAGCGGTAACCGAATGTCATTTTTTCGTGAAAACCGTTACGGCAGTGTAAAAACCGCATAAGCACGGGCTTCTTACGTCGTTTACTTTGGGCTTGACGCCCGGGTGTGTCACCTGTGGGGTGGTACACAAAACCTGTGCCAGGGTAAAACGTTACCGGTTCACCCCCTTGAGTGGGTAGTTGGCGGATCTCTTTGAGGCACAGGTGGGTCATTTTGGTGCATCCCGTTCAGGCCCGAATCAGCGTAGCTCAAATATTCGGCTGCCTCGAAAAGGTGCAGCTTTTTTATCCGGTTGCCTCACGGCTCCCCTGCATTGGCCGTGAAGCCTCACGCATTCAAAGGTATGCTGGGCACCTGATATCGACCTGCCGAACGGAGTGCCCGCGTGTTCGCCTTAGATCAACGCCTGCAACAAGACACACTGGCCATTGGGGACTTTCCGCTCTGTCGCCTGCTGCTGTCCAACGACTCGAACTACCCCTGGTTTATCCTGGTGCCGCGCATCGAGGGTATCAGTGAAGTGTTTCAACTGGATGTCGCAGATCAACAAACACTGTGGAAAGAAACGACGGCCTTGGCGCAACTGCTTAATGAAGGCTTCGTGGCCGACAAGATGAACATTGGCGCTTTGGGTAACGTTGTCAGCCAGCTGCATGTGCATGTGATCGTGCGCAAACGGGATGACGCTGCCTGGCCCGCACCGGTCTGGGGCAAACACCCGGCCCAGCCTTATACCGAGGAGCAAGTGGCGGCGATCCGCAGCCGACTGCGCGTGTTATTGCCTGCCGGCTTCATCTTTACCCAGGACTGAATCATGGACCTGCAAGAACGCGTCACCGACCTGGAAAGCCGTCTGGCCTTTCAGGACGACACCATCGATACCCTCAATGGCATCCTCGTCGCCCAGCAGCGTGCGGTTGAACGGCTGCAACTGCAGATGATGGCGCTGCTCAAACGCCAGGAAGAAATGGGTGGCCAGTTCGAGTCATCCGAAGAAGAGGCCCCACCGCCTCACTATTAATGAGCACGCAATAAAAAACCGCGACCCAGCCAAGCTGGATCGCGGTTTTTTTTGCGCTGCGGGTGGGAATCAGCGACGCGGCAATGCCGCGATCACGTCTTCGGCCTGCAGGCCTTTGTCGCGGTTCATGACGGAGAATTCCACGCGCTGGCCTTCGACCAGGACGCGATGGCCTTCGCCACGGATAGCCCGGAAGTGGACGAAGATATCGTCGCCCGAATCGCGGGAAATAAAGCCGAAGCCTTTAGAGGTGTTGAACCACTTGACGGTCCCGGTATCCCGGTTGGTCATGTCGTAGCTTTGCGACGCGGCGGCGGGGGACGAACGGTAGAAGCTGATGGCCAGGTGAAGAACGATGGCGACCACAGCAATCACCAGGCTGAGCAGGATGGCTGGGTGGCCGCCTACTTCAGGCATCGGTGCCAGGAGGGTGAGGGTTTGAACGACAACGGTCAGCACCAGCAACGCACTGACCAGGTTTTGCAGTTGATGACGCGTGCCTTTGTTCCAGTAAGGGATTACCGGTACCAGCGTCAGGTTAAGAAGGCCGAACAAGGCCAGGTACAGAGCGTCGTGTTGTTCCAGGTAGGGAGGGCTTCCCTGTTGCAAGCTCGGTATAAAGGACAGCAGCAAAGCTGCAACGCCCGTTAGCAGGTGGACGATTTTCAACATTTTGATTAACTCACGTTAAGAAGGATCACAAGGAAGAGCTGACTGGCACGGTTCGCTTCTGAACAATGGGAGGCGTTGAGCACGTGCGCGGGTATCAGCCTATGTGGCGGCCGCAGAAATAAACGGCGAACCACACGATGTCTATTTAACAGCAAAGGCTGTGCCTACTCAAATCAAGCATTTCGGGGCGTTAAAGCCAGCAGGGCATTTCTGCATCAAACGCTTGTCCTAGACAGGTGCGGGCTTTTCGGGCGACATTTTGAATGTTTCCTGACCTGCGCAAAGCTTGTCCGCCGGTCGCGGGCGAGTGACAGCCTTGGGGGAGAGCGGGGCGATTTGTCGCATGGCACCTGCGTGAGGTGGGCTGCACACCGGCGGCACTCTTGCTAGAGTGGTCCTGCACCTGATCAATGAATATTCGTCAATTGAAGGGGAAAAACATGGCAATCGATATTGGTATCAGTGAAGAAGATCGTAAATCCATCGTCGATGGGCTTTCACGGCTTCTGTCCGATACCTATGTACTGTATTTGAAAACCCACAACTTCCATTGGAACGTCACGGGCCCCATGTTTCGTACGCTGCACTTGATGTTTGAAGAGCAGTACACCGAACTCGCCCTGGCAGTGGACTCCATTGCCGAGCGTATCCGCGCCCTGGGCTTCCCGGCACCGGGTGCCTATTCGATCTACGCCCGCCTGTCGTCCATCAAGGAAGAGGAGGGTGTGCCAAGTGCCGAAGAAATGATCAAGCAATTGGTGGCAGGCCAGGAAGCGGTGACACGTACCGCGCGCGGGATCTTCCCCTTGCTCGACAAGGTCAGCGATGAGCCGACGGCGGACTTGTTGACCCAGCGCATGCAAGTCCACGAGAAAACCGCGTGGATGCTGCGTTCCCTGCTCGAAAATCAATAAGCTTCGTGCCTGAGCGGCGCCTTCCTGGCGCCGCTCGCTTGTTTCTCTGCGCTTCCTGGCGTTGTCCTACGATTATCGACTCCCCGTCTTCTGGCTGCCCCTCTCGTCCTGCTGTTTTATAGGCCTACTGTCCAATGGGAGAAACCCATGGGCTGCTGTTTGGCAATGGAGTGTCAGGTGTATGTCACGTGGAGTGTGTAATGGAGTGATGGAAACCTGTGGTTTTCATAAGATAAAGGTCGACCCCTTTGCAAAAGGGTTCGACATGGGGCTGGCCAAGCCGTTGTCCCGGTCGGTCAGACTCAATGGGTTCTCGACCTGCCTGCGGCTTGAACAGATCTATTGGAATATCCTTACGGAGATAGCCGGGATCAATGCCTGCTCAGTCAGTGCGTTGCTGTCTTACGTCGACCGGGAAGTGCATTTAAGGTACGGAGGGGTGAAGAACTTCAGTGGGCTGGTCAGGGTGGTGTGCGTGGTTCACGTACTAAAAGGACGTATCAGCGCCCTTAACCCCGATTAATCCGGCAGTTGCGAAGCGGGCCCTCCGTCAAGGCGGGCCAGGCTTCGGGCAGAAAGCCGGCTGCACTGCCTCGATTTACCAGATATAATCCCGCGCTTTGCTGCGCACGCCTTGGGTTTATCCACAGGGCCGGGCGTGGCGCAGTAACGATCTGATCGCCGAGACATCTCCATGCCCATGTACGACTATCAATGTGCTTCCTGTGGTCATCAGTTGGAAGCCATTCAGAAGATCAGCGCAGCGCCGCTGGTCGATTGCCCTGCCTGCCAGGCTCCTGAGCTGAAGAAGATGTTGTCCATGCCGGGCTTCCGCCTGAGCGGCGGCGGCTGGTACGAGACCGACTTCAAGACCGGCGCCAAGAAAAACCTGGCGGGCGGCGACAAAGCAGACTGAGTTGAACTCTACGCGCAGGCTCCTGCATTATCCGTCCCCTGCTTAACTGTACGGTGACGAGGCGAGCCTCCACCGAATTTCGAATTACGAGAAGTGAAACCACTACCATGATGCGCAGCCACTATTGCGGCCAACTGAACGAGACCCTGGATGGTCAGGAAATCACCCTTTGCGGATGGGTTCACCGTCGCCGCGACCACGGCGGGGTGATTTTCCTCGATATCCGTGATCGTGATGGTCTGGCCCAGGTGGTGTTCGATCCGGACCGCGCCGAGAGCTTCGCCGCCGCCGACCGTGTGCGCAGCGAGTACGTTGTGAAGATCACCGGCAAGGTTCGCCTGCGTCCGGCCGGTGCCGTGAACGCCAACATGGCGTCCGGCGCAATTGAAGTGCTGGGTTACGAGCTCGAAGTGCTGAACGAGTCGGAAACCCCGCCGTTCCCACTCAACGAGTATTCCGACGTTGGCGAAGAAACGCGCCTGCGCTACCGCTTCCTCGACCTGCGTCGCCCGGAAATGGCCGAGAAGCTGCGTCTGCGTTCGCGCATGACCACCAGCATCCGTCGCTTCCTCGACGAGAACGGCTTCCTCGACGTCGAAACGCCGATCCTGACCCGGGCCACCCCGGAAGGCGCGCGTGACTACCTGGTGCCGAGCCGTACCCACGCCGGTTCCTTCTTCGCCTTGCCGCAATCGCCACAGCTGTTCAAGCAACTGCTGATGGTGGCTGGCTTCGACCGTTACTACCAGATCGCCAAGTGCTTCCGTGACGAAGACCTGCGTGCCGACCGCCAGCCAGAATTCACCCAGATCGACATCGAGACCAGCTTCCTCGATGAAAAAGAGATCATGGGCCTGACCGAGCAAATGATCCGCAACCTGTTCAAGGAAGTGCTGGATCTGGAATTCGGCGAATTCCCGCACATGACCTTCGAAGAAGCCATGCGCCGCTACGGTTCCGACAAGCCAGACCTGCGTATTCCGCTGGAACTGGTGGACGTGGCCGACCAGCTCAAAGCAGTCGACTTCAAGGTGTTCAGCGGCCCGGCCAACGACCCTAAATGCCGTATCGCTGCCCTGCGTGTATCCGGCGGCGCGAGCATGCCGCGCAAACAGATCGACGACTACACCAAGTTCGTCGGCATCTACGGTGCCAAAGGCCTGGCGTATATCAAGGTCAACGAACGCGCCAACGGTGTTGATGGCCTGCAATCGCCGATCGTGAAAAACATCCCGTTGGACAACCTGAACGCGATCCTGGATCGCGTTGGCGCGGTCGACGGCGACATCGTGTTCTTCGGCGCCGACAAGGCCAAGATCGTCAGCGAAGCGCTGGGCGCACTGCGCATCAAGCTCGGTCACGACCTGGACCTGCTGA
The DNA here is from genome assembly GCF_001728855.1 of Pseudomonas sp. AP19. Taxonomy (NCBI): domain Bacteria; kingdom Pseudomonadati; phylum Pseudomonadota; class Gammaproteobacteria; order Pseudomonadales; family Pseudomonadaceae; genus Pseudomonas; species Pseudomonas sp. AP19. The sequence goes on along the minus strand of NZ_LXJP01000085.1, from coordinate 12,088 downwards.
CGTGCAAGTGGGCGCCGATGTGGGTCGTCGACTTCCCGATGTTCGAAGAGAACGACGACGGCAGCTTCAGCGCCTTGCACCACCCGTTCACCGCGCCGAAGTGCTCGCCTGAAGAATTGGAAGCCAACCCGGCCGGCGCTTTGTCCCGTGCCTATGACATGGTGCTCAATGGCACTGAGTTGGGTGGCGGTTCGATCCGTATCCACCGCAAAGAGATGCAACAAGCGGTCTTCCGCCTGTTGGGCATCAACGAAGCGGAACAGGAAGAGAAGTTTGGTTTCCTGCTCGACGCCCTGAAATACGGCGCACCGCCGCACGGTGGCCTGGCGTTCGGTCTGGACCGTCTGGTGATGCTGATGACCGGCGCCCAGTCGATCCGTGAAGTGATTGCCTTCCCGAAAACCCAGAGTGCTGCGGACGTGATGACCCAGGCTCCGGGCGTGGTGGATGCCAAGGCGCTGCGCGAGCTGCATATCCGTCTGCGCGAGACGCCGAAGGCTGAGTAAGGCTGCGGCGTGAAAGCGCAATAAGGTTTTACGCAGTCAAAAAGGCGCATCTTCGGATGCGCCTTTGCGTTTAAAAGAGGGAATTCCTGCCTGGGGCGGGATTGATAAGGTTTCTAGAGAATTTCGGAGTTGTGTTATGGCTGGCCATTCCAAGTGGGCGAACATCAAGCACCGCAAAGAGCGTCAGGATGCCAAGAAAGGCAAGATCTTCACCAAGTGGATTCGCGAACTGACCGTCGCCGCCCGCCAAGGCGGTGGTGACCCAGGCTCCAACCCGCGTCTGCGCCTGGCGCTGGACAAGGCCTTGGGCGCCAACATGAGCCGCGACATCATCGACCGCGCTGTGGCCCGTGGTGCCGGTGCGGCCGACACCGACGACATGGTCGAGCTGAGCTATGAAGGCTATGGCCCAGGTGGGGTGGCGGTAATGGTCGAGTGCATGACCGACAACCGCAACCGTACGGCGGCAGCGGTGCGCCATGCATTCAGCAAATGCGGCGGCAACCTGGGCACCGACGGTTCGGTGGCCTACCTGTTCGAGCGCAAGGGGCAGATCTCCTTCGCGCCCGGTACGGATGAAGACGCGTTGATGGAAGCCGCCATGGAAGCGGACGCCGACGACGTAGTCACCAACGAAGACGGTTCCATCGATGTATTCACCTCGTTTGCCGGGTTCTATGCCGTGCGTAATGCGCTGGAAGCGGCCGGTTTCAAAGGCACTGACGCGGAAATCGTGATGCTGCCGACCACCAGCGCCGAGCTGGACCTGGACGGCGCGCAGAAAGTGCTGAAGATGCTCGATATGCTCGAAGACCTGGACGATGTGCAGAACGTTTATTCCAATGCCGACATTCCAGAAGAAGTCGCAGCACAGCTGGTCTGAAGAATGATGTAGATCAACATGTGGGAGCTGGCTTGCCTGCGATAGCATCACCTCGGTTTAGAAGACGCACCGAGGTGCCTGCATCGCAGGCAAGCCAGCTCCCACAGTTGATCGATGTTGGCCGCAAGAATTGTGTTTCCCCCAACCCGCAGGCGTTATGACTTTAATCCTAGGTATCGACCCCGGTTCGCGCATTACCGGTTTTGGCGTGGTGCAACAGACCCCGCGTGGCTGCGTCTACGTCGCCTCGGGCTGCATCCGCACCGGCGCGGGCGAGTTGGCCGAGCGCCTGCAGATCGTCTATCGCGGCGTGCGTGAAGTGATCCAAACCTACGGGCCGGTCACGATGGGCATCGAAAAGGTCTTCATGGCCAAAAACGCCGACTCGGCCCTCAAACTCGGCCAGGCCCGTGGCGCCGCCATTGTCGCCGGTGCGGAGGAGGGCATGGAAATCGCCGAATACACGGCGACCCAAGTCAAACAGGCCGTAGTGGGCACCGGTGCGGCAAACAAGGAGCAGGTGCAGATGATGGTCATGCACATGCTCAAGCTCACCTCAAAACCGCAAATCGACGCCTCCGACGCCCTGGCTATTGCCATTTGCCATGCCCACACCCGCTCCAGTCTGTTGCCGCATGGCCTGGGCACGGCACGCAGTCGTGGCGGGCGGCTGCGTCTCTGATAGCATCAGCGCAATCGTAATTTCCGGTCAGGCCGTGTTCTGACCCCAAGCTTTAAGGATCTGAACCGTGATTGGACGCTTGCGCGGCACCCTGGCTGAAAAACAGCCGCCGCACCTGATTCTGGATGTAAATGGGTTGGGGTATGAGCTGGAAGTGCCCATGACCACCCTCTATCGCCTGCCATCGATCGGCGAGCCGTTGACCCTGCACACTCACTTGGTGGTGCGCGAAGACGCGCAATTGCTCTATGGTTTCATTGGCAAGCGTGACCGCGACTTTTTCCGCGAACTGATTCGCCTCAATGGCGTGGGGCCCAAGCTTGCCTTGGCGTTGATGTCGAGCCTGGAAGTGGATGAATTGGTACGCGCTGTTTCGGCCCAGGACACCTCCGCGCTGACCAAGGTGCCGGGGGTCGGCAAGAAAACCGCTGAGCGCCTGCTGGTGGAGCTCAAGGACCGCTTCAAGGCCTGGGAAGTCGTGCCGAGCATGTTTGCCCTGGTGCCGAACCAGCCGGATATGCCGGTGGGGCAGCTTGCAAGTGCCGAAAGCGATGCCGTCAGCGCGTTGATCTCCCTGGGCTACAAGCCGCAGGAGGCCAGCAAGGCGGTGTCGGCCATCAAGGACAAGAACCTGAGCAGCGAAGACATGATCCGCCGAGCCCTGAAGGGAATGATTTAAGTGATTGAAGCAGATCGTCTGATCGCGGCCACCGGCCCGCGCGACCGTGAAGAAGTCCAGGACCGGGCCATCCGCCCGCTGAGCCTGGCTGAATATATCGGCCAGCCGACCGTACGCGAGCAGATGGAGTTGTTCATCCAGGCCGCGCGCGGGCGCAATGAGTCCCTGGACCACACGTTGATCTTCGGCCCGCCGGGGCTGGGTAAAACCACCCTGGCCAATATCATCGCGCAGGAAATGGGCGTGTCGATCAAGTCCACCTCCGGCCCGGTGCTGGAGCGTCCGGGTGATCTGGCGGCGCTGCTGACCAATCTTGAGCCCCACGACGTGCTGTTTATCGACGAGATTCACCGGCTGTCGCCGATCGTCGAAGAAGTGCTGTACCCGGCCATGGAAGACTTCCAGCTCGACATCATGATCGGCGAGGGCCCGGCGGCCCGCTCGATCAAGCTCGACCTGCCGCCTTTCACATTGGTCGGCGCAACGACTCGCGCGGGCATGCTGACCAACCCGCTACGAGACCGTTTCGGCATTGTTCAACGTCTAGAGTTCTATAGCACCGCTGACCTGGCGACCATCGTCAGCCGGTCAGCGAGCATTCTCGGCTTGCCCCTGGACCCGGAAGGCGCCTTTGAAATCGCCCGCCGGGCCCGTGGCACGCCACGGATCGCCAACCGTTTGTTGCGTCGCGTACGCGATTTTGCCGAGGTGCGGGCCAAGGGGCATATCACCAAGGCCGTGGCCGACCTGGCGTTGAACCTGCTGGATGTGGACGAGCATGGCTTCGATCATCAGGATCGACGTCTACTCTTGACCATGATCGAAAAGTTCGACGGTGGGCCGGTGGGCGTGGACAGCCTGGCGGCCGCCATCAGTGAAGAGCGCCATACCATTGAGGATGTGCTGGAGCCGTACCTGATCCAGCAGGGCTACATCATGCGTACGCCACGGGGGCGAGTGGTGACGCGCCACGCCTATTTGCACTTTGGGTTAAACATTCCGTCACGATTGGGCGAGATGCCTGTAGTAGACGAATTCCTCGATGCAGTGGACGATTAAAAAGATCATGCCAGTCGATTTATCTTAAGTTTGTGCTGTCCTAGTGGCTGGTGTCGTCATTCAGTCGTTATAAATATTCTCGAGAACCCAGAGCGAGAATGAAAAAACAGTTGCGAGCCGGATTGGCAACCTGAGGAGTAAGCACTAGAGTATGCGCGCGCAAAACGGGGATCAGTCGTTCGCACATCGCTGTCGCGTTTATTACGAGGACACCGATGCTGGCGGCATCGTGTATTACGTCAACTACCTCAAGTTCATGGAGCGGGCTCGAACCGAGCGGCTACGGGAGTTGGGCTTTGCCCAATCCACGCTTGCGGGGGAGGACCTGTTGTTTGTCGTGCATTCCAGCGAGGCGCGTTACCACGCGCCGGCGCGGCTGGACGATGAACTGCTGGTCAGCGCGGAAGTAATCGAATTGAACCGTGTCAGCCTGCGCTTTAAACAGCAAGTCAGGCGGGCAACGGATGCAACGCTGCTCTGTGAGGGGCAGTTCCTGGTGGCGTGTGTGCGCACCAATAGTTTGAAGCCCCGGGCCATTCCCGAAGCTCTACGTGCGGCCTTTGCCGGCGTAAGCGGCGCGGGTAAACAATCAAAGCAGGAGATTTAGCGTGGAACCTACCGTCGTCGACCATTCCTCCATGTGGAGCCTGGTCAGCAATGCCAGTGTTGTGGTTCAACTGGTGATGCTGATCCTGGTAGCCGCATCGGTTACCTCTTGGGTCATGATTTTTCAGCGCAGCAACTTGCTGCGTGCCGGTCGACGTGCCCTGGAGAGCTTCGAAGAGCGCTTCTGGTCGGGTATCGACCTGTCCAAGCTGTACCGTCAGGCGGGCAGCAACCCGGACCCGGATTCGGGCGTCGAGCAAATCTTCCGCGCCGGTTTCAAGGAGTTCTCGCGCCTGCGTCAGCAGCCGGGCGTCGACCCTGAAGCGGTCATGGAAGGTGTGGCCCGTGCCATGCGCGTCGCGATTTCACGCGAAGAAGAGAAACTCGAGCAGAGCCTGCCGTTCCTCGCTACCGTCGGCTCCGTCAGCCCGTACATCGGTCTGTTCGGCACCGTGTGGGGGATCATGAACTCCTTCCGTGGCCTGGCTCAGGCCCAGCAAGCCACCCTGGCCACTGTGGCCCCGGGTATCGCCGAAGCCCTGGTCGCTACCGCGATCGGCCTGTTCGCTGCTATTCCAGCAGTAATCGCTTACAACCGTTTTGCCGCACGCGGCGAAACCTTGATCAGCCGTTACTACACCTTCGCCGACGAGTTCCAGGCGATCCTGCACCGTAAAGTGCACACCAGCGAAGAATAAGCAGGTATTTCCCAATGGCTTTAATCGCTCGAGCTCGCAAAAAGCGCAAGCCGGTCGCCGAGATGAACGTAGTGCCCTACATCGACGTGATGTTGGTGCTGCTGGTCATCTTCATGGTGACCGCGCCGATGCTGAATCAGGGCGTGAAGGTTGATCTGCCCAAGGTTTCCAGCGAAGCCTTGCCGCAAGACAACAACACTCAGGTCCTGACCATTTCGATCAAGGCTGACAAGACCTATTACTGGAACCTTGGCAGCGAAGTCGACACTCAGAAACAGCAGGACAAGGCCTTGACCTTGCCGGCCATGACTGACGCGGTGACCAAGATCATTCGCTCCGGCAATGAAGGCGGCAAGCACACCCAGGTCTTTATTCGCGGCGACAAGTCGGTTGACTATGGCTCCGTCATGGGCGCCATGGGCGGGCTGCAGAAGGCCGGCGTCGGTAACGTTGGCTTGATTACCGAGGCGCCCTGATGCACCAACAGCGAGAGCCGTCCGCCTCGGAAAGCTACTTCTGGCCTAGCGTCTGGGCAATTGCCCTGCACGTCCTGGTGTTTGGCATGCTGTTCGTCAGCTTTGCCATGACACCGGACCTGCCGCCAGCCAAGCCGATCGTGCAGGCGACCCTGTATCAGCTGAAATCGAAAAGTCAGGCCACCACCCAGACCAATCAGAAGATTGCGGGTGAGGCCCAGAAGTCGGCAGCGCGCCAGACCGAAGTCGAGCAGATGGAACAGAAGAAGGTCGAGCAGGAAGCGGTGAAGGCTGCTGCGGAACAAAAGAAAGAAGAGGCGGCTCAAAAGGCCGAGGAATCGAAAAAGGCTGACGAAGCCAAGAAAGCTGACGAGGCGAAAAAGGCTGATGAAGCCAAGAAAGCCGAGAAAGCTGCCGAAGCCAAAAAGGCCGAAGAGAAACAATTGGCTGATATAGCCAAGAAGAAGTCTGAAGAAGAAGCCAAAAAAGCTGCCGAAGAAGAGGCCAAGAAAAAGGCCGCTGAAGAGGCCAAGAAAAAGATAGTCGAAGACGCGAAGAAAAAAGCCGCCGAAGACGCCAAGAAAAAAGCTGAAGCAGACGAGGCGAAGAAAAAGATCGCCGACGACGCGAAGAAGAAAGCTGCCGCCGATGCCACCAAGAAAAAGGCCCAGGAAGCAGCACGTAAATCCGCCGAAGAGAAAAAGGCCCAGGCCTTGGCAGATTTGCTTTCCGACACGCCGCAGCGTCAGCAAGCCTTGGCCGATGAGCGTGGTGATGAAGTCGCGGGCAGTTTCGACGACCTGATTCGGGCACGGGCAGCGGAAGGTTGGACGCGTCCACCTTCGGCACGTAAAGGTATGACAGTAGTGCTGCAGATCGGCATGTTGCCGGACGGCACGGTGACTTCGGTCAGCGTTTCCAAGTCCAGTGGTGACGGTTCGTTCGACAGTTCGGCGGTTGCCGCGGTCAAGAACATTGGCCGGTTGACCGAGATGCAGGGAATGAAACCAAGCGACTTCGCTCCCTATCGTTCATTCAAGATGACATTCACACCTGAGGATCTAGCCTTGTGAGAAACCTTCTTCGAGGAATGCTTGTCGTTATTTGCTGTATGGCAGGGATAGCGGCGGCGGATGAAAAGAACATCCTGGTCACCAGCGGTAGTGATCGGGCCACCCCGATCGCGGTTGTACCGTTCGGCTGGCAGGGCGGCAGCGTGCTGCCGGACGACATGGCCCAGATCGTCAGTGACGACCTGCGCAACTCCGGTTACTACGCGCCGATTCCGAAAGGCAACATGATCAGCCAGCCGAACCAGGCCAGCGAAGTTGTGTTCCGTGACTGGAAGGCCGTCGGCGCCCAGTACCTGATGGTCGGCAACATCGTGCCGGCCGGCGGTCGCCTGCAAATCCAGTACACGTTGTTCAACGTGGCTACCGAGCAGCAGGTCTTGACCGGCAGCGTATCGGGCACCGCCGAACAACTGCGGGACATGGCGCACTACATCTCGGACCAGTCGTTTGAAAAACTCACCGGTATCAAGGGTGCGTTCTCGACACGCCTGCTTTATGTAACGGCTGAGCGTTTCTCCGTAGACAACACGCGTTACACGCTGCAGCGTTCGGACTACGACGGCGCGCGCGCCGTGACCTTGCTGCAGTCCCGTGAGCCAATCCTGTCGCCGCGTTTCGCGCCGGACGGCAAGCGTATTGCCTACGTGTCGTTCGAACAGCGCCGTCCGCGTATCTTCGTCCAGCACATCGATACTGGCCGTCGTGAGCAGATCACCAACTTTGAAGGCCTCAACGGTGCGCCAGCATGGTCACCGGATGGTTCGCGCCTGGCATTCGTACTGTCCAAGGATGGCAACCCGGATATCTACGTGATGAACATGGCTTCGCGCCAGATCAGCCGTGTTACCAGCGGCCCGGGCATCAACACCGAACCGTTCTGGGGTAAGGATGGTTCGACCATCTACTTCACCTCCGACCGTGGTGGCAAGCCTCAAATCTACAAAACAAGCGTAGGTGGCGGTGGCGCAGAACGCGTGACCTTTATTGGTAACTACAATGCCAACCCTAAGCTTTCGGCTGATGAAAAGACGTTGGTGATGATTCACCGTCAGGATGGTTTCACTAATTTCCGGGTTGCGGCCCAGGATTTGCAGCGTGGAACGGTAAAAATCCTCACAGACACCAACCTTGATGAGTCAGCTACTGTTGCGCCCAACGGCACCATGGTAATCTACGCCACCCGCCAGCAGGGCCGGGGAGTCTTGATGCTCGTGTCCATTAATGGACGCGTAAGGCTCCCGCTTCCTACCGCACAAGGCGAAGTCAGAGAACCGTCCTGGTCCCCTTACCTGAACTGACGCGGCGCTACAAAAAGATTTGCTTAACACACTGGGGTTCATTAGGAGTTTCACGATGGAAATGCTGAAGTTTGGTAAGTTTGCTGCTCTGGCTCTGGCTCTGTCCGTAGCCGTTGGTTGCTCGTCTAAAGGCGGCGACAATGCCGGTGAAGGCGCAGCTGTTGATCCAAACGCTGGTTACGGCGCTAACACTGGTGCAGTTGACGGCTCCCTGAGCGAAGAAGCTGCTCTGCGCGCTATCACCACTTTCTACTTCGAATACGACAGTTCGGACCTGAAGCCAGAAGCCATGCGCGCTCTGGACGTTCACGCGAAGGACCTGAAAGCTAACGGCGCTCGCGTTGTTCTGGAAGGTAACACTGACGAACGTGGTACTCGTGAGTACAACATGGCACTGGGCGAGCGTCGTGCGAAAGCCGTTCAGCGCTACCTGGTACTGCAAGGTGTTGCTCCAGGCCAACTGGAACTGGTTTCCTACGGTAAAGAGCGTCCAGTTGCTACTGGCCACGACGAGCAGTCCTGGGCTCAAAACCGTCGCGTCGAACTGCGTAAGTAATTCGTCATGCGAACGTGCCGTCGTGCTCTAACTGTATTGGCTCTCAGCTTCGCACCGCTTGCGGTGTGGGCTGCGGTTCCTGTGGAAGATAGCAACTCTGGCTATAACAATAGCGGGAGCAGTTATCCGCCAGCGGGTTATGGCACGAACGGCGCCTATGCTGGGGGGGCGGCTACGTCCGCCCCCTCGGCACAGGGCGAACTGTTCAACCAGCTGCAACGCATGCAGGATCAATTGTCGCAGCAACAAGGCGCGATTGAAGTACTGCAGAATCAAGTGAACCAGCTGAAGCAAGAAGGCCTGGAGCGTTACCAGGATCTTGATCGACGCATTGGAGCCGGCGTAACACCTGCCGCAACTCCTGATAATTCTTCCGCCGGTGGTGCGCCAAGCGCTGCCGCCGGTGGTGCCGCAGCAGGGGCAGCGGCGGCTAGCCAAGCCCCTGCCGCCAGCAGCGAACCGGGTGATCCAGCGAAGGAAAAACTGTATTACGATGCAGCCTTCGACCTGATCAAAGCCAAGGATTTCGATAAGGCCAGCCAGGCTTTTACCGCATTCCTGCGCAAGTACCCAAACAGCCAGTACGCGGGCAATGCCCAGTACTGGTTGGGTGAGGTCAACTTGGCCAAGGGTGATTTACAAGCAGCAGGCCAGGCTTTTGCCAAGGTCAGCCAGCTGTACCCAAAGCACGCCAAGGTGCCTGATTCGCTGTACAAATTGGCCGACGTAGAACGCCGCCTGGGTCATACCGACAAGGTCAAAGGCATTCTGCAGCAAGTGGTTGCCCAGTATCCGGGTACCTCTGCTGCTCAGTTGGCCCAGCGGGATCTGCAACGCTTGTAAGCGATGTCGCCCGTTTAGAAGAAACCCGCGCCTGGCGCGGGTTTTTTCGTTAGAATCCACGCCCTTTTATGAAACACGCTCCTTGGGGTTGACGCGTTGGCGCAATCCCTTGAAGTGCCTGACGGAGGCGGACAGCCTGTTTAGCTGTTACGCCCGTGGCGACTATGCAAGACACATTACGTATTACCGAAGTTTTTTACTCGTTGCAGGGTGAAACGCGAACCGCTGGCCTGCCCACCGTATTTGTACGGTTGACCGGTTGCCCTTTGCGTTGCCAATACTGTGACAGCGCCTACGCCTTCAGTGGCGGCACCGTGCGCACGCTCGACGACATCCTTGAGCAGGTTGCCGGCTTCAAGCCGCGCTACGTCTGCGTGACCGGTGGCGAGCCTCTGGCCCAGCCCAATGCCATCCCGTTGCTCAAGCAACTGTGTGATGCAGGTTACGAAGTCTCGCTGGAGACCAGCGGAGCGCTGGACATCTCTGCCGTGGATTCGCGCGTAAGCCGAGTGGTCGATCTGAAGACCCCAGGCTCCAAGGAAGCGCACCGTAACCTGTACGAGAACATCGATCTGCTGACGGCCAACGACCAGGTCAAGTTCGTGATCTGTTCGCGCGACGATTATGACTGGGCGGCTTCCAAGCTGATCCAATACGGCCTCGACCGTCGTGCCGGCGAAGTATTGTTCTCGCCGAGCCATCATGACTTGAACGCCCGCGACCTGGCCGACTGGGTCGTGGCGGACAACCTGCCGGTGCGCCTGCAATTGCAGTTGCATAAATACCTGTGGAATGACGAGCCGGGGCGCTGACATGACGGGTCAAAAGCGCGCAGTCATCTTGCTGTCCGGCGGCCTTGACTCCGCCACCATGGTTGCCATGGCACAAGCGCAGGGCTACCTCTGTTACACGATGAGCTTCGACTACGGTCAACGCCACCGCGCCGAGCTGGACGCCGCCGTGCGTGTCGCCCGTGACTTGAGTGTGGTCGAGCACAAGGTGATCGGACTCAACCTCAATGGCATCGGCGGGTCAGCCCTTACCGACAGCAGCATCGAGGTGCCCGAGGCGCCCAGCGAAGGCATCCCGTTGACCTACGTGCCGGCGCGCAACACCGTGTTTCTGTCCCTGGCTCTCGGTTGGGCCGAAGTACTCAATGCCCGTGACATCTTCATCGGCGTCAACGCACTGGACTACAACGGTTATCCGGACTGCCGTCCAGAGTATGTCGAGTCATTCGAGCGCATGGCCAACCTGGCGACCAAGGCTGGTGTGGAAGGGCAGGGCTTTCGTATCCAGGCCCCGCTGCAGAACATGACCAAGGCAGACATTGTGAGGGCTGGCGTAGGACTTGGCGTGGATTACGCGCTGACTGTTTCCTGCTACCAGGCAGACGATGCTGGCCGTGCTTGTGGGAAATGTGACGCTTGCCGACTGCGTGCAGAAGGCTTCCAAACCGCCGGAATTACCGACCCAACGCGTTATTTCTGATTTATTTCAAATAAGGTGTTGAATAATCCTTAGAAATCAGTATTATACGCGCCACCACACAGCGGGTCGTTAGCTCAGTTGGTAGAGCAGTTGGCTTTTAACCAATTGGTCGTAGGTTCGAATCCCACACGACCCACCATTTTCAAAGCGGATGTGTGTTAAGTAGGGCGGAGTTGAGCAGTATCTACTCGATCGACATGCAGCCGTCTGCGGCAAACAGTAGTTTTGTTGTCGCATGATGTCAATGTGCAACGGATTTTCGTTGCACATGCCGGGGTATAGCGCAGTCCGGTAGCGCGCCTGCTTTGGGAGCAGGATGTCGGGAGTTCGAATCCCCCTACCCCGACCATTTCCACTGAAAAAGACGCCTTCTAGGCGTCTTTTTTTTGCCTTTTTTTTGTGCGTTCATATTTTTTGCGCGCAGATGCCTCTACCAACGCGACGTTGGCATGCGCGATACGTGCTTGTAAGCGGTAGGGCGCTGCTGCTACGCCGGCGCGCTTAACCCTGATCGGTTGTCATGGTGATAATTTGGTTGGTCTCGCTAACTCAGCACTCGAATACCCTGATGCCACGCTTGGCCTTCTGATTGCAGAAGACATGAGAGCAGCTAGGGTATTCATTTCTGCAGGCGGATGTTCCTGATCGCGCTGAGGTTCCTGTATTTCACCAAAGTAATTGGCTACGTGATTCAAAGCTTGCTTAAGCGTTGGATTCGTCGACAGTGCCATGGCTATGGCTATTTCTTCCAAGGCTTTGGAAGAGGGCAGCTTCACAGTCGGTCTATCTAGCCTTCTGACCGTCCCATGTGATCGTGATGACGCTCCGCTCGTGTCTTCGCGCCGGATACGCCTTAATGCCCCTTGCATCACGCTACGCTCATGCAGGACCGTGCGCATGTGGCTGTAGTCGACCTCGACATAGCTCATCGTCGTCGCGATGTTCGAATGATTCAGCAGGTTTTTCGTGAGATGAATATTGCGATCTGGTTCTTTCATCAGATCTGTGGCCAAGGTATGACGAAAACGATGGGGGGTGATTCGGGCTCCAAATTTTTGGGTCAGCTTACGGTACATTGCTTCGACCTGATCCGGCGTCATCACTCGACCACGGTAATGCATCGAAAAACGGTTCACATTGAACAATTGGTCATCTGAGGTGAAGCCAGCGCGCTTCGCTTTATCCATAATTAGTTTTAGGTGGGGCGCAAGACCTTCCATGATGGGCACAGAGAACGG
>NZ_LXJP01000084.1:0-19969 GCF_001728855.1 Pseudomonas sp. AP19 | reverse complement strand
CCCGCCTTAAACTCTTTCACGCCCCTCTGAGTGAACCACAGACGGAGTCAAAAAAATTCGACAGCCAGTTTGACTAACCGCCAACGGCGCCGCATTTGAGATGCCAGCTAATCTAGCCGTTAGCTTCGATGCGTAAACAAAAATATCCAATCGCTGCTACACAGTCTTTAGATCGTTTATGGCTAGCTTCCACTAGTGGCAAAAAATCCAAAAACATCAATGGCTTAGATATCACATTAAAGGTTATGAAAGAAAAATAGCCTGCTTCGGAGCTTTCACAAACACAAAATTTATACCGTTTCACCAAACGCATAAATTACGAAATTGTAATGATTCCCTCACCCTGCTGTTAGCTTCAAAATCCTAAACTATCAAACCACAAAGGCTGCTAGTTAAGCAGACCTAGTAAACATCGAGGGCACAATGAAATTCATAAAACTCCTCTCTATTGGTATCGTACTGACTGGATTTATGAGTTCCGCTTTTGCTGAAGACGGTTTCGAGCGAACCAAAAATTTCAAAGATAACTTCCGAGCCGAGCAAGCTCGTCTATGGGGTCCTGATGTATCGGAGAAAAGTAAGCAGAAAATTGCTCAAGAAAAACAGAAAGAACCTAAGGGCATTAGCAGCAAGTCGACAACTAAGAGACAGTAAAAAACAATTAACACGATCAAAGCCATCGACAAAAAGCCAGATTAATATCTGGCTTTTTAGCAACCTCTCCCTAATTGTACTTATTAAATAATTTTTCAGCATCAAAGATAAATCCTGAGATGGATTATTCACTTTAAACTGAAAAGCAGCTAGAAATTTAAATACTCTCTTCGCCGGGCTCTTACTTTCAACGGGAGCCAGTAGCACTATCTCCTAGAATATTTTCACCATCCTGTGCAGTGTCCTTCCAGCGGCATAGAAGCAGTTGGCTCGCGTTCGTTTCAGTGATTATTTTGCAACCAACGTCTACAGGTAGATCAGAATCGCTGTCGCGCAAACGCCTGGAAAGGTAGAACGATCTGTCGCGAGGCCACTTGTCAGGATCTTTGATGCTTTTGGACATTCCCCGGCTATAAAACTCCGACGAATACGAGCGGCGGCCAGGATAAATCAGGGGGCCCGATTGAGACGACTGCACATCCAGCCAGGCCTGCACTAAATCTCGCTGGTTCTGAGGACGATCCTCAAGCACACCGTTATAGATAATACCGGCGCCCGCGACTGGCAGCATCAGAGCGCTCGCTGCAGCAGCCCAAGCAGTCTTTCTGCCCACTTCGCTGATACATTCGGCAAGGAGTAGCGTCCATGCAAGCAGAGCAGGAAGAAGATAGGTCCAGAGAATGTTACCAGAGAAAGTAAAGAAAACAGGTGTCGCCAATGCCCAAAGCCAAAGGTATACATCGAAGCGCTGCATCGTCCCACGCCTGCTAATAACGAGGGGTAGAAAGAAAGTCCAAGGAAGCAACGCTAAGCCAAGCTGAATCCATATGGTGCCGTAGGGCTTGGCGTGAGCACTCCCGTAGAGATCCCCGGCCCAATCACTTACAACATATCGGCTCCAGTGCTCGCCGACAAAAAAATACTCAAGGAAACCCGGCGTCTTCATTTCGGCTGCAATGTACCAAGGCACTGATATACCTAACATGAGAGCAATCCCCGTTACCCAAGGAAGCCTCAATACCCGATTCCATTGCTTGTAGATGACGATCCAAAAAAATGCTGGCGCGCCCATCAGTACCAAGGTCAGTGGCCCTTTAGCAAGCAGGCCCAAGCCGAGAGCTAAGAACATAAGGTAGGCATCCCCTTTGCCTGCGCACTTCATCCAACGCCAGAAACCATAGCTGGCCAACAGGATCGAGAACGATAAAACGGGGTCAGTCAGCACAACACCACTGGACACCAAGCCCAGCGCCGTGCCGGAAAAGATGATGGCTGCCCAAATGCCCGCCTTGCGCGATACCTCCTGTGTCGCGAGCCTGATGATGATGAAGCAGCTTGCCAAGTGGAGAAACCAGGCTGGGAATCGAGCAGCAAACTCATTGGTGCCGAATACCGTCATGCTCGCCGCTTGGGTCCAGAAAGACAGCGGTGGCTTGCCCCAAAATGGAACTCCGTAATCGAACATCGGAGTCACCCAGTCACTCAGTTCAACCATCTTGCGTGCCATTTCAGCGTAGCGTGCTTCAGAGGTATCCATCAGGGGATATACGCCCAGCCCCAGGAGACGCAAAAGCAGAATCGAACTCAGGATGAACCACAATGTTCGCTCGCTTTTCAAATTCAGCATTTCTTACCCTCGAGTGAGGAAGCCGGAGGATGAATAGTCATGGGTCGCGCTTCATTATTACTATTTAGAAAATAAAGGGGGCGGCGTTTGACCTCCGCGAGCGTTACGCCTACGTACTCGCCCACCAGTGCAACACCCACGCACATGAATGAAGCAATTCCGACAAGCAGGTGATGGATGTCAAAGGAGCCTGCTACCAGTACTGCGAGCAGGTAGCAGATGCTGGAGACAAAGAAACTGAAGCTAATGAGACTGAATATACGAAGCGGCTTGCGGGAGAAGCTGAGAATACTTTCGATGGCTAGGTCCAGCAGGCTAGCGGCGTTCCACTTGGTATTGCCGGCATGACGGGAAGTGCGATTGTAGGGTAACTCAATGGTGCGAAAGCCTACCCAGCCGATCAAACCCTTAAGAATTCTGGAGCGTTCGTCCAGCGCTCTTAAGGCGGCCAATGGAGCAGGACCAATCAGACGGAAGTCACTGACATCCACCGGAAGATCAACTTTCTCCACCAGGCGCTGCATGATCCAGTAATAGCTACGTGCACTCGTGCGTTTTAGCCAGGAGTCGCCAGTTCGCAAGTCGCGTTGCATGTTCACAACGTCGTAACCCATCTGCCAATGATATACCATACTCGAGATGAGTTCAGGTGGATCCTGAAGGTCGACATCAATGAAGATCAATGCGCTACCGCGTGCATGGTCGATCCCTGCACTTAACGCAGCCTCTTTTCCGAAGTTCCGACTTAGGAACAGGCATCGTACATTTGATCCATCTTGATAGTGTCGAAGTAGGTCTGCAGTTTGATCGCTACTACCATCGTCGACATAGAGAATCTCGCACGAAACAGGCAGGCGCTTTACAACTCTGGTGATGCGCTTGTGAAATTCCGGAATGGTTTGCTCTTCTTGAAAGCAAGGAACCACTATTGTTAACAAGGGGTCAGCGCGTTCGGAAAGCCGATGTGATGTCCGCATGATTGAATGTCCAGAAACGATGCGCAGTGAATCCGAGCGCAGTTAGGGTTAAAGTCACTAAAATCTGAGAGACAAGCGGTGAGAGATTGAATTTAATCAGAACCCACATACCTACACCATTACCGATATTAGTTGCCAACGAGACAAGTACAAACCTGATAGGTTGAAGCTTATAAATTCCCGTCGCCACGAAACTGAGCCTTCTATTACCAATATAGCTAATAATAGCGCCTATCACGCCTCCGCCAACGCTGGCTAACACTGGATCAGTAACTCCATTTACAATAAGCAGGAGAAATACAAAATAGTGCCCCCCGGTTGCTACGAATCCAATGCCTAGATAACGAATAAGCAAAGCTATGATCGACATGCTTGTATTTTCCATCTACAAAGACTAAACAACCCGAAGTGAAAAAAAGTGAACTGCATGTAATTTCAGAACTAAATGATGCAGCACCTCGACAATAGCTGTGCCACCCAACAAACACCAAAAAACCCTAATAATAAACTGAACAAATAACTCTAGCATGATCCAGAGATTACAATTCTGATAAGAGCATATACATGATGGCACTTTAGATCTTGGACAATTAAGCACTTTCTCAAAACATGAAAACCAGTAACGACACCAATAATTACACCAATTAAGTATCAACTTACCAACCAGTGATCCATTTTCTCACGAGCGCCCATCAGTTTAAACAAGAAGCAACCTGCTAAACGTACGTGTCGTCGAGCTAAGCCCATATATTCAGTGTTTATTTTTGGTTGGGTAGCAAGCTAGTACGACCCAGAACTTGCTGCCACACCATCGACTTTCGTTTTTCGTTCAAAGCCTGAGGACTCACCTAAAGCAATTATCCGGAGTTAAGTCTTTAAGTAAGCCTAAGCCCCGAGCCAATTATAAACTTTCCAATAAACACCCTTATCAAGCCGCACTTCGACTGAGTCAGTGCTCATGCTTTGCCTGGATGTCACAGAAATCAGTTTTTTTCAAAATTCGCTGCTTCTGAGTGCAAATTCGCCGGCCTAAATTTTTTAGCTGGACTTGACTTACTTTTGGGGAGGGGGGCAAGGACTGACAATCTTTGGTTAAAACATGTCAAGGACCATAGAAAACGCCAGGCATCGCCTGGCGTTTTTCTATGGCCTCTAAAAATCCTATCGATGCATTCAATTTTTGTTGTTGACACATTGGGAAAACAAAGAATAACGAATCGTATTAAGCTCACCCCGCGAGTCTTCGTAGGTCATCAACCGTTGATACACCTCGCAAGTACGGGGATCCTGGGACTGACGCACAAATTTTGCAACATCAATCTTCATTCCATACTTGTAGTCCTGAATCTCTGGTATTGGCTTATTATTTTTCGCCGCATAGCTAGCCACGGCGTTCTGATGTTCCTGAATATATTGCAACTGCTTCTTTTCGGAAAACGTAGTAGCTTGTGAAACTATAGGCAAAACAGCTAGGGCTGCCGCAATGATAAGCTTTTTCATAAGGTCCTCTCAATATCAATCTTATTGGGAGTAACCTTATCAACTCACAGGCATCACCGGCATGACGGTAAACTTACAATTTTGAAAGGTGACAACAATATCCAGAATGAAAAGCCCACAACGTTGCTGTGGGCTTCTGTTATGGGCTATCAGCTACCCGCTTCATCACCATCATCATCTTTGCGGTGTGCCCATTGATACAGAGCAGGAAGCACCAACAGAGTAAGCACGGTAGACGAAAGAATCCCGCCAATCACCACTGTCGCCAGTGGCCGCTGAACTTCAGCACCGGTACCTGTTGCGAGAGCCATCGGGATAAATCCGAGGGATGCGACTAGGGCTGTCATCAGAACGGGCCTTAACCGTGTCAACGCGCCTTCATCTACCGCTTGCCGGAGGGTACGTCCTTCCTCCCGCAGCCCGCGGATAAAAGAAATCATAACCAGGCCGTTTAGAACTGCCACACCGGACAGCGCAATGAAGCCAACTCCCGCCGAGATAGACAGCGGGATATCCCGCAACCACAGTGCAACTACACCGCCGGTGAGTGCGAATGGAATTCCGGTGAAGACCAGCATGCCATCCTTCAAGTTGTTGAACATCAGGAACAGCAGTGTCATGACCAGAAGCAATGCGACTGGAACAACGATCTGCAGACGCTTGGCTGCTGATTGCAACTGCTCAAACTGGCCACCCCAGGTAGTCCAGTAGCCTGCTGGGATCTGCACAGTAGCCAGCGACTTAGTCGCTTCTTCAACGAACGAGCCTAGGTCACGGCCTCGAACGTTTGCACTAACTACTACCAGCCGTTTCCCATTTTCGCGGCTGATCTGGTTCGGGCCCAACTGCAAGTCAAGATTAGCGACTTGGGACAGAGGAATGAACCCTATCTGATTAGCATCCTGAGCAACATTAGCAGGCACAGGAATCAGCAAGCTGGACATACCCGCTACGTCAGTGCGCACGGTCTCAGGCAGTCGCACCACCATATCGAACCGACGATCGCCCTCATACAATGTACCTGCCTGGCGGCCACCCACAGCAATAGCAATTGAGTTTTGCACATCCGCGATGTTCAAACCGTAGCGTGCTGCTTTTTCGCGGTCGATGTTGATGGTTAACACAGGAAGGCCGGAAGTCTGCTCAACCTTGACCTCCGATGAGCCCGGTACCGCTTTAAGCGATGCCGCGATTTTGTTGGCGGTGCTGTTGAGCGCGTCCATGTCATCGCCAAAAACTTTCACCGCAACGTCACTACGCACGCCCGAAATCAGCTCGTTGAAACGCAACTGGATCGGCTGGGACAACTCATAGTTGCTTCCCGGGACACCTGCTGCGGCTTTCTGCACCTCAGCGATCAGCTCATCACGAGGCTTATTGGGATTTGGCCACTGATCCTGAGGCTTAAGCATTATGTAGGCGTCAGAGGCGTTAGGCGGCATTGGATCAGATGCGATTTCTGCAGTACCCGAGCGTGCGAACATCCGCTCTACTTCTGGGACCTGCGCTATTACCGCTTTCTCCAGGCGCTGTTGCATCTCGACGGACTGAGTAAGGCTCGTTCCGGGCACTCGCATAGCCTGCATCGCAAAGTCGCCCTCACTAAGGCTGGGAATGAACTCGCTACCCATACGACTTGCAAGTATACCGCTAAGTACGACCAGAGCTACTGCAGCCGAGAACGCAATGTTCCGGTGCCCAAGAACCCATTGCAGTATCGGCTCATAGCGCTGTCGGGCGGTGCGCATTACCACGCCCTCCTCTTCCTTGACCTTGCCAGTGATGAACATGGCGATAGCAGCAGGAACAAAGGTTACGGAAAGAATCATTGCCCCCAGCAGCGCCATTACGACAGTGAATGCCATGGGGTGGAACATTTTTCCTTCGACGCCGGTTAGGGCGAAGATCGGCAGATACACTACCATGATGATCAACTGGCCAAATATCAGTGGCCGGCGAGCTTCACCTGCAGCGGCAAAGACTTCATGGAAGCGTTCTGCTTTGGTGAGTATGCGACCATGCTTGTGTTGCGCATGAGCCAGTCGGCGGATCGCGTTTTCTACTATAACCACGGCACCATCTACAATAATGCCAAAGTCGAGTGCTCCCAAACTCATTAGGTTTGCACTAACCTTGTTGTTGAACATACCTGTGAAGGTAAATAGCATGGACAGCGGGATCACCATTGCGGTGATCAGTGCTGCGCGGATGTTGCCGAGGAACAGGAAGAGAATAGCAATTACCAGAATCGCGCCTTCCACCAAGTTCTTCTTCACCGTCGCAATGGCTTTTTCAACCAAGTTGGTACGGTCATAAACGGTCACAGCAACCACGCCCTTCGGCAGGGTGCGGTTGATGTCGGTCAATTTGGTGGCCACAGCTTGGGACACTGTACGACTATTTTCACCAATCAGCATAAATACGGTACCGAGTACTACTTCGCGACCATTCTCAGTAGCAGCCCCCGTTCGCAGTTCTTTACCGATGCTGACTTCAGCAACGTTGCTGATGCGAATCGGCGTGCCATCTACACTGGTAATTACGATGTTGGCAATATCTTCGATATTGCTTACCTGACCCGGCGCACGAATGAGCAACTGCTCACCATTACGCTCGATGTAACCGGCGCCCACGTTGGCGTTGTTGCTTTCCAATGCAACTACCAGGTCATTAAGTGTCAGCTTGTAGGTAGCCAACCGCTTCGGGTCCGGCGCAATCAGAAACTGCTTGGCGAAGCCACCGATGGTGTTGATCTCGGCAACACCAGGGACGTTGCGCAGCTGCGGCTTGATAATCCAATCCTGGATCACTCGCAGGTCGGTGGGAGTGTAAGGAGTACCATCTTCTTTGAGTGCGCCATCTTCCGCTTCAACGGTCCACAGGAAGATTTCACCAAGCCCGGTGGATACAGGCCCCATGACGGCCTCGACCCCATCTGGCAACTGTTCCTTTGCAACCTGCAAACGCTCGTTAATGAGTTGGCGGGCAAAAAAGATGTCAGTACCGTCTTTGAAGATCACGGTGACCTGTGACAAGCCGGAGCGAGATAGGGATCGGGTTTGCTGAAGGCCCGGAAGACCGGCCATGGCCGTTTCAACTGGAAACGTGATCCGCTGTTCGGTTTCCAACGGCGAGTAACCAGGGGCGCCAGTGTTAATCTGCACCTGGACGTTTGTGATATCAGGCACCGCATCAATGGGCAGTTTTTGGTAGCTGTAGATACCTATACCGGCCATGATTAGAACTGCGATCATTACTACGATGCGCTGCTCAATGGCGAATCTGATGATACGTTCAAACATAAGAAATCATCCTGTAAATTCGCATCAGTGGCCATGCTCGGCAGACGCTTTGCCAAGCTCAGACTTGAGCGTGAAGCTGCCACTGGTTGCCACTTGGGCACCCGATTGGAGGCCTTCGGTTATTTCCACATAGCCACCGGCACGGCGACCTAGAGTTACCCTGCGAGTGTCGAAGCCCTCAGTGGTCCTCACGAAAACTGCAGTTTTTTCCTCGACGGTCTGCACCGCTGACTCTGGAACAGCTACAGCAACTTGATCAGTTTGTGACGTGACTGCGATGCTCACGAACAGCCCCGGTCGCCAGGCCCCATTGGGATTGGTCAGAGTGACACGGACGGGCGCTGCACGATTCTGCTCGCCCAAAAGGCTGCCTACGTAACCCACCTTGCCCTCGACCTCAGCCTTCATGTCAGGAGAAGAAACCTTTACCGAGCGGCCAGTCACGACCTTTCCGAGATCGCCAGGAGGAACCGCGAAAGTTGCCCACACCTGATTAAGATCGGACAGGATGAAAGCATTGGTTGCCTCGCTGACCACCTCACCGACGGTCAGGTGCTTTTCCACTACAACTGCGTCGAAAGGCGCACGCAGTTCATAGCGGTTACCGCCTGCAGAATTGACCGAAGCGCCGATTGCTCCGACCTTTTGCTTAGCGTTGGCCAGTGATATTTCAGCTTCTTGCAAAGCTTGTCGCGCCTGAAGGTAATCTTGCTCGGCGGAGATTTTGTCCTGCCACAACTGCTTCTCGCGGTCAAAAGTCAAGCGTGCCAACTCAACACGTCGCTGTGCAGCTTGTTGCTCACTGCGCATATCCGAGATCTGTTGACTGGCAATCACCGCAAGGACTTGGCCCTTCTTGACCGACTCGCCCAGGTTCGCCTGAACGCTTTCAACAACTCCAGGAACGCGAGGTACCACATGTGCGGTGTGGTCCTCATCAAACCGTATTTCGCCAGGAAAAGTCACAATAGTGCTAATCTCACGGGGAGCAGCTGCTTCCAGAACGACGCCCGCAGCCTCAATCTGCTCGGCGCTAAGCGTCATCTTGCCCTCTTCCTCATTGGCATTTTCGCTGTGGCCTTCCTCACCGTGACCTTCATCCCCCCCGTCTTTAGCAGGTGCTACAGCAGTTCTCTCATGGCCATCTTCAGTGCCATGTTCGGCCTTACTGACTGGAGGCTGCTCGGAACTGGAGTTCCAGGCGAAACTGCCAAATCCGAGGACTGCCACAGCGATTACCGCGAGCGCGATCTTGCGTTTGTTATCCATTGCTACTCCTGCTGATCTTAGGTACCGGCTTATTCAAAGACGCATACAAGGAAAATGCCTGGCCTGTTCAGCGCGTATTGGCAGTCAAGCCGACGTCGCCATACACCCTTTCCACTTGAGCACGCGCATTGGTCGCAGCCGCCAAAGAGTCGAGGTACTGGCCACGAGCAACTATCAAGGTGCGCTGAGCATCCAGCACTTCGATGAAACCGAATTTGCCCATCTCAAATCCACGAGTTGCGGTATCCACGGCCTGTTGAGCTGAAGGCAGGATCGTCTTGTCATAGGACTCGACCTCCTGCATGGCGGTAGCCCACTGATTCACTGCGGTTTGAGTTTCGGAACGTAGCCTGAGCTCAACAGCGTTTCGCTGGTCTCGGGCCTGATCTGCGCGGCGAGAAGCGGAAAGAATGTTGCCCTGATTGCGATCAAACAGCGGTAAAGGCATCGACAGCCCCACGACATTGACCCTCTCGCGAATAGAGCGGTCGTATTGGCTACCAACACTCACGGTGAGATTCGGGATGCGCTGCGCCTTTTCCGCGCCTAGTGAGGCATCGCTCTTATCTATTTGAGCAAGCGCTTGACGCATATCTGCGGTTTGATCGAGCTTCGCCAGTAATTCTGTAGCTTGCGGCGGCTTGCCGGGAGATAGGTCTGGCGAGTCAAGACGATCAAATGCAGTGACCGAACTGCCTATTAACTGGGCCAATTGCTGGTAAGCCGTTGACTTCAAGGTTTCAGCGCGCCTTACCTGTAACTTGGCTTCAGCCAGTTGCACCTGAGCGCGCGTGGCTTCCACCGGCGAGGACTTACCGGCACGCACCCGTCCATCGACGATGCGCAGACCGCGTTCGGTGAGCTCCAATGATTGTTTTGCCAGATTCAAGCCGGTCTGAGCTCTCAAAGCAGCGTAGTAAGATTGAACAACATCTGCACGAAGGCTATTGACTCGACGGTCCAGCTCTAACTGCGCGACGCTTTGACCGTAGGTTGCAACCTCGACACGAGCACGTCGCTTGCCACCCAACTCTAACGGCTGACTAAGCGCGACAGTCGTCGTGCTGGTATTACGACGGGTGTCTTCTACTTGATAAGAAATTTCAGGATTGGGGATGAGTCCAGCCTGCTTGCGCACTCCTTCAGAGATTCCGATCTCTTGACGTGCTGCTGCAAGATCGGGGTTAGCGTCTATTGCCGTCGAAAGCGCTTCAGCCAGACTGAGACTCTGGGCAAATGCGGCAGGCACCCACAATCCAGACAAGACCATACAGAACACAAAGACTTTCAAAGGAAAGATGGGGGTTTTAGATAAAGCAATGTGATTATACCAGGGCACTTTGATAGTCCTCATGCACAAACTTTGATAAAGCTTGGCGAGAACGCCTAAACAGCTGCCAAGCTCCTCTGGATCAGGTGATGGCACTCTAATCAGCGATCACTATCAGAGGGGTGGCTATAAAATTACAATTTCGTTAGAAACCCTGGGGGGATAGTCGAAATAGAAAGCTTTCAGGCGAAACGCAGGGATTTAGTGAAAAAGATTCTGGAAGCCCTGCAACGGTGGAAATACCTGATAACAGAATTGTAATCACCCCGTCACCGACTCGTTATCTTTGATCTGCAAATATGACCCAGGCGCTATTCTAAGTGCTCCACCGGGCCAAAACAACAGACTATACCCGCGTAGGTAAATCATAATAAAAACTGCCGTAATCAAAGGAGCATCGCATGAGACACAAAGTAACTTTGTATTTGGCTGCGGTTTCAGCTTTTTCTGGAAGCTATGCCCTCACGGCACAAGCGGAAGGTAAACCAGAAGGTTTTATTGAAGGTAGCAGCCTTACTGTTCTAAACCGCAACTTCTATTTCAATCGTGATAATCGTGATGCATCTGCGCCGACTTTCAACAGCGGCAAAGGCAATACCAACGGTTATTCCGAAGCTTGGGCACATGCGATAATCACTAAATTCAACTCTGGTTTTACGCAGGGCACTGTGGGCTTTGGTATAGATGCGTTTGCAATGATTGGCATCAAGCTTGATACTGGTGGCGGGCGCAACGGTGGCCGTAGCAGCTTTGACGTGCTGCCTGTTAACGGTGACGGCGAAGCACGTGATGAATACACTAAGGTGGGTGGAGCAGCGAAGTTTCGGCTGTTTGATACTGTCGTAAAGGTTGGAGATGTTTTCCCCGCAACACCCGTCGTGGCATCGGGAGATTCTCGCTTACTCCCTGAAAGTTTCCGCGGCGTGACGGTCGAAAATAGTAGCATTCAAGGCCTAACCTTGCAGGGTGGTCGACTGCATGCGATGAGCCAGCCTGGTTCCAGCAACTTGAACGATAACTTTGCCACATTTTATGCCGGCCCGGTCAACTCGCCTTGGATTGGGTACGGCGGCGGTGATTACCAAGTCAACGACAACATCACGGTGAGCCTTTACGCCAGCCAATTGAAGGATGTTTGGAATCAATACTATGCCGGTAGCAGCCTCACTTACCCACTCAGCGATGATTTGACGCTTATCGGCGGATTCAACTACTACAAAGCTGTAGATGAAGGCAAGAAGCGCCTGGGCGAATTCGACAACAATATATGGAGCGCCAAGCTCGGCGTCCGGTACGGTGCGCATACTCTTGCACTGTCTCATCAGCGAAACAATGGCGATGACGACTTCGACTACCTTCGTCAATCAGACTCAATCTTCGTTGACAACTCAATACAGTACAGCGACTTCAACTCACCGAAGGAACGCTCTTGGATGCTGCGCTACGACTTGAACATGACCAGCTACGGTATTCCGGGGCTATCGTTCATGACTCGTTATGCCAGAGGTTCTGGTGCAGACTATTCGAACGCCAATCAATTCTATATGCGCACTGATGGTAACGGCGATCCGCTCACGAATCAAAAACGTTGGGAGCGTGATATTGAAGTCAAATACGTCGTACAAACAGGTGCGGCGAAAGATCTTTCCTTGCGATTACGTCAAGCAAATACTCGTGCCACTGCATTCGAATCGGACTTGGATGAAGTACGCCTGATCGTTGAATATCCACTTTCGATACTGTGAGCCCTAAACAAGATCGATTTATTCATGTGACTCGCCTAAAACAAAAATAGCGAGCTTAAAGAATTCACCTTGAGTTGCTTAAATGCTCCTTTGGTAAAAGGTGAATATTTTGCGCCCCCCTGGGGCGCTTTTTTTTACCTAAAATTCGAGTAAATCTTCGAGTACGCGCACCGCGTCCCGATGGAGTTCATGACTGCACCAGTGACCGCCTTCTTCAGCATGAGAAAAATCGCCCTCATCTGCACGGAATAAAATGGCCATAATAAAAAAAACAACCCAACATTTCATAAGGTCAATTCAGCAGTAGAGAAATAACCCGCAACTGGTTGGTCCGAGCCACGATATAATATATCGCGATGTTATCAAGTGTATTGCTCACTGATTACAAGTACGTTATTTAGCCCCCACCCAAGTGGTTTTGAATTATCATTCCTGCCAATGATGACAGCGCATTCGCGTAGTTAAAACAGCTCAGTCATATCGAGACAAAATCCAATGCGAATTCTGGTAATTGAGGACGAAGTAAAAACTGCCGAATATGTGCGCCAAGGCCTTACGGAGAGCGGTTATATCGTGGATTGCGTACATACCGGATACGACGGGCTTTTTCTGGCCAAACAACATATGTACGAGTTAATCATCCTAGATATCAACCTGCCGGAGATGGATGGGTGGCAGGTACTTGAATTGTTGCGAAGAAACAATTGTCTTTGTAGAATTATGATGCTTACTGCTCGAAGTCGCTTGGTTGATAAAATCAGAGGACTAGAGAATGGTGCAGATGATTACCTAATTAAGCCTTTTGAATTCCCGGAACTGCTTGCTCGAGTTCGCGCACTGATGCGCAGGTCTGATAATCCAGCATCTGTTGAGATCATTCGCGTAGCCGATCTGGAGCTGGATCAAAGCCGTCATAGGGCGTTTAGAGACGGTCAGCGTATCGACTTAACAACGAAGGAATTCGCACTTCTGCACTATTTAATGAGAAATACGGGAATTGTCCTGAGTCGTACACAGATCATATCTCAGGTATGGGACATGAATTTCGACTGCGATACAAATGTTGTAGAAGTTTCAATTAGAAGATTAAGAGCCAAGATGGATGATCCTTTTGAAAACAAACTGATACATACACTCAGAGGCGTAGGATATGTTCTAGAAAAACGCTAGCGTGCTGTTCTTGAAGCAATCACATACGCTCCTGTGATTTCGCCGACTCACGGGCACTTCAGGTTTCATCCAAGTTTGTCTTTCACTTGGCGCTTCTGGCCTACCGCGTCGGATATACATTTCGGCGCGCAAAAAACTTGCTAATCGAAGCTTTCAACTCGCCTACCGGTCCAAAACCGTGGTGCGAAAAAACACCATACCCCCCCCGAAACAGCGCTCGATAATGCTTATCCACAAGCTGGATTTCAGTGTCCAATGTATGTGGAAGCGTTCAGACCCGCTTTCACTTTAGGTATTTGTGAGTAACGTAGTTGCCGATGATAAAGTGTAGTTCAAGGAACGTGGATTTTTATCAGTTGATACTCTCATAATCTGGTGAGACGAACTACGTGACGGTGCCACGGCGCACATATCCATGTAGTTGCGTGTGGATATGATAAATCTACCGGGGCATGAAGCCTAAGCATGCCATGGAGTGGACAATACGGTCGTGACTTAAAGGTCGCATACTCTATGATCTCTGAAGGCGAGCAAGTGAATCACTCCGGCTCTCTAGATACCTTGCAAGCTCATTGCATAACGCTTTTAAACTCTACAGTGAAAGCTACATATTGAAACGATTACGGCGTTTTGCGTTGATGGTTGACGATATTCGACACCTCCCCTTGCCGTCGGGTTAAGCCGTCACACTTGCTCAATCGTCAGAACTTTTGCATTAGCTTGAGTATCGCCATAAGCGTCCGGGCATCACGCCTTGCGTGATTAAAAAGATTGCGGCAGCAACTGATCGATTTCACTCGCCCGCTGCGTCGGCAGCCGCGTGAGAGCATCCTTCAGATATGCATACGGATCATGACCATTCAGGCGCGCAGACTGGATCAGACTCATGATCGCTGCCGCACGTTTTCCGCTGCGTAAGGCCCCTGCAAAGAGCCAGTTCTTGCGCCCAAGGCCCTATGATCGGATCTGGTTCTCTGCCCAGTTATTGTCTATGGGTACAGCCCCGTCATCGAGGTAGCGCGACAGCGCTGCCCAGCGTTCGAGACTGTAATCGAGTGCTCTGCTGATGGCTGAGACTTCAGGCACGAGGTCACGCTAGGCAATCAACCTGGCGTGCAGCATATTCATCACCCGTACAGCTTTTTCTTGCCGTATTCGGAGTCGTAAATCCGGCCCCAGATCGCGACTTCGCTTTCAATTTCGTACAACAACTGGATATAACGCAGAGCTTGCTCCGCAAGCGTGCTTTTATTCTTAGCGTGCAACTCAAAGAAATTACGTTGCGCATGAGCCATTCACCCGATCTCGGTCACGTCTAGTTCGAAGCTGGCTTTGTAACCGACACAATCATCGCAGACCAGCTTGTCCTTCCAGTCATTCAGGAAGTTGCGAGCGTGTTCTCCGGCGCGGCTAGGGCTGAAGTCGTGAACCACCGCTGCCGCGTCCGAGAACTGGCTGGTGGCATAGGACCAAATATAAGAACTGTGGGTTTTCTTAGTTCCCGGCATGAGCATTTGCACAGGTGTCTCATCGGCTTGAATAATCTGCTGCCCGAGAACCACTTCGCGCAGCGCATCAACCAGCGGCTGGAACTGAACCCCAGTCACGGCCATCTGGCCACCGTCGGTGAGGCTATGCACGCTAACTCCTCCTCTCTTTCTCTTCGTTAAGTAGCATCAGCCATGAATTCATTCAAAAAGACCGTTCAAGTCATTGCACTCGTTGCAACGCTAAATGCAGCCTCATTGTTACAGGCAGCGTAATCAATTGCCGTCTACAAAGCCCCTAACTGTGGCTGCTGGACCAGGTGGATCGCTTATCTGAAGGAGTGGTCGACTATATGGAAAACAACATTAGCGATATGAACGAGAAGCTCGGCGTACCCGTAAATCTGGCGTCGTGCCACACGGGAGTTGTAAGTGGGAAATTCGTCGAAGGCCATGTTCCGGTCACACAAATTGCTGAACTAAGTCGACGAGCCAATCTGGACGGAATAGCTGCCTTCGGTATGCCCGTGGGATCGCTCGGAATGGAGTCAGGTGACCGACGCAGCGCCTACCCGGTAATTGGGATGAGCAAGTCAAGGGGAGAGACGGTTTTACAGGATTTTCGGGCCCGCTAGTGGCTGAGGAACCGCTCTACTAAACTGGTTGAATACCGGATACCGGGTTTCGAAAAAGCTACAGCCGGCTGATCAAATCTTCCGGCTGGAGTCTGATTAGCGGATCGCTGTATCCAAGCAAATATTAGTCGAAAATTTCCCGTAAAAACGATTTCTTATGATAAACCTGCTCTTCCTGATGCCTCGACTGATTCTGATGGCCGTTCTGATATCCGTCCCGCCAACCACCACCGTGACCAGGCTGCGGCGCGGAGTGGCCGTGCTTAGTGCCGCGTTTGTTGTCATGGTGGCCAGAAGACGGCTGGGCATACACAGGTTCAGACGGAGGTGTACCTTGCAGCGACTGAGATACGCTCTGTGGAAGAAAACGAGCTTCTTGTTCTTCCTGCTGGCTACGCTCGATGATCTTGTCGAGTTCTCCCCGGTCAAGCCAAACACCTCGACATTGCGGGCAATAGTCGATTTCAACGTTTTGACGTTCCGACATTACCAACAGTACTTCTTTGCAAACTGGGCAGTGCATGGTTCTCTCCTCCAGCGAATGAGCTATATAAAACGCAGCAGCCATTTCACCGACGCAGCAGCCGCAAGCCATTGAATACGACGAGCAAGCTCGCCCCCATGTCGGCGAAAACGGCCATCCACAATGTCGCGAAACCAGAGAGAGCCAACGCCAAGAAGACAACTTTTATGCCCAGAGCCAAAATGATGTTTTGCTTTAGAACCGAGGCGGATCGGCGACTCAGGCTGATAAAGTACGCGATTTTTCGAGGGTCGTCGTCCATGATCGCAACGTCAGCTGTTTCGAGAGCTGTCGCTGTCCCTGCGGCTCCCATTGCGAAACCTATATCGGATTGCGCTAAGGCGGGGGCGTCATTAA
The DNA here is from genome assembly GCF_001728855.1 of Pseudomonas sp. AP19. Classification (NCBI taxonomy): domain Bacteria; kingdom Pseudomonadati; phylum Pseudomonadota; class Gammaproteobacteria; order Pseudomonadales; family Pseudomonadaceae; genus Pseudomonas; species Pseudomonas sp. AP19. Next base: position 3,393 of record NZ_LXJP01000084.1, on the reverse strand, counting down.
CGCCGTCACCAACCATCCCAACGGCGCCATATCTGCGTTTGAGTTCAGCGACTGCAGTCTGCTTGTCCTCTGGCATCAGATTTCCACGGGCATCCTCGATGCCCAATTGCTCAGCGATCGACCTCGCCGTCGCAGGATTATCCCCAGTCAGCATTACTGGAACCACGTTCAAAGCCTTCAAAGCAGCCACAGCTTCAACACTCTCCGGTCGGACTGTGTCTGCGACCGCGAATATCGCGGCGGGGCCGCTATTGCCGCATAGCACGATCACCGTTTTGCCAGTTTCCTCAAGCCGTGAAAGTCTGGCCTCCAGCTCCGAAGAACACACGCCCAACTCCTCAACCAAACGATGGTTGCCTAGATGCCAAAGATGACCGTCGATCGTGCCTTTCACGCCTCGGCCATTTAGCACACTGAAGTCACTGACAGGCAGAGCCACAGCGCCAGGCTGCTGCGATTTCCACCCATTGACCAATGCTTTCGCTACTGGGTGGGTACTTTGCTCATCAAGACTCGCAGCAATCAAAGTTGCCTTCTCGATAGACAAGTCACTGAATATATCTGAGTCAGTCAGAACTGGCTTGCCCTGAGTCAACGTGCCTGTTTTATCCAGAGCAACCACCTTCAGCAGGCGCCCGCTTTCCAGGTAGGCACCACCCTTGATCAAGATTCCATGCCGTGCGGCTGCGGCAAGACCACTCACAACAGTGACAGGCGTTGAGACGACCAAGGCACAAGGACACGCGATGACCAACAACACCAGGGCCTCATACAACCATTCACCCCACGTACCACCAAGCAGCACTGGGCCTAAAACGGCAACAAGAAATGCCACCGCCACTACGGCTGGGGTGTAATACCGTGCGAACTGGTCAACGAACCTCTGCGTCGGCGCCCGCTGAGACTGCGCATCCTGAATCGCGGCAGCAATACGAGCGAGCGTACTTTCGCCAGCGACTGCCGTGACAGTCGCCTCCACGACGCCGTCTGTCACGATACTGCCAGCATATAGCGGATCCCCCTCTGCCTTATCTACTGGCAAGCTTTCACCAGTGATAGGGGCTTGGTCGAGAGCAGCACGACCAGATTCCACCCTCGCATCCAGCGGTACCCGCGACCCTGTGCGAACACGAATACGGCTGCCGAGAACGACATTCTCAACCGGGTGTTCTTTCCAGCCAGCTTCGGTCATGACTTCCGCAGTCTCAGGAGCTAATGCAGTCAGCGATTTAATCGCGTTACGCGCTCGCTCAAGTGAGAGTGCTTCGATGGCTTCGGCAATAGCGAAAAGGAAAACCACCATCGCGGCTTCCGGCCACTTGCCAATCACCATGGCACCCAAGACAGCCAAAGACATCAAGAAGTAGATGTTCAATGTGAAGTTCTTTACAGCGATCCACCCCTTCTTCAGAGTTGGTAGACCAGCAGTAAGAATGGACAGCGCAGCCAAGGACATTACAGGCAAAGAACCCTCCTGTCCGGTCGTCCAAGCGATCACTTCAGCGGCGATGGCAGCTAGACCGCTGACCGCCAGCAGCCCTTTCAAGCGCGTCGTCAGAGCAGGTGAAATGGCATTCGGGGTTGCGCCGGCCTCGATGAGATTGGGCCCCATATCCAGCGCGGTCAAAGCGATGACTATCGCCTTCGGATCATCCAAGCGATGATGCACTGTCAGCTCACGATCCAACAGATTGAAATCAAGTCGTGCGATGCCAGGCATCGGCTCTAAGCGATTACGAATTAGCCGCTCTTCGGTAGGGCAATCCATCTTATCAATGCGATACCGAACCAGGGTCGTGCCTTCTGGCTCAGCCATGGCCGAATGTGAAGTCACCGCCCCTGCGGAATCCACTTTGCTCAAACAGCAATGGTCGGCATCGGAATGGGCTTGAGCTGAAGTGCCATGATCGTGTGCGCTATGGTCTTGATTATGGTCGGTGGACTTGGCTCCACAAGGCTGAGAATCCTTCGAACCGCACGCATGCGATCCCGTTCTGCCCAAGCTCTCGGCGTGATCAGGCCCATGCTCAACATGATGTGCACGAGAATGAACCTGTTTGGCGAAGGTCTCGCGGGGGTCAGCAGAACAGCAATCGTCCGACTTCGGCACGAGGTGCAATTTGGCTTTCGACGGGTTTTCCTGGCTCATGACGCATCTACCAATAAGGATATGGCGTCATTGAACAGCCTGTAGTAGCTACAGTGTCAAGCAATGAGTTTGAAATTTCGACTGGGCCGAGGGCGCCGCTCGAGTCTACGTCCCTCAGTGCGAGCGCCTGATAGCTGCATGCTGCGATGCATCAGCCAGGTTGGTCAGCACCTCAAATGCCCACTCAGCTTTCACCCTGGGAGTCATGCATATCGAGCAAGTCGTCAATCGCGTTGTGAAGCCTACGAGTAAACGTTTGGAGAAATCCGCCATGATGGTTTTCGACGCCATTGGCATGTGTCGGCTGTAGACCTCTCTAAGCGCTCATTACCATCGGTAGCCGACAGGGTTAAGGGTAGAAATATCCAGAAAGCTCCTCGACACAGTCGCACCAGCATGTCCTCCTCAACAACCCTACTACAAGCTTTTCGGCATTAATTAGGAGATGCCCACTGGAAATCCGGTGACACCTGCTAACCGAGAATAAAACCCCGCCATGTCTGGCGGGGTCTCATCAATCACCCTTCTTGTGCTTATGCACGTCCAGGTCGGGATGCTTAGGCTTGTTCTCGGGGGTTACACGGCGACGCTGGTCTGTCTTGCCGGTTGATTCGGCAATTGGCTTGGGCCCAGGTTTGATGGCCATAGAACTTGCTCCTTCAGTTGATAGGTATATGCCCTGGCAAACGTCTGCCGTGTAAGCGTTCGCTCAGTACGGTCACGAGATTGAGGGCCCCAAACACTATAGCTTGATATTTTTATGCCAGCAGTGGCGCACCACTTTAGTAAGCGTCTGCCGAACACATCTTGCACCAGCCCGTTTGGTGTAGACGGACGCTCGAAAGACCCTGTCGAGACTATCGCGCTATTCGGTTTCAATGGCAGCTTGCTCCCCTATGCTCTTGACTCGTCTAGGAGCAGCAACCAGAGCGAGCCCCAGCAGCGGGTTCGAACAGTGACTCAATAATCGTACAGTCTGGAGTGTTCGAGCCTAGGCATCTTGACTCACACGTGCCTGCCATTGAGAGCAGCTCTATCCGGATCTGCAGGAGCTTAGCTACCTTAGATTCCACTTCTGCCAAGTGCTTCTTGACCACCGACAACGCATCAGCACACGGACGATCAGCATCTGCCGCGAGCGCAATGAGTTCGCGGATATCGTCGAGTGGAAAGCCCAGTTCACGATTCTGCCTGATGAAGATGAGTCGTGACCGATGCTTTTCGGTATAGATTCGATGCCGCCC
>NZ_LXJP01000083.1:0-20555 GCF_001728855.1 Pseudomonas sp. AP19 | reverse complement strand
CTTTACGGCATCAAAGCCTGCGACACCATGAAAAAGGCCCGCACCTGGCTCGATGAGCACGCTGTGAGCTATGCGTTCCACGACTACAAAACGGCCGGTATCGACCGCGAACACTTGACCCAATGGTGCAACGAGCACGGTTGGCAGGTGGTTTTGAACCGTGCGGGCACCACCTTTCGCAAACTCGAAGACGAACGCAAAGCCGATCTCGATCAGTCGAAAGCCATTGAATTGATGCTCGCACAACCCTCGATGATCAAGCGCCCGGTGCTTGATCTCGGTGACAGAACCCTGATTGGCTTCAAGCCAGATAGTTATTCGGCGGCCCTCAAGTAGGCCAGCCTTCCATTTTTGTAGAGGTAACAGCATGTCCAATTCCCTGTTCAGCCTGGGCTTCGGCGTCGGCACTCAGAACCGCCAAGGTGCTTGGCTGGAAGTGTTTTACGCACAACCGCTGCTCAACCCGTCGGCCGAAATCGTCGCGGCCATCGCGCCGATCCTCGGGTACACCGAAGGTAACCAGGCCATTACGTTCACCGTCTCCCAGGCCCTGCAACTGGCTGACGCACTCAAAGGCGTCGACGCTGCCCAAGCCGCCCTGCTGAGCCGCCTGGCTGAAAGCCACACGCCGCTGGTCGCGACCCTGTTGGCCGAAGACGCTGCACTGACCTCCACGCCTGAGGCCTACCTCAAGCTGCACCTGCTGTCCCATCGCCTGGTCAAGCCGCACGGCCTGAGCCTCGCCGGTGTGTTCCCGCAACTGCCGAACGTGGCCTGGACCAGCCAGGGCGCCATCGACATCAATGAGCTGGCCGAACGTCAGTTGGAAGCCCGCCTGCGTGGCGAGCTGCTGGAAGTGTTCTCGGTGGACAAGTTCCCGAAAATGACCGACTACGTGGTACCGGCCGGCGTGCGTATCGCTGACGCTGCGCGTATCCGCCTGGGCGCCTACGTGGGCGAAGGCACCACCGTGATGCACGAAGGTTTCGTCAACTTCAACGCTGGCACCGAAGGCCCGGGCATGATCGAAGGCCGGGTATCGGCTGGCGTCTTCGTCGGCAAGGGTTCGGACCTGGGCGGCGGCTGCTCGACCATGGGCACCCTGTCGGGTGGCGGCAACATTGTGATCAAGGTCGGCGAAGGCTGCCTGATCGGCGCCAACGCCGGCACCGGCATCCCGTTAGGCGACCGCAACACCGTGGAATCGGGCCTGTACATCACCGCCGGAACCAAAGTCGCACTGCTGGACGAGCAGAACCAACTGGTCAAAGTGGTCAAGGCGCGTGAGCTGGCCGGTCAACCTGACCTGCTGTTCCGCCGTAATTCCGAGACCGGTGCCGTGGAGTGCAAAACCCACAAATCGGCCATCGAACTGAACGAAGCGCTGCACGCTCACAACTAAGCAGCCACTCGATGCCACTAGCGGGCCGCGCCTTCGGGTTGCGGCTCGCTTATACGAGTCTTGAACACCATGCTTGTGCCCTCTCCCTGGCGCGCCGATTTTCCGGCCATCGCCACCCTGCAACGGCAAGACCAGACCTACCTGGACAACGCCGCGACCACGCAAAAACCCCAAGCCCTGCTGGATGCCATCAGCCATTACTACGCTAACGGCGCCGCCAATGTGCACCGTGCCCAGCATTTGCCCGGCGCCCATGCGACCCAGGCGTTTGAAGACAGTCGCAGCAAGGTCGCGCAGTGGTTGAACGCAGGTGACAGCGGGCAAATCATCTTTACCCACGGCGCAACCTCTGCGCTGAACCTCCTGGCTTATGGCCTGGAGCATTTATTCAATGCGGGCGATGAGATTGTCATCAGCGCCCTGGAACACCACGCCAACCTGCTGCCCTGGCAGCAATTGGCCAAACGTCGCGCGCTCACGCTGGTGGTATTGCCGCTGGGTGATGACGGCGTGATTGACCTTGACGCCGCCACCACCTTGGTCGGCCCGCGCACCCGCCTGCTGGCGGTGAGCCAGTTGTCCAACGTGCTGGGCGCCTGGCAACCGCTGGAGGCCTTGCTGGCACTCGCCAAGAACCATGGCGCACTGACCGTGGTCGATGGCGCTCAAGGCATCGTCCATGGTCGGCACGATGTGCAGGCCCTGGGGTGCGACTTTTATGTATTTTCCAGCCACAAACTCTACGGCCCGGACGGCGTCGGCGTGCTGTATGGGCGCAACGAGGCCCTGCACCACCTGCGTCACTGGCAGTTTGGCGGCGAGATGGTGCAACAGGCGGACTACCAAAGCGCCAGCTTTCGCCCTGCCCCGCTGGGCTTTGAAGCCGGCACGCCGCCGATTGCCGGCGTGATCGGCCTGGGCGCTACGCTGGATTACCTGAGTTCGCTGGATCAGCCGGCAGTGGTCGCCCATGAAGCCGCGCTGCACGACTACCTGCTGCGCGGGTTGCAGGCACGCAATGGCATCCGCGTCTTGGGCTCGCCGCAGGTCGCTTTGGCCAGTTTTGTGGTGGACGGCGTGCATAACGCCGACCTTGCGCACCTGCTCACCGAGCAAGGCATTGCCGTGCGGGCCGGGCACCATTGTGCGATGCCGCTGCTCAAGGCCATGCAGTTGTCGGGGGCGATCCGCGTGTCCCTGGCGCTGTACAACGATTCCGATGACCTGGAGCGTTTCTTTGAAGCGCTGGACCAGGCGCTGGATATGTTGCGATGAGCTTGCCGGTGGAGGCCGTCAGCGCGCTGGAGTCGTTTCAAGCCGTGGGCAGCTGGGAGCAACGCGCCCGGATGCTGATGCAATGGGGCGAGCGGTTGCCGGCTTTGGCGGATGCGGACAAGGTCGACGCCAACCTGGTGCAGGGCTGTGAAAGCCTGGTGTGGTTGGTCGGCCGCTTGCAGGCCGGTCACTGGCAGTTTGCCGCGAGCAGCGAGGCGCGGATGATTCGTGGCTTGGTGGCATTGCTGCTGGCACGGGTCAACGGGCTGTCTGCGGCCGAGTTGCAGGCCGTCGACCTGCCTGACTGGTTTGCACAGTTGGGGCTGTCGCGACAGTTGTCGCCGTCACGCAGTAATGGCCTCAATGCAGTCCTGCAGCGCATGCGGGAATTGAGCCGTACATAAGACTAAATGGGGGAGCGGGCTTGCTCGCGAATGCGCTGGTTCAGTCAATGATGTATCGACTGACACTCTGCCTTCGCGAGCAAGCCCGCTCGCACATTTCGATCTATGTTCGGCTGTAAGATTTAAGTGGGTTTGACCCGCTCAGACGGCCTGCGCACCCCGGCGACAATCTTGTCCACGGCCTTGGTCGCCGCCACCATGCCGAAGGTGGCCGTCACCATCATCACCGCGCCAAACCCACCGGCGCAGTCCAGCTTCACACCGTCACCGACAAAACTTTTCTGCAAACAGATGCTGCCGTCCGGCTTGGGATAACGCAGCTGCTCGGTAGAGAACACACACGGCACGCTGTAATGGCGGGTCACGGTGCGCGAGAAACCGTAGTCGCGGCGCAGCGTGGAGCGCACTTTCGACGCCAACGGGTCGTTGAAGGTGCGGTTCAGGTCACACACCTGGATCAGCGTCGGGTCGATCTGCCCGCCCGCGCCGCCGGTGGTGATGATTTGGATCTTGCGACGTTTGCACCAGGCAATCAGCGCCGCCTTGGCGTTGACGGCGTCGATGCAGTCGATCACGCAATCGATATTCGGGGTGATGTATTCGGCCATGGTATCGCGCGTGACGAAGTCCGCCACCGCATGCACCGTGCAGTCCGGGTTGATGCCGCGCAGGCGCTCGGCCATGACTTCGACCTTGGGCTTGCCCACGGTGCTGTCCAGGGCGTGCAACTGGCGGTTGCTGTTGCTGACACAGACATCGTCCAGGTCAAACAGCGAAATCTCGCCTACCCCGCAACGGGCGATGGCTTCCGCCGCCCAAGACCCTACGCCGCCGACGCCGACGATCGCCACATGGGCCGCTTTCAAGCGTTCCAGGCCTTCAATGCCATACAAGCGGGCGACGCCTGCAAACCGCGGATCTTCTGTGCTCATGACCAATACCCCAAAAACCGGCGCGCATTATGGACTACGCAGCGACAAGTTCGAAGCGACAAGCTACAAGTAAAGAACTTAGCGGGTGTTTCGCTGACTAACGTCCGGCTTTTCTCTGTCTGCTATACGCTCAGGGACGGGCCGGTGTAGGATGCGCGCCGTTCGGCGTAGGCCGACACCTCTTTTCGTTCCACACCCTTTGGAACCCGAAATCGCCATGTCATCGCGTAAATTTGGACTCAACCTGGTGGTGGTGCTGGCAATTGCCGCGCTGTTCACCGGTTTCTGGGCGCTGATCAACCGCCCGGTCACTGCCCCCAACTGGCCCGAACAGATCTCCGGGTTTTCCTACTCGCCGTTCCAGCAAGGCCAGTTCCCGCAGAAAGACCAGTACCCCAGCGACGAAGAAATGCGTCGCGACCTCGAGATCATGAGCAAGCTGACGGACAACATCCGTACCTACTCGGTCGACGGCACCCTGGGCGATATTCCCAAGCTGGCCGAAGAGTTCGGTCTGCGCGTGACCCTGGGTATCTGGATCAGCCCGGACCTTGAACGTAACGAACGTGAGATCCAGCGCGCCATCGAACTGGCCAACAGTTCGCGCAGCGTCGTGCGGGTAGTGGTCGGTAACGAAGCGTTGTTCCGGGAAGAAATCACCCCACAAGCGCTGATCGTGTTGCTGGACCGCGTGCGTGCCGCGGTAAAAGTGCCGGTGACCACGTCCGAGCAATGGCACATCTGGGAAAAGAACCCGCAACTGGCCAAGCACGTCGACCTGATTGCCGCGCACATCCTGCCGTTCTGGGAATTCATTCCGGTGGACAAGGCCGGCCAGTACGTACTCGACCGTGCCAAGGACCTGAAAAAACTGTTCCCGAAAAAGCCACTGCTGCTGTCGGAGGTTGGCTGGCCGAGCAACGGCCGCATGCGCGGGGGCAATGAAACATCCCCGGCAGACCAGGCGGTTTACCTGCGCACACTGGTGAACAAGCTCAACCGCCAAGGCTACAACTACTTCGTGATCGAGGCCTTCGACCAGCCGTGGAAAGTCAGTGACGAAGGTTCAGCCGGCGCTTACTGGGGTGTGTACAACGCCGCGCGTCAGCAGAAATTCAACTTTGAAGGCCCGGTGGTCGCGATCCCGCAATGGCGCGTGCTGGCCATCGGCTCGGTGGTGCTTGCACTGCTCTCGCTGACCTTGCTGATGATCGACGGCTCGGCCCTGCGCCAGCGGGGCCGGACCTTCCTGACCTTCATCGCGTTCCTGTGCGGGTCGGTGCTGGTGTGGATTGGCTACGACTACAGCCAGCAATACAGCACCTGGTTCAGTGTGACCGTCGGGATCTTGCTGGCCCTCGGCGCGCTGGGCGTGTTTATCGTGTTGCTGACCGAGGCCCACGAATTGGCGGAAGCGGTATGGACTCACAAACGCCGGCGTGAATTCCTGCCGGTCGAAGGTGATTCGGACTACCGCCCGAAAGTGTCGATCCATGTGCCGTGCTACAACGAGCCGCCGGAGATGGTCAAACAGACCCTCGACGCGCTGGCCGCCCTCGATTACCCGGACTACGAAGTCCTGATCATCGACAACAACACCAAGGACCCAGCGGTTTGGGAACCGGTGCGCGACTACTGCGAAACCCTCGGCCCGCGCTTCAAGTTCTTCCACGTCTCGCCCTTGGCCGGTTTCAAGGGCGGCGCGCTTAACTACCTGATCCCGCACACCGCCAAGGATGCCGAAGTGATCGCGGTGATCGACTCGGACTACTGCGTGTCGCCGAACTGGCTCAAGCACATGGTGCCGCACTTCGCCGACCCGAAAATCGCCGTGGTGCAGTCGCCGCAGGATTATCGCGACCAGAACGAAAGCACCTTCAAGAAGCTCTGCTACGCGGAATACAAAGGCTTCTTCCATATCGGCATGGTCACCCGTAACGACCGCGACGCGATCATCCAGCACGGCACCATGACCATGACCCGTCGCTCGGTGCTCGAAGAACTGGGCTGGGCCGACTGGTGCATCTGTGAAGACGCCGAGCTGGGCCTGCGCGTGTTCGAGAAAGGTCTGTCGGCGGCGTATTACCACGACAGCTACGGCAAAGGCCTGATGCCGGACACCTTTATCGACTTCAAGAAACAGCGTTTCCGCTGGGCCTACGGGGCGATTCAGATCATCAAGCGTCACACCGCCAGCCTCTTGCGCGGTAAAGGCACCGAGTTGACCCGTGGCCAGCGCTACCACTTCCTCGCGGGCTGGTTGCCGTGGGTGGCGGACGGTATGAATATCTTCTTCACCGTCGGCGCGCTGCTGTGGTCGGCGGCGATGATTATCGTGCCGACCCGTGTCGACCCGCCGCTGCTGATTTTCGCGATTCCGCCGTTGGCGCTGTTCGTGTTCAAGGTGGGCAAGATCATCTTCCTGTACCGCCGTGCAGTCGGCGTGAACCTCAAGGATGCGTTCTGCGCGGCCCTGGCCGGGTTGGCGTTGTCTCACACCATCGCCAAGGCGGTGCTGTATGGCTTCTTCACCACCAGCATCCCGTTCTTTCGTACACCGAAAAACGCGGATAACCACGGCTTCTGGGTAGCCATTTCCGAAGCGCGCGAAGAAATGTTCATCATGCTGCTGTTGTGGGGCGCGGCGCTGGGGATCTACCTGGTGCAGGGCCTGCCGAGCAATGACATTCGCTTCTGGGTCGTGATGCTGCTGGTGCAATCGCTGCCGTACGTGGCGGCGTTGATCATGGCGTTCCTCTCGTCGCTGCCAAAACCGGCACCGAAGGGTGAGCCGGCAACGGCAGAGTAAAAACGTGCGCAATGCACTAAACGGCGGCCTCTGGCCGCCGTTTTGCTATAAGATAACGGCCGTTTTGTGAGACTTGGCCTAGCCCTGCTTTCTGTGCGAGCTGGCTTGCCTGCGATGCAGACGCCGCGGCCTGGCAGGTACACCGCGGCGATGCTATCGCGGGCCAGCCAGCTCCCACATTGAACCTGCGCCATTTCAAGATCTGTATCCACATTCGTCCTGCGCGCCCCTTACACGCTTCCCGGAGTTTCCCCATGACGGCCCATGCCGACCTTTCGCCGACCCTTCAACTCGCTATCGACCTGATCCGTCGCCCGTCGGTCACACCGATTGACGCCGACTGCCAGAAGCTGATGATGCAGCGCCTGGGCGACGCCGGTTTCAAGCTTGAGCCAATGCGCATCGAAGACGTGGACAACTTCTGGGCCACCCACGGCAAACACGAAGGCCCGGTGCTGTGCTTTGCCGGCCACACCGACGTGGTCCCGACCGGCCCGGTGCAGGCCTGGCAGAACGACCCGTTCGACGCGCTGATCGATGAAAACGGCATGCTGTGCGGCCGTGGCGCGGCAGACATGAAAGGCAGCCTGGCCGCAATGCTGGTGGCGTCCGAGCGGTTCGTCACCGACTACCCGGACCACAAGGGCTCGGTCGCTTTCCTGATCACCAGCGATGAAGAAGGCCCGGCGCACCATGGCACCAAGGCGGTGATCGAGCGTCTGGCGGCACGCAAGGAGCGCCTCGACTGGTGCATCGTCGGCGAACCGTCGAGCACCTCTCTGGTCGGCGATGTGGTCAAGAACGGCCGTCGCGGCTCTCTCGGCGCGACCCTGACCGTGCGCGGTGTACAAGGCCACGTGGCGTATCCGCACCTGGCGAAGAACCCCATCCACCTGGCCGCACCGGCCCTGGCGGAACTGGCCGCCGAGCATTGGGACAACGGCAACACCTTCTTCCCGCCGACCAGCTTCCAGATTTCCAACCTCAATTCCGGCACCGGCGCCACCAACGTGATCCCCGGTGAACTGACGGCAGTGTTCAACTTCCGCTTTTCGACTGAATCCACGGTGGAAGGCCTGCAACAACGCGTTGCGGCGATCCTCGACAAACATGGCCTGGACTGGCACGTGGAATGGGCCTTGTCCGGCCTGCCGTTCCTCACCGAACCGGGCGCGTTGCTGGATGCGGTATCGGCCAGCATCAAGGCAATTACCGGCCGCGAGACCCAGGCGTCCACCAGCGGCGGTACGTCCGACGGGCGCTTCATCGCCACGCTGGGCACCCAGGTGGTAGAGCTGGGCCCGGTCAACGCGACGATCCACCAGGTCAACGAACGCATCCTGGCCGGTGACCTCGACGTGCTGACCGAAATCTACTACCACACCCTGATCAAGTTGCTCGCCTGATGCTCGCCTGCCCCATTTGCAGCGCACCGCTCAATGCGGTGGACAATGGCGTGGCGTGCCCGGTCGGGCACCGTTTTGACCGTGCGCGCCAGGGTTACCTGAACCTGTTGCCGGTGCAGCACAAGAACAGCCGCGACCCGGGCGATAACCTGGCCATGGTCGAGGCGCGCCGCGACTTCCTCAACGCCGGGCATTACGCACCAGTGGCCAAGCGCCTGGCCGAACTGGCCGCCGAGCGCGCGCCACAGCGTTGGGTAGACATCGGCTGTGGCGAGGGTTACTACACCGCGCAAATCGCCGAAGCCTTGCCCGAGGCTGACGGCTACGCGCTGGACATTTCCAAGGAAGCGGTCAAGCGCGCGTGCAAACGCAACCCGGCGCTGACCTGGTTGATCGCCAGTATGGCCCGCGTGCCGTTGGCCGATGCCAGCTGCCAGTTTCTCGCCAGCGTGTTCAGCCCATTGGACTGGCAAGAGGCCAAACGCCTGCTCAGCCCCGGCGGCGGCTTGATGAAGGTCGGCCCGACCGCGGGCCACCTGATGGAGCTGCGCGAGCGCCTGTACGACGAAGTGCGTGAATACACTGACGACAAGCATTTGGCCCTGGTGCCGGACGGCATGAGCCTCGCCCACAGCGAAACCCTGGCGTTCACCCTGAGCCTGGCCGAACCCCAGGACCGCGCCAACCTGCTGGCGATGACGCCCCATGGCTGGCGCGCGAGTGCCGAGCGCCGCGCCGAGGTGATTGAGGCGGCCGAGCCGCTGCAGGTCACAGTGTCGATGCGCTACGATTATTTCGTGCTTCAATAACCAACTTTTAAGCATCCGCGAATGGATTTTCGAATCCCGCAACGAGGAACATCCATGCGCCAACCTGATATCGAGATTTACCTGAAGGACGCCGACGTCGACCACAAGGCCATTGCCGCCTGGCTGGGCGCTGCCCTGGGCCCGTGCACCGACTGGGTCCAGAAAGGCCAGACCTACAAGTGCAAGGCCGGCAGCGTGCCGATCACCTGGCTGCCAAAAGCCGTCGGCAAATGGAACAGCCTGTACCTGGAAAGCGACCAGACCCCATGGGACGACGACATCGCCTGCGCCCGCGCGGCGTTTGCTGCGCTGAACGTCGAAGTGCGTTGCGCGCCGGGTACCTGGGTTGAGGAAGAAGGCGAGGAAAGCGCTGACACCTGGATTCGCATCAGCGTGGACGGTGAAGAGCAGATCACCTGGAAGACGGCCTGAAGCTGATTTGTGAACCCCATTAAATGTGGGAGCGGGCTTGCTCGCGAAAGCGGTGGATCAGTCGCCTTTACAGTGACTGACACACCGCTTTCGCGAGCAACCCCGCTCCCACAAGGGTTCAGCGGTGCAGCAAAAACAGGTTACAGCCCGACGACATCCTCTGCCTGCAACCCCTTCTCGCCGGTCACCACGGCGTATTCCACCTGCTGGCCCTCGGCCAATGAGCGGTGGCCTTCACCGCGAATGGCGCGGTAGTGCACAAACACATCCTTGCCGTCTTCACGCTGAATAAAACCATAGCCTTTTGCATCGTTGAACCACTTCACATTGCCGGTTTCACGCGTTGCCATCTGTCTTACTCCCACTTGCATTTTTATTGTTGAGTCGTGCGCATTGAACTGCCGAGTATAAGACAGGCTCAAAAACGATCAACTCAAGTTTACATCGCTGCTTTTTTGCCGATTTTCGGCGAATACGGCACACTACCCGCCCGAGCGCCTGCTCGGTTTTTTCCACTTGAAGCAGCACGCCTATGACCCGCTCCCCGTTCCGCCGTCTGGTGTTTGGCACCTTGCGCCGACTGTTGTACCTCTGGGTTCGCTCCGAGACGATCAACCAGTCGTCCCTAACCCTTAACCTCGACCGCAGCCGGCCGGTGTTCTACGTCCTGCAATCGCCCTCCCTCACCGAATTGGCCGTGGTCGATACCGAGTGCACCAAGGCCGGCCTGCCGCGCCCGGTGCTGCCGGTATCGGTGGGCCCGCTGATCGAACCCGCCGCGTTCTTCTACCTCACGCCGGAGCCGGACTGGCTTGGCCGCCAGGACAAGCGCGGCGCACCGCCAACCCTGAACCGGCTGGTCAACACCCTGACCGAACACGCCGAAGAGAATGCACAAATCATTCCCGTCAGCGTGTTCTGGGGGCAGTCGCCCGAGAGCGAGTCCAGCCCGTGGAAACTGCTGTTTGCCGACAGTTGGGCCGTCACCGGCCGTCTACGCCGGCTGTTAAGCATTCTGATCCTGGGCCGCAAGACCCGCGTGCAATTCTCTGCGCCTATCAACCTGCGTGAATTGATCGAGCACAATAAAGGTCACGAACGCACCGTGCGGATGGCCCAGCGCATCCTGCGTGTGCACTTTCGTAACCTGAAGACCGCCGTGATCGGCCCTGACCTGTCCCACCGCCGCAATTTGGTGAAGGGCCTGGTCAATATGCCGTTGGTGCGCCAAGCCATCAGCGAGGAAGCCGAACGCGAAAAAATCACCCCGGAAAAAGCCAAGGCCCAGGCCCTGCGCTACGGTAACGAGATCGCCTCGGACTACACCTACACCGCGATCCGCTTTCTGGAAGTGGTACTGAGCTGGTTCTGGAACAAGATCTACGACGGCATCAAGGTCAATAACATTGAGGGTGTGCAAAAGGTCGCCCAGGGTTATGAGGTGATCTATGTGCCTTGCCACCGCAGCCATATCGACTACCTGCTGCTCTCGTACCTGCTGTTCAAGAATGGCCTGACTCCACCGCATATCGCCGCCGGCATCAACCTGAACATGCCGGTAATCGGCAGCCTGTTGCGCCGTGGCGGTGCGTTTTTCATGCGCCGCACCTTCAAGGGCAACCCGCTGTATACCTCGGTGTTCAACGAATACCTGCACACGCTGTTCACCAAGGGTTTCCCGGTGGAGTACTTCGTGGAAGGCGGGCGTTCGCGCACCGGGCGTATGCTGCAACCGAAAACCGGGATGCTGGCCATTACCCTGCGCAGTTTCCTGCGCTCTTCGCGCATGCCGATCGTGTTTGTGCCGGTGTATATCGGCTATGAGCGTGTGCTGGAAGGCCGCACTTACCTCGGCGAGCTGCGCGGCGCGAGCAAGAAAAAAGAATCGATCTTTGATATTTTCAAAGTGGTCGGCGCGCTCAAGCAGCGATTTGGCCAAGTCGCGGTCAACTTCGGTGAACCGATCAAACTGGCCGAGTTTCTCGACACCGAGCAACCCGACTGGCGCAACCAGGAACTGGGGCCGAACTACAAACCCGCCTGGCTCAACGAAACCACCAACCGCCTCGGTGAGCAGGTGGCGCGCCACTTGAACGAAGCCGCCGCTGTCAACCCGGTGAACCTGGTGGCACTGGCGCTGCTGTCCACCACCCGCCTGGCCCTGGACGAACAGGCCATGGCGCGTCAGTTGGACCTGTACCTCGCGCTGCTGCGCCGCGTGCCGTACTCGCCGCATACCACCTTGCCGGAAGGCGATGGCATGGCGTTGATCAAGCACGTCAAGGACATGGACCTGCTGTCCGAGCAGAGTGACGCCCTGGGCAAGATTCTGTACCTGGACGAGCAGAATGCCGTCCTGATGACCTATTACCGCAACAACGTGCTGCACATCTTCGCCCTGCCCGCGCTGCTGGCAAGCTTCTTCCAAAGCAGCTCGCGGATGAGTCGCGAACAAATCCTGCGTTACACCCGCGCGCTCTACCCGTACCTGCAATCGGAGTTGTTTATCCGCTGGTCGCTGGAGGAGCTGGACGCGGTGGTCGACCAGTGGCTTGAGGCGTTTGTCGAACAAGGCCTGCTGCGCTTCGAAAACGAGGTCTACCTGCGCCCGGCCCCGAGTTCGCGGCACTTTGTGCTGCTGACGTTGCTGTCCAAGAGCATCGCCCAGACCCTGCAACGCTTCTACATGGCGATCTCGCTGCTGCTCAACAGCGGCCAGAACAGCATCAGCGCCGAAGAGCTGGAAGACCTGTGCACGATCATGGCCCAGCGCCTGTCGATCCTGCATGGCCTCAATGCCCCGGAATTCTTCGATAAGAGCCTTTTCCGACATTTTATCCAGACGTTGCTGGAGGAAGATGTGCTGCGCCGCGATGCCGCCGGTAAGTTGAGCTACCACGACCTGCTGGGTGAGCTGGCCGAAGGCGCGGCAAAACGCGTGTTGCCGGCCGATATTCGCCTGTCGATCCGCCAGGTGGCGTTGCACCGTGTCGATGGCGCCGCCGAGGCACCGGCCACGCCTGAAGAAAGCCGCTAGATTGAATGAGGCGTCGGGGGGATTCCGGCGCCGTTGAAAAGGAGCTGCACCATGAAAAAGATCATCCTCCTCGGCCTGACCGCCCTGCTCGGAGCCTGCCAGTCCATGAACCCCGCCGCCAAAGCCAGCCTCGACGGTGAAGTGTTCTACCTGCAACGCATCGCCCTGCCGCCCACCGCCACCTTGAGCGTCAGCCTGCAGGACGTGTCCTTGATGGACGCCCCGGCCGTGACCCTGGCTGAACAGAAAGGCCCGGTAAAAGGCCAGGTACCACTGCCGTTTCACCTGAGCTACGACCCCGCCCACATCAAGCCAGGTCACACGTACTCGGTGAGCGCTCGCATCGAGCTGGATGGCAAGCTACTGTTTATCACCACCGAACGGCACGCTGTACAGCTGAACGGCCAAGACCCGCAACCACTGCGCCTGCGGGTGGATGCGGTCGCACACTGATACTTTCCAGCCCCTAAGCCCGATCAAAAGGAAGCGCCCATGCTCCGTAACTCCCTTCGCCTCACGGCCCTGTGCGCCGGCCTGCTGCTTGGCGCCAACGCCATGGCCCTGTCACTTGGCAACCTGTCCCAGGCTGACGCCAGCGGCGGCCTCAAGGATGCACTGACCCAAGGCGCGCAGATTGCCGTGAAACAACTGGGCGTACCCGGTGGTTTCAGCAACAACCCACAAGTGAAGATTGGTCTGCCAGGCAAGCTGGGCAAAGTGGCCGACAAGCTGAAAATGTTCGGCATGGGCGATCAAGTCACGCAGTTGGAAACCAGCATGAACAAGGCGGCTGAAACCGCCGTGACCCAGGCGCAACCGATTCTGGTCAATGCGGTAAAAAACATGAGCGTGACCGACGCCAAGGGCATCCTCACTGGCGGCCAGGACTCGGCGACTCAATACCTGAACAAAAGCAGCCGCGAAGAGATCCGCGCCAAGTTCCTGCCGATCGTCAAGGCTGCCACCGACAAGGTTGGCGTCGCCCAGCAATACAACGCCCTGGCGGGCAAGGCGGCGGCCTTTGGCGCGGTTGATGCCAAAAGTGCCAATGTCGAAAGCTACGTGACCGAACAGGCGCTGGATGGCTTGTTCAAAATGATTGCGCAGCAGGAAGAAACCATTCGCAAGAACCCTGCGGCGGCAGCCACCAGCCTGGCGAAGAAGGTGTTTGGCGCGCTGTAATGCCCCAGCGTCACCCTTCACTCTGCTGCGCCCAGGTGGGTCCTCACACACCTGGGCGCAGTTGTCTTGCGCTAGCGGCCTAGCGACTCAACGAAACAGCGGATACAAAGGCCTGTACGGCTGTGGCTGTGGCTGTGGCTGTGGCTGTGGCTGTGAGTGCGGTTTACCGTAGCTCGGCTTGGCGGGTTGGGTGTGACCCACCACTGGCTGAACGGAATGAGGGCGGTGAGGCCCGGGCTTTCCATGCTCCGGCCTCTGCGGCCTGGTGGTCTCGACCTGTTTGCAAGGCAAATGATTGCCCAACAACGCGCCGAAAAACGCCCCTTTAAAAGCAGCAATTTCAGTAAAAAACGACATATGGCACTCCATAAACTCATTGAATCGGGCCCGACCGCCAACAGGCGAAGTCGAAACCCGTGCCTGTTCATCAGGCAATGCTGAGTGGAGTGAAAAAGAGGAACGTTCCACCGCCGCCGATAGCGGTTTGCATCGGCATGTAAATCAATGAATAACCGAGCCCGCCAGCCGCCCTAGCATGATCGTCGCGAAACAGCCGATAGCCACGGACGTCGCGCGGTTGATCTTCAAGGGCGTGAACCACGTCTTCTGAATGCCTTCAAAGCGGCTGCCCAGCACGATCCACGCCGCCCCTACCGGTATCACCACCATCGCAAGGGTGGCCATGAACCCCACATAGCCTTGCAGCGACGTAAAGGCGTCGGCCGGTGCGATAAACGAAACGATCAGCAGGCCTTTGGGGTTCATCACGGTGAGCCAGAAAAAATACAGGCCGGAAAAACCGTCGCCGGCCGCAGTGACAGCGCTGCTTTTGCGCTGCCACAGCCTGAACGAGACATACAGCAGGTAGCAGGCCGCCCCCAGTTGCGTGATGTTCAACATCCCTGGCGAATAGGCCGCGAGATAAAGCAACGCCACGCCCCACACCGACACCTGCAGCAAGTAGGCCAGGCATTCGATAAAGACCAGCGTCCACGACGCCCGATAGCCGAACAACACCCCCGCACGGAACAGCAGGGTGTTGGTCGGGCCTGGGGCGAGCAACAACAACATCAGGGCTGAAACGGTGGCCAGCATGATTACGCGACGTCCTTCCTCACTCGGAACCACGCAGCATACAGGGCCGGCAAGAACAATAGGGTCAACGCCGTTGCCACGATCAATCCGCCCATGATCGCCACCGCCATCGGCCCGAAGAACACGCTGCGTGACAGCGGAATCATCGCCAGCACCGCCGCCAGGGCTGTCAGTACAATCGGGCGGAAGCGTCGGACGGTGGCTTCGATGATCGCCTGCCACGGCGCCAATCCAGCCTTGATGTCTTGTTCGATCTGGTCCACCAGGATCACCGAGTTGCGCATGATCATCCCCGACAAGGCGATGGTTCCCAACATGGCGACAAAGCCGAAGGGTTGACGGAATACCAACAGGAACAAGGTCACCCCGATCAAGCCCAGCGGTGCCGTCAGAAACACCATCGCCGTGCGTGAGAAACTGCGCAGTTGCAGCATCAGCAGGGTCAGCACCACCACAATGAACAAAGGCACACCGGCCTTGACCGAGTTCTGGCCACGGGCAGAATCCTCGACGGTGCCGCCGACTTCGAGCAAGTAGCCGTCCGGCAGTTCTGCGCGCACGTCAGCGAGCGTTGGCAGAATCTGCTGCACCAGCGTCGCCGGTTGTTCCTTGCCGTAGATGTCGGCGCGCACGGTGACGGTCGGCAGGCGGTTGCGATGCCAGATAATGCCCTCTTCGAAGCCGTATTCGAGGGTAGCAATCTGCGACAGCGCCACGCTTTTGCCATTGTCGGTCGGCACCGCCAGGCTTGGCAGCAATGACAACTCGGTGCGCTCATGCACGGTGCCGCGCAGGAGGATTTCGATCAACTCGTTGTCCTCGCGAAATTGGCTGACGGTGGAACCGGTCAGCGAACTCTGCAGGAACTTCGACAGGTTGGCGGTGCTTACGCCGAGGGCACGGGCGCGGTCCTGGTCGATATTGAGGTAGACGACTTTGCTCGGTTCTTCCCAGTCCAGGTGCACGTTGACCACATGGGTATTTTCGCGAACCTTGGCCGCCACTTTGCGGGCCAAGGCACGAACTTCCTCGATGTGTTCGCCGGTCACACGAAACTGCACCGGATAGCCCACTGGCGGGCCGTTCTCCAGGCGCGTGACCCGCGAGCGCAGGTCGGGGAATTGTTCGTTAAGGGTTTCGATCAACCAGGTGCGCAGGCCTTCACGCTCTTCGATGGTTTTGGCCAGCACCACAAATTGCGCGAAGCTCGCGGCCGGCAATTGTTGGTCCAGGGGCAGATAGAAACGCGGCGAACCCGTGCCAACGTAGGCCACATAGTTTTCAATGCCTGCGTGCTCCTTGAGCAAGGCTTCCAGGCGTTTGACCTGGTCGGCGGTGTTGCTCAGTGAGGCGCCTTCCGCCAGTTTCAGGTCAACCATCAATTCCAGGCGACCGGAAGCGGGGAAGAACTGTTGCGGCACAAATCGGAACAGCGCCACCGAGCCGATAAACAGCAGCAAGGTCAGGACAATCACGGTCTTGCGGCGACGCACACACCATTCAACCAAACGCCTTACACGTTGGTAGAACGGCGTGCCGTAGGGATCGGGGCCATCGGTGCCGTGTTTGGCCGCGTGAATTTTCGCCAGGTCCGGCAGGAGTTTTTCTCCCAGGTACGGCACAAACACCACCGCAGCGACCCACGAGGCCAGCAGCGCGATGGTCACCACCTGGAAGATCGAGCGGGTGTATTCGCCGGTGCTCGATTGTGCGGTGGCAATCGGCAGAAAGCCCGCCGCCGTGATCAAGGTGCCCGTCAGCATGGGGAACGCCGTGCTGGTCCAGGCGAAGCTGGCGGCCTTGAGCCGGTCGTAACCCTGCTCCATTTTGATCGCCATCATTTCCACGGCGATGATGGCGTCGTCGACCAGCAAACCCAAGGCCAGCACCAACGCGCCGAGGGAGATTTTGTGCAGGCCGATACCGAGGTAATACATTGTGGCAAAGGTCATCGCCAGCACCAGCGGAATCGCCAGGGCCACTACCATACCGGTGCGCACCCCCAGTGAGAAAAAACTCACCAGCAAGACGATGGCCAACGCCTCGGCCAATACCTGTACGAACTCACCGACGCTGGTTTTCACTGCCGCCGGCTGATCCGACACCTTGCGCAGTTCCATGCCAGCCGGAAGGTTCTTCTGCAGGCGTGCGAATTCACCTTCAAGGGCCTTGCCCAATACCAGAATGTCGCCGCCATCGCGCATGGCCACCGCCAGGCCGATGGCGTCCGCGCCCATATAACGCATGCGCGGCGCCGGCGGATCGTTGAAGCCACGGTGGATGTCGGCCACGTCGCCAATACGGAACGTGCGGTCCCCCACGCGAATCGGGAAATTGCGAATCTCCTCCACGGTTTTGAAGTTGCCTGACACGCGCAGCTGCACACGTTCGGTCGGGGTTTCAAAGAAGCCGGCCGTAGAGACGGCGTTCTGCTCCTGCAATGCCTGCTGCACTGCCGCCAATGGCAGGCCGAGGGTGGCGAGCTTGAGGTTGGACAGTTCGATCCAAATCTTCTCATCCTGTAGCCCAAGCAGCTCGACCTTGCCCACATCCGGCACACGTTGCAGCTGAATCTGAATGCGATCGGCGTAGTCCTTGAGCACCGCGTAGTCGAAGCCATCGCCGGTCAGCGCGTAGATATTGCCGAAGGTGGTGCCGAATTCATCGTTGAAAAACGGCCCCTGGATATCCGGCGGCAAGGTCTGGCGGATGTCACTGATCTTCTTGCGCACCTGGTACCACAGGTTCGGAATCTGCGCGGAATGCATCGCGTCGCGGGCCATAAAGGTGACCTGGGACTCACCGGGCCGCGAGAAGGACACGATGCGCTCGTAGTCGCCCGTCTCCATGAGTTTTTTCTCGATACGCTCGGTGACCTGGCGCGAGACTTCCTGGGCGGTGGCCCCGGGCCAATTGGTCTTGATGACCATGGCCTTGAAGGTGAACGGCGGGTCCTCGCTTTGCCCCAGCTTGGTGTAGGACAGCGTGCCGACCACCGCCAGCAGGATCATCAGGAACAGTACGATCTGGCGATTACGCAACGCCCATTCGGAAAGATTGAAACCCATCGGGGACTACTCCTTGGCCGCCAGATTCACAACTCGGTTGGAGCGATCCACCGGGCGCACTTGCTGGCCCTCATGGAGCACATGCACGCCCGCTGCAATCACCCAATCGGTGGGGGCCAAGCCTTCGAGGACCGGCACGGTTTTTTCGCCGAAGGCGCCAATGCGCACCGGTGTGCGTTTCAGCGTGTTGTCCGCTTGCACACGCCACACATAGGACGCGCCGTTCTCCGCACTGAGCGCAGACAGCGGTACCGACAGAGGAATTACGCCGTCAGCCTGGATGAACACTCGGGCGCTCTGGCCCAGTTCGGCCGGGACTTTGCCACCTGTGAAGGCGACGCGGGCGGCGAAGGTACGCGACTTGGGATCAGCCGCAGGCGACAACTCACGGATGCGCCCGGCAAAGCGTTGGTCTGGCTGGCTCCACAGTTCCACCGACACCGGCTGACCAATCTTGAACCGGCCGAAGCCTTGCTCGGGCAGGCTGATCAGCACTTCGCGCTCACCATCGGTGGCCAGGGTGAACACCGTCTGGCCGGCGGACACCACTTGGCCGACTTCCACCGCGCGCTTGGCAACAACACCGTCCTGGGGGGCGCGCAGCACCGCATAGCCGGCCTGGTTGCTCGACACATCAAATTCAGCCTTGATCTGCTTCAGGCGCGCTTCACCGGATCGGTAAAGGTTTTCCGAATTGTCGTACTGCGAGCGGCTGACCATCTGACGGTCCATCAGGGTCTTGTAACGGTCACGCTCGGCGCGCACCAGGCTCAGGTTGGCCTCGGCGGCGGCGACCTGGGCACGGGTGGCTTCCAGTTGCAGGCGCACATCCTGTGGGTCGAGCTCTGCCAGCGGCTGGTTAGCCTTGACCCGCTCGCCCTCCTCCACCCACCGCTTGCTGACTTTACCGCCGATACGAAAGGCCAGATCCGGCTCATACCGGGCGCGCACCTCACCCGGATAGCTGTCCATCGCCTGGGCCGAAGGCTGCGGTTGCACCACCATGGCCGGGCGGACGGTGGTTTGGGCCGCTTCTTCATGGCCGCAGGCGGCCAACAGGAAGACCAGGCTGACAGGCAACGCAAGGGGCAGGAAAGTGCTGCGCATGCTGAAGGACCTTTCGCAAATGGAGCTAGGAATAATTATACTGGCCAGTATGTTATTAATACCAAACTCGCCAGTCCAGTATTAAAGGTGAAAATGTCCGACAATCCAGTGAACACCAATAGCCCCGGGCGTCCCAAGGACATGGCAAAACGCCAGGCAATCCTCGAAGCAGCTAAAATCCTGTTTTTGAGCAATGGCTACGCGAGCACCAGCATGGATGCCGTGGCCCTCGAGGCCGGCGTGTCAAAACTGACGGTCTACAGCCACTTCACCGACAAAGAGACGTTGTTCACCGCCGCCGTCGTGGCCAAGTGCGAGGAGCAACTGCCGGTGATGTACTTCGAATTGCCCGAAGGCATCCCGGTGCAGACTGTGTTGTTGAATATCGCGCGGGGGTTCCATCGGCTGATCAACAGCGAGGAGTCGGTGAACCTGCATCGCCTGATGATGACCACCGGCAATCAGGACGTGAAACTCTCGCAGATCTTCTTTGAAGCCGGCCCCATGCGCATGCTGCAGGGCATGGAGCGCCTGCTCAGCCGGATCGACCAGAGCGGCGCCCTGAGCATCGACAAACCGTTGACGGCGGCCGAGCATTTCTTTTGCCTGCTCAAGGGCACGGCGAACTTCTGCTTGCTGTATGGCTGCGGCGGGCCACTGGATGAAGAAGCCGCCGAAGCCCATGTGCAGGAAGTGGTGGGGTTGTTCATGCGGGCTTATCGGCCCTGAAGCCTTGCGCCGCCCGCACCGGCGCTATCGCAGGCAAGCTAGCTCCCACCGGTGACCGTGTTCTCATGCTGGAATGCATTCTCCTGTGGGAGCAGGGCCTGCCTGCGATGAGCATAGGTATCTACACATTTTTTTACGGGTTGAGTGCTGTGGTTGTCGGGGGGGCGCTGAGTACATATCCGTTGCTGCGGTAACGGCTGCTTAGGGTTCCGCCCTTACGGCGGGTCACTTTCGGAAAAGAGCCCCAAAAGCAACCAAAAGGGCTCTTGCCCCACCACTCGGCACCTCGCTTAGGCTCGGTGTGCCCTCACGCAGGCTTCAGACCGTGGGCCGCCGCCATGGGCCATCCTTGGCCCATCGCGGCTAACCCGGCGTCCTGCCGGGTTACCCACGCTCCAAAGCCTGCGTTCGGCCAGCGTGGTTAACGGGGCGCCTAAGATCAACAGCAGATCAAGATCAAAAGCAGAGCACGGCGGCCTGACAGCCGACCTGATCTTGGAGACTAAACTCAGTCAAATGTGGGAGCTGGCTTGTCGGATCGCCGAACCGCTGCGATGGCATCGACTGTGCCTCACTGATATACCGAGGTGCCGCATCGCAGGCAAGCCAGCTCCCACAGAAAAGCAGTTTTGCTTCTGAGCAGCTTCTAATCTGCTTCTGCTGTGTTTTTGATCTGCTTTTGCTTCAACCACTCAGGTCGGCTACCAGGCCGCCGTGCTCTGCTTTTGATCTTGCTCTGCTGTTGATCTTGATCTGACAGGCCCCGTTAACCACGATGGCCGAACGCAGGCTTGAATCCGTGGGTAACCCGGCAGGACGCCGGGTTAGCCGCGCTGGGCCAAGGATGGCCCATCGCGGCGGCCCACGG
>NZ_LXJP01000082.1:0-22544 GCF_001728855.1 Pseudomonas sp. AP19 | reverse complement strand
CATGAAGACCGCTGTCGACAAGGTCAACAAGGGCAAAGGCCGCACGGTCAATGCCCGGTTTTCCGTGATGTGCGCGCACTATTTATTTGATCCTGACTTCTGCAACGTGGCCTCCGGCTGGGAAAAAGGCATCGTTGAAAAGAACGTCCAAGACAGTCGACGGCGCATCTGGCTCGATGCTCAAAACTGCATGTTCCACACCTTCGAGGAACTGAATGCCTGGCTCGGCCAACGCTGCCGTGCGCTCTGGGACGAGCTGATGCATCCGCAGTACAACGGGCTGACAGTGGCAGACGTCCTGGAGCTGGAACGCGCTGAATTGATGCCGATGCCCACCGCCTTTGATGGTTACGTCGAGCGCACCGTGCGGGTCTCCAGCACCTGCCTGATCAGCGTGGCGCGAAATCGCTACTCGGTACCGTGTGAGCGGGTCGGCCAGTGGGTTAGCAGCCGTCTGTATCCTTCCCGGGTAGTTGTCATCGCCGATGAAACGACGATTGCCAGTCATGAGCGCCTGTTTGATCGAGATCAGGTCAGTTTTGACTGGCAGCATTACATCCCGCTTATCGAGCGCAAGCCCGGAGCGCTGCGCAATGGCGCTCCGTTTGCCGATCTGCCGAAGCCGTTGCAGCTGCTAAAACGCGGACTGAGGCGTCACACCAATGGTGATCGAGTCATGACGCAGGTACTGGCGGCTGTTCCCATCGCCGGGCTCGATGCCGTATTGGTGGCTGTGGAGTTGGTACTTGAATCAGGCAGCTTGAGTGCTGACCACATCCTGAATGTCCTGGCTCGACTGACATCGACAGCAGCCCCTCCGTCCGCCGAAACCAGCCTGCAACTCAAGATAGCGCCTGTCGCCAATACGGCGCGCTACGACCGGCTTCGTACCACCGATGAGGAGACTCGCAATGCGTGATCTTATGGCGGAACTCAAAGAACTGCGTCTGCATGGCATGGCCAGCGCATGGGAAGAATTGGCCTCGCAAGGCGAGTCCTCAACGACCTCGTCGAAATGGCTGCTTGAGCATCTGCTCCAACAAGAACATGCGGATCGCGCGGTGCGCTCAGTGAACCACCAGATGAACATGGCCAAACTCCCTATGCATCGTGATTTGGCCGGTTTCGACTTCAGCGCTTCCAGCGCAGACGCCCGCCTAGTCAGGGATCTGTCCAACCTGGAGTTCACCGATACCGCGCAGAATGTCGTGTTCATCGGCGGGCCTGGAACAGGCAAAACACACCTGGCCACCGCCTTGGCCGTGTCCGGGATCACGACGCATCACAAACGCGTGCGCTTCTACTCCACGGTGGATCTGGTCAATTTACTGGAGCGCGAGAAGTACGACGGCAAGACGGGCCGAATTGCTCAAGGGCTGCTACGAACAGACTTGGTGATACTCGATGAACTGGGGTATTTGCCCTTCAGCCAGAGCGGTGGTGCCCTGTTATTTCACCTTCTATCCAAGCTGTACGAGCACACCAGCGTGGTCATCACGACCAATCTCAGCTTCTCGGAATGGTCGAGCGTCTTTGGTGACGCCAAGATGACCACTGCGTTGCTGGATCGGCTGACACACCACTGCCACATCGTCGAAACGGGCAACGAGTCCTACCGCCTGCAACACAGCACGCTGGCCGCGCAGACAAAGATCAAATCACGCGAACGAAAGCGTAAGGACGAGGATGATATCGAGGACGATGAACCGTTTTGATCTGCACCGTAAACACCCTGCCGCATGCCGTTATGCGGTGGGGCCTGATGACAGTTCAACCGGAACACTGTTGCTAAGCTTATTCACAATTGCTGGGACAAAATCAGCAATCCGCCCTGGGTCAATTTTCAATCGGCAGGGTGGGTCAGTTTTCAATCAGCGCCAACACCCTATTGTCACACTGAACTCCCGCATAGCAGGGGAGTTCATCGGTGCTGTGTCATCCGATAATTTTGGGGCAGGCGCGAGTGCCGCAAGATTTCTTCAGGAAAGGGGTTGCACACAGGTAGCCTATTTGGCCGGGAGAGAAAGCGTGCCTCAGAATGAGCGGCAGAAAGGCTTTTTCGAAGAGGCGCTGCGCATCGGGTTGAGCACGCCGCTGTGCAGTGTTGCCGGGTTCAGTTACGAAGAGGGCTATCAAGGGGCGCTGGCTATGCGCAATGCCGAGGTCATCCCCGACGGGATTTTCTGCGTCAATGACCTGGTGGCTTTTGGGGCTATCGATGCCATCCGCCATGAGTGGAAACTTCGAGTGCCCGAGGACGTACAGATCATCGGCTACGACAACATTCCGATGACCGCTTGGCGAAGCCACAACGTTACCACATTCGACCAAAACATGACCGAGCTGGTTGCCGGGGCGTTGGCGCTTGTGGACGAATTGCCACATAGGCACACAGCCACGGTGCAGCCCAGGATAGTCGAGCGCGGCACGACGCTTGGACTGCCGAGCAAAGGCTAGACGACTATCAACTGACTTTCGGCTTGAATCACCCCTTGTTGTCTTGAACAAGATAGCCCGCAGCGCCCATGTCGATCGCTGAAAATCAGGCGCTGCGGTTTACCAGCTTAAGAGGGGCGCCACTGCGTTGTTGAGCCAAGTATCGAGTGCAACAAACCCGCAGGAATGAGGAGAAGTTCACCACCTCATCGCGAGCTTTGGTGATCTCCTCATAGAGATTGGTGATCAACTGGTTGGTGGTCAGGCCTTCCCCAGCGGCCATCTCTGTGAGGATGTCCCAAAACTGGTTTTCCAGTCGCAGAGTCGTGATCAAGCCGTGTATACGCAACGAGCGTGACCGAGATTCGTACAGTATTGGATCGGCTTTAATATACAGCTCGCACATTTTGAGGCCCTACCCGGTAAAAGCTGGATTATTTCCCTCTTCAGTCAAAAAGGGGTAATAGGTCAATACTACACTTGGCGATCCAGTCAGGTTGCAGTATTGCCTCTGCACAACAGACTCATTTCGAAATCCAGGCAATGACCGCCGCCAGGTCTTCCGGGCTGCAGTCCATGCACAGCCCCCGAGGCGGCATGACGTTCAGCCCCTCGGTGACGTTCTTGAGCAGTACATCCGGACCCTTGTCCAGGCGAGGTTTCCAAGCGGCTTGATCACCCTTTTTGGGCGCTATAGGCAATTGTCCGTTGTGACACATGGCACATGACCGATTGAAAACTGCCTCCGGCTCTTGAGCCGCATGGGCACTCGATATCACGAGTAAAAAGGCAGCTACCAGAATCTTGTTCATCGTTGATCTCATCCATTGTTTTTATTTTCGACACACCCTCTCGGACCTTAACTACCCATTCGTAATCAATGAGAGCGCAGGGTAGTCACGAGCCCGCAGAGGCAAGCTTGTTGATGGACTAAAAGTTGTTTTTCCATTCGCGCAACGATTGCAAACAGGCGGCTGGTGTTTCAATGCTCGCCTGCGCATGGTTTTGCGATGCCGCTCGAACAGCGGGGACAGACGTTCGTAGAAACGGATTGGTGGTCTTTTCAAGGCCAATCGCCGATGGCAGGGTGCATGCCCCCCGAGCCCGTGTTGACACCACCTCAATCAAGCGATCGGCTATCTGCTTGTTGTCGGGTTCTACGGCCTGAGCGAAGTGCAAGTTCCCCAAGGTATATTCATGTGCGCAATAGACGCGCGTGGCGTCGGGCAATGCCGCCAGCCGTTCCAGGGAGTCGAGCATCTGCCCAGCGGTGCCCTCGAACAGCCGACCACATCCTGCAGCGAATAATGTGTCGCCACTGAACAGGATTTGTTCGCCGGGGAGGAAAAAGGCGACATGATCCAAGGTGTGTCCTGGTACGGCAATGACACGCACAACATGTCCGAGCACCTTGACCTCATCAATGTCGCCCACGACCAGGTCTAGACCTGGAATCGACCCCGGTATCGGCCCTATTACCCTGACGTTGTACTGTCGCTTGAGCTCATCAATGCCGCCGACATGGTCGCTATGGTGATGTGTGATCAACACATCGCTAAGCGTCCATTGCGGATGCTCGTTTAACCAGTTGATGACAGGTTGCGCATCCCCTGGATCAACGACAGCACAGCGCTTCTCCTCCTGGTTGAGCAGCAGCCAAATGTAATTGTCGGTGAAAGCCCTTAACTCAAGGACTTCCATGCCGCCTGTTTTTTGCGCCTTCATGCTGCCTTGGCCTTGAGGGCTTCGGCAATATAGTCGGCTTGTCGAATGGCCAGGCTTACGATTGTCAGGGTCGGATTCTCCGCGCCACTGGTGGTGAACTGGCTCCCGTCCGAGATGAACAGGTTTGGCACCTCATGGCACTGTCCGTGTTTATTGCAGACACCATCCGCCTCTTTGAGACTCATGCGACACGTGCCCATGTTATGGGTGGAAGGGTAAGGCGGAACCCGGTGTGTCTTGAGCGCGCCAACTGCTTCGTATACCGCGCTGCCTTGTTTGAAGGCGTGTTCACGCATGGCAATGTCATTGGGATGGTCGTCGTAGTGAACGTTGGCCACTGGTATCCCGAAACGATCCTTGGTGTTATCGCTCAATGTGATGCGATTGCTCTCACGAGGCATGTCTTCGCCCACCAGCCACATGCCGGCAAGGTGAGTGTAATTGTCCATAACTCGGGTGAAATCCTTGCCCCAGGCACCAGGTTTGAAAAATGCCGCCATGAACGATGGCCCAAGAGAGATGGTTTCCATTTCGTAGCCGCCGACAAAGCCGCGGTCAGGATTGAAATGCACCTCGTCACTGATCAGGCCTGCCATGATCGTGCCTCGGTAGAAGTGCACAGGATCGCTGAATTCGGCGAAAACAGAGCCGGTGGTGTGCCGCATGTAATGTTTGCCAACCATGCCTGATCCGTTGGCCAATCCGTGCGGAAACAAGGTGCTGGAGGAGTTCAAGAGCAATCTGGGTGTTTCGATTGCGTTGCCCGCTATCGCGATGATGCGGCCTTTCTGCCGGTGCAATTGACCCTTTGCATCGGCGTACACAACGGCGCTGGCACGTCCCTTTGCGTCATGTTCGATACGAACCGCATGGGCTTGCGTTCGCAGCTCAAGCTTGCCAGTCGCTTCGGCGGCGGGAATCTCGGTGTAGAGCGTTGACCACTTCGCCCCCATTTTGCAGCCCTGAAAGCAGAACCCGAGTTGCATGCATTGCGCGCGTCCTGCACGGGCGCGGCTGTTGATGGCCATGCGTCCAGTCGAGCAATGTTTATAACCGAGCTTCATTGCACCGTTGTACATCACTTGGAAGTTATTGTTGCCTGGGAGCCCAGGAATGTCGTTGGTGCGAGTGACGCCCATCTTGTCCTCGGCACGGGTGTAATAAGGCTCCAGCTCAGCCAGGGTCAATGGCCAATCCAGCAGGTTGGCGCCTTTTACTTCGCCGTAAGTCTGTCGTGCCCGAAACTCGTGTTCTTGCAGGCGGATGCTGGCTCCGGCCCAGTGAGTGGTGGTGCCACCCACCGTTTTGCAGATCCACGCGGGTAGATTGGGGAAGTCCTTGGCAATCTGCCAAGAGCCCGACGTGGTGCGGGTATCGCCCCAGGACAGCTGTTGAAACGAAGGCCATTCATCATTGATGAAGGTTGCTGAGGATTGACGCTCACCCGCTTCGAGAAGAACGACCGGTACACCCTTTTGGCACAACTCGTTGGCGAGGGTCCCGCCACCTGCACCGGAACCTATAATTACTACTACCGAATCATCGTCAAAACTGTAGGTTGTCATGTTCGTTACTCCTCAAGAAAAAGCGCTGGGGCTGGCGTCTGCTGGAGCGGCAGGCAGCCACTTCAGATCATTGAAGCCACGCATCAGATATCCGCCTTTAGGAAAGGAGGCGCCTTCGTATCCAAAATGCTGGTAAGCCAGCTCATTGCTGTACAGCGAATTTACCGAGGTGCTTCTAACCAAAACGAAAAAGTCGGAATGTTGAATTTCTTCAAGCAGGTCGACTTGTCTGTTTTCATCGAGGCTTGACCAATTACCACCCGCAAGTCGATCCAAGTCGGAAAGACCTTTATCAAGAAGGGGGCGCACGGAGGGATCGGTAGATGCACGCTCGTCGAGCGCCTTCACTGCAAAGGCGTAGACAGCATCTTCCATACGGTCATGGGGGTAGATACGGCGGATCACCAGCAGTAACTTCGCCGCAACATCGCTGCTCAGGGTATTCATTTCCATGGCCCATGAGCGGCTGGGAGCCAGCAGGGCGATGGGGCCGGAGCCGAATAGGAGCGTGCCCAGCAGCAACCCACCGCTTCCTTGCAGAAAACGGCGACGGTTGATTTTTACGTCTTGCATGAAATGTCTCCTTTTTATTTTTATAAGGAGTGACAGCGTCACGGTCGAATCATGGAGTGAGGTCTAATGGGAGAGGTAAGAACGAGTTACTACATCAGTCCAATCCAATCAGACGTTTGCTTTAAGAAAACATTCGCATTGCAAAGTAAAACCATCTAGAGGGTTCTGAGCTGGCAGGTGCCCAGACCATCGATATTTCGATGCTCGAACTTCTCTATTGGTAGTGACCACCCCGTTGTAATACTTCGATTTTGTATCCATCGGGATCCTGAATGAAAAAGAATCGTGCGAGCAAAACGCCATCTCTTTTAAATTCCTTGATGGGGGCCGGTGACAAATTCAGATCAAGCAGCCGATTGAACTGCAGGTCCAGATCCTCGACGACAAAGGCGGAATGACCGTAGCCGCTACCATGGGTGTATTCGCTCTGTCCCTTGTTCCAGGTCAGTTCGATTTCTGCGCCGCTCTCGACATCTCGCAGGTAGACCAGGGAAAAATCATCGAACTCCAGGCGATGAGTTTCTTTCAGCCCAAACACGTCCTGATAGAACTTCATGGATTGGTCGAGGTTGCCCACGCGAATCATGGTGTGAATAAATTTTGCCATTCCATCTACCTGCGTTTTTTTGAATTCTTGGATTATGGGTCAAGCACATTCCACTTCATGATGAGGCGAACATGGCCCGAGTGGGTAATAGAGGATTACTACGTTTTTACAGGGGCACAGAATTTCTGTGCCCCTTGAAAATGATCACGCGTGGAGCTGGGAAATACGACTGATGTAGGTTTGGACATAGGCGTCGAACTCGCCTATGGAGGCTCGCTCAAGCGCTTGCTGATGCAGCCTTGAGGTGACGCTCAGCGTCTCCAGATTCGACTGTTCGTGGCCGGCCAGGCCCTTGAAGTATTCGGCGTGTTGTTTGCTCTGAAAAAGGCCGAACCGTGCCAGGCTCGATTTTCCTTTTCGCAGCGCCTCCAGCACCTGTGCCGAAGGTGTCAGGGTGCAGTTTTCGACCTTGTCTCGCTGTGATTGGACGGCCTCGGTATGGAGGTCTCCAGCCTGGCTACGATCCAGTAACGCAGCGAGTGGCTGAATGTTCTCCAACAAGTCGAAAGCCCAGGATTTCAATTCGATGTTCTGTCCTTCCCTCAGCAGTTGCAGCCCAGGTCGACGACCTTCTTTGGCGACCTTGAGGAAATTCCGATCGGCATGCAGTTGCTCATCTCTGCCCAGTAGCGGACTATCCTGCAGCGCGCAAAACAACAGAAACGCATCGAGAAAGCGTATTTGGACAAGATTCATGCCCGCTGGCATAAATGGATTGATATCCAGGCAGCGCACTTCCACGTATTGAATGCCCCGTGACAACAACGCTTGAAGCGGTCTTTCGCCGATATCTGTCACACGTTTGGGGCGGATAATGGAGTAGAACTCGTTTTCAATCTGCAGTGTGTGAGTGCTCAGCTGCACCCGTTCGCCCGCCTGGTGAGTCCCCATTTCCTCATAGGCTGGATGGGGAGTGGAGACCGCACGGCGTAACATTTCTATGTAATTGCCAAGGGTGTCATAACTCGGATTGAGGTCGGATTGCGCTCGGCTTTGATAACCCAGATCGCTCATGCGCAGGCTGGTGGCAAAGGGCAGGTGGAGGGTGTGCTCATCAAGCCGTTCGAGTGAGTGAGCGCTTCCCTTGAGAAAGCTGGACTCCACCGCTGGAGAGGCGCCGAACAGATATATCAGCAACCAGCTGTAGCGTTTGAAATTACGAATCAAGGCCATGTAGCACGCTGACTGATAATCCTGCAGGTGCTGTGTATTACCTTCCTCTCGTTGCAGAAGCGCGAAGAGCGCTTCGGGCATTGAGAAGTTGTAATGAATGCCGGCAATGCACTGCATTTTTTTGCCATAGCGCAAGGCCAATCCTTTGCGGTAAAGATATTTCAACTGCCCTGTATGTGAAGTGCCGTAAAAGGCGATCGGTATGTTTTCTTCTTCCGGCAGGGGGCATGGCATGGACTGGCTCCACAAGTATTCCCCTTCAAGGTTGCTGCAAGCGAATCGGTGGATCTCCTCCAGGCAGGCCAAGGACTCCACTGCCCCCGTCGTGGCCGGAGTGATGAATTCCAGCAAAGATTCGGAGTAGTCGGTGGTTATCTGCGGATGGGTAAGTGCCGAACCCAGTGCGGCAGGGTGCGGTGTCAGTGCAAGAAGTCCCTCGCAATCCACGCGCAAACATTCACGCTCAATCCCTCTCAGGCATTGACTCAACAGGTCGTATTGGGCCGATTGCGCCAGCAGCCTTTGTCGACGAAACAAAAGATCACTCAAGGGTCATTCCTGCGCAGACAGTTGGGTTGATGAGACCGGTTGTCCTGCTGTTCCGGTCTTTTTTCGGGTCACGCGATCCACCAGATACACCAGGCTGTGATAATCGATCCCGCCATGCTGGCTCAAGCCGATCTCACAGGTGCGGCTGGTAGAGATGCCTTCGCTGCAATACTGCACGGCGTCCTTCAACGTGCGCAGCGAGTGTGCGTTCAGCTCGGGGGTGGTGAAACCCTTGTCGCCGGCGAACCCGCAGCAATGAATGCCTTCGGGGATGACCACGTTGTTGCTGCATTTGCGCGCCAGATCGATCAACGCTTGGCTTTCCCCAAGGTGCTGGGTGCTGCAGGTGACGTGCACCGCGATGGGCGCGTCCTGCGGCGTGAAGTCCAGTCGATCCATCAAATGCGTACGAATGAAGCGCACCGGGTCGTACAGGTTCAGGCGCACATCGCCCAGGTCCTGGGCCAGGCGCAAGGTGCAGGGGCTGGTGTCGCAGTAGATGGGGTCGAGTCCGCCACGGCTGGCGTGGAGCAGGGCGCCGATCAGTTCCTGGCGTTTGTGCTCGGCCTGTTCGGCATAGCCCTTGGAGGCAAACGGCTGGCCGCAGCAGAGGTTGTCCAGGTTGTCCGGGAAGACCACCTGGTAACCGGCTTTTTCCAGCAGGCCGCAGGTTTTGTCGTACAGCGACATTTGTTCCTTGTCGCCCGCCGCCGGCCCCATGGCCCGTGAAACGCACGCGGCCAGGTACACCACGCGCGGGCGTTCGTCGCTCACCGTCGGGCTGAAGCGAATGGCCTTTTCCGGCTGCGGCATGGCGTTGGTCCATTGCGGGACCTGGCCTTTGGACAAGCGGGTCAGCGTTGCCGACAACTTTGCCAGGCGTGGCGCACCCAGCAACATCCGTGCGCCATTGGCCACGTGCAGGGTGAAACGCGCACCTTGAAGCGCCGTGGCGAAATTACCTTCCAGCCAGTTGGCGGTTTTCCTATGGGTGGCGTGTAGGCCGCGAAGCTTTTTCACCAGCTCGCCGGTGTTGATTCCCACAGGGCAACGCTGCGCACAAAGACCGGTGGCGGCACAGGTATCGATGCCCTGGTATTCATACGCAGCTTCAAGTTCGCGGGTATCGACCCCGGCACGTTTCTTCGCCTGGATGTCACGCCAGATCACGATGCGCTGGCGCGGGCTCAAGGTCAGGCCTTTGGAGGGGCAAACCGGTTCGCAGAAGCCGCATTCGATGCACTTATCCACGATCTCGTCGGCGGCCGGCAGCGGTTTCAGGTGCTTGAGGTGGATCTGCGGGTCTTCGCTGAGCACCACGTCCGGATTGAGAATGCCGTTGGGGTCGAGCAGGCGCTTGAGCTGCCACATCAACTGGTAGGCGTCGCTGCCCCATTCCAGCTCGACGAAGGGTGCCATGTTGCGCCCGGTACCGTGCTCGGCCTTGAGCGAACCGCCGAACTCGACAGCCACCAGTTGCGCCACGTCGTCCATGAACGCCTGGTAGCGTGCGACTTCTTGCGGGTTGTTGAAGCCTTGGGTGAAGACGAAGTGCAGATTGCCTTCCAGTGCATGCCCGAAAAGGATCGCTTCGTCGTAGTGATGTTTGTCGAACAGCTCGATCAGCCGGTTCACACCGATGGCCAGTTGTTCCACCGGGAAGGTCACGTCCTCGATGATCACCGTGGTTCCGGTTTTACGCACCGCGCCGACGGCGGGGAAGGTGTCCTTGCGGATCGCCCAGAGCCGGGCGTTTTCCAGCGGGTCTTCGGTGAAATCGACTTGTTTCTCTACCGGGAACGCGGACAGTGACGCCATGATCTGCGCCAGTTGTTCCTGCAGCAACGAGGAAGATGCCGCGCGGGATTCGATCAGCAGGGCGCAGGCATTGTTCGACAGCTGTTGTACGAATGCGGGCATGCCGGGCTTGTTCTGCACCGAACGCAGGCTGCGGCGGTCCAGCAATTCTACCGCTGACACCGGTTGGCTTTTGAGCACGGTGACGGCGTTGCAGCAGGTTTCCACGTCTGGGAACACGATCAGCGCCGAGGCCTTGTTCGGGTGATCGATCACCGTGTCGTAGGTCACCGCGCTGATGAAGCCCAGAGTGCCTTCGGAACCCACCAGCAAGTGGCTCAAGATATCCACAGGCTCGTCGTAATCCACCAGGGCGTTGAGTGACAGGCCCGTGGTGTTTTTCAGACGATACTTGTGACGAATTTTCGCGGCCAGTTCGGCATTGGCGCGGGTCTCGCGGCCCAGGGTCGCAAGACGCTCCAGCAGGTCGCCATGACTGGCCCGAAACGCCGCGACACTGGCAGCGTCTTCGGTATCGAGACGGCTGCCGTCGGCCAGCACCAGACGGATGCCCGCCAGGGTGTGGTAGGTGTTTTGCGCCGTGCCGCAGCACATGCCGCTGGCATTGTTGGCGACGATGCCGCCGATTTTACAGGCGTTGATCGACGCTGGGTCCGGGCCGATCTTGCGCCCGAACGGCGCCAGCCAGGCATTGGCCTGTGCGCCGATCACCCCCGGTTGCAGACGGATTTGTGTGCCCTGGTCACGGATCTCGCGACCGTTCCAGTTATCCCCAAGCACGATCAGCACCGAATCGCTGATGGCTTGCCCGGACAGGCTGGTGCCGGCCGCGCGGAAGGTCACGGGAACCTGATCGCGCTGCGCCAGTTGCAGCAGCGCCACCACTTCGTCTTCTGACTCGACGCGAATCACCAGTTGCGGAATCAGGCGATAGAAGCTGGCATCGGTGCCGAAAGCCAAGGTGGACAGCTCGTCATCGAATCGCCGCGCACGCGGAATTATTGTATTTACAGCTTCACGAAATCTGATAGGCAAGCTCACAGATCCTCCGGCGAAGTGGGGCAGGCCGATGACTCATCTCAATGGGAACAAGCCCATCGGTGAGTCGGCCTGAATTTTTGTGATTGTTTTATCGATCTTCGCTCGCATTGCTTGGAACACCGGGCCTTTGGCGGCTCAGGTGTAAACACGGCAATTAGCCGGTTCTAGAGAGATTGAAGGGCGATTGCAGGTAGGGTCATGATCCATGTTCAAAATCATGCCGGAATCGCGCAGCGGTTGGGTAATAGCCTGGTACTACGGCAGTGCTGCTGTCGCTCGTATTGATGGGTAACTACGCGATCAAGTGGCCGTTCTGGGCTCTGTGCTCCGACACTCTGCCTACGGCGACCCTGGCCACCGGGAGTGCGGCGATCAACACATTTGCCCAGTTGGGCGCTGGCGCCATGAGCTCCGTCATCGGTGTGCTGCGTGATCAGACTGGCTGCTTCCCATTGGCGCTGATGCCGCTGTGCGCGACGCTGTTGGTGTTCATGGTGGGTGGTCAGGTCGAACGCAAACGCGTGGTCAAGTTGGGGGTGATTTCGCAGCGGATACACCATTGACGAAACTAGGGGCGATTCAACCGGCCTGGCGGGATGCTACTCGGCTGCGTCGTAGTCAAAGACACATGCGAATAGTGCCTCTGTAGCCGCATAGTGCCCATAGCGACCTTGGGGACGTCCGCTCTCAGAAATCAAATGTAGATTCTTGCGGGCACGGGAACCTACGACGTAGAGGAGCTTGTTCGCGGCATCCAAGCTTGCAGCCTCAGTGAAATGAGGAACCATCCCCTGAAGAAGGCCGAACGCGATGACCACATCGTACTCGGCACCTTTTACCCCGTGGATCGTCGAAACGGTGATACCAGTCCGCTCGCGAAATACCTTCCTGAAGAAAGAGATATCGTTTATGTACGGGGCTCCGTCCTTTTGGAGCCTGTCGATCCGAGATTGTGAGCTGCGAAAGAACGCATCGCGGTGCTCCACTAATGCGGGGAAGCTATTAAGGGCTACGCCGAGTCGTTCAAGCAACGCGGTGAAGGCTTGGTCAAGGTAAGCAATCCCATCCGTCTCGGAGATTGAAATTGAGTTGCATTCCCTCAATAGGACCCGCTGTGTCAGACGTGATGTATCGACGCCCAAATCACCCAGGTCGCTGATCACATCCTTGGCCCATCGCATGCGACGAACAAGCATCTTCGGCGATGACTCAGTCAGGATGATTTTCGAAACCTTGAACCAGAAGTTGTCTATATCGTTGCTAAAGGGGACTAGGCCAGGGCCGTCAAATTGCTGATCCGGAAGCATCCTTACTAATTGGCGCGTCGTCGATGCCAATAAAATCCACCATGGGGCGAGCACGCAGATCTCCTCAGGAGGATGCCCGGCAGCAAGGCTTGCTTGGATCAGTCGTACTAGCTCGTCATGCAAATTGGGGAGTGTTACGTGCTGGTTGTACGAAACCTTGCTTGGAAACGACGCATTCGATCCCGCGCTCTCAATTGATGTCGGATAAACGTTGAAATTCGAGAAGTGGGAAATGATCCTCTTGCTCGAACGGTAATTCCGAGTAAGCGCCATTTCTCTTATCGGGATTCCAGCCTCGGCACGCAAATCAGCCACCGGAACTGCGTAGCCACCGAGGGAGCCGTAGATAGCTTGGTTTGGATCGCCGACGATGAAGGTCTTCGTTCGCCCCGCTCCGGCACGCAAAATAGCGGTAAGAAGGCCATACTGAATTTGCTTCGTGTCCTGATACTCGTCTACCAGGACATATGAGAAGACTGAAGCGAGAAGTGATGCAATATGCTTTTGATCATGCATCAGGACCTGCGCATACCAAAGGATCAGCTCGAAATCGATCTGACGCGCTTCGGCGAGCTCGCGAAAATACTTACCAAGAATTTTATGAAGCGTCTCATGCTTCCAAGCATCTTTGCAGCCTAGGTGATAGCCCGTTTTGCTGAAGTAGTAATCGCAATCCCAGTGCGTGATCTTTGCGTAGGGCGCGCATAGCCTATCGAGCATGAGTTCGCGGTCGTGCTTGTCTAGGACTCGATAGCCGCGGGAAAGCTCTGGGAGGTAGATGCCGTATGGCTTAATGATCCACTCGAGGCAAAATGAGTGAATGGTCCCGATCCACAGCTTTGACGTGTCAACACCGAGATCTTCAATGCGCTCCTGAATTTCATCTGCTGCGCGGTGCGTATAAGTAATCGCCACGACAATCCGCTTGTCCGTGGCCCGCGAAAGCTCATAAGCGATCTTATAGGTCAAAGTCCGCGTTTTTCCGCTACCAGGGCATGCGATGAGGAATACGCTCGAAGGTTCCTCGACTGCGGCAGACTGCTCGGCGTTCAATTCACGGGGATCCCAGGCGAACATCAGGCAATGCCTGCCATGAACGAACTAATGGCATCGCCTGGTAGCGCAAGGGCGACAGCTGCTTTTAGGAAAACCAGATCGATTTCGCCGCGTTGGAAACGCTCAACCTCACCCCTCAGGAGTGCTAGTCGCGGCTGTGCTGAAGGATCGGCGTGGATTTGGCGGGCAACTCGATACTGTAGGATTCTGGCGAGCAGCGGAGGGGATATGTGCCCATGCGCGAAGTGAATGGCCTGCAGGATGTAGGGAGGGATCGCTACCTGATGGTCCAGTTCTTCGGCGAGCATGATTGCAAACCAGCCTTTCCCCTCATGCTCAGCCATCAACAGTGCACGAAAACCTACTAGGTGAGGCTGACCTGATCGAAGGGCTTCCACCGCTTCATTGATAGTGTGCGGCGCTTTATAGATCTTGCTCACTGCTCGAACAAACGCTTCCTCGTTGCCCGCTGATACGAGGTCAACTTCAAAGGTGTGTGGTGCATAGTAGGCCGAGATCCAAGGGTTTCCAGCGATAAAGGCATCGAGGCCAACCTTGCGTTCGGCGCCAGCTTTTTGGGACCCTATCGCCTTGCGCTTCTTGCTTGCCAGAAATTCAAGGTCAGTGGGATGCGGCGTCACATCAAAGAAGGTGGTATCAAGGTCAGTCACTATCGCACAGCGCTTGCGGATTCGGAGATCGTGAAAAAGGACCGCGACGTTTTTGAACCCCGTGCTGCGTATGTTGATGACGCTAATACCCAGCTCATCAACGCTCAGCCCTAGCACCTTCTTCACCAAGATTGGGATCAGTATCTCCTCCGCATCGCCTTCAACGAGCAGCACGCTTTTAGCGAAAAGCAAATTGCTACGAACGGCATCCAGATATCTCTGAATGCTTCTCACCTCTGATGGCTCGAGCCCCGTAGCGGGCTGATAAGCCTCGCAATATGAGCCTTGCCGTCCCAGAATGTTGACGTTACTCACATTGCTCACTTCGGAGATGTGGGTCGAATGCGTCGTGTAGATGATCTGGGCATCGCTGTAGGAAATACGGTCGAACAGAGTTTTCTGGATGTGGGTGTGGATGTGCGCTTCGGGCTCCTCTATCAGCAGAAAATTGGCAACGGCAAGCTTCTCTCGCTGATACTTGAACTCAAGAAGCTTCAGCGTCAGGTAGATGAGGTTTGCTCCGCCCAAGCTCAGTTCATGGATACCACCCTCATACCCGTCATCGGCCTCGCCGACGAAGAGGCGCAGCGACTGAAATAATTTTTCTGCTTCGTCTGGTAGGTCAGATTTAATCGAAAGGGAAGCAGGCGAGTAGGTTTCTCCGGCCGCATCCTTGATGGTTTCCCGAATGTGGTTACGAACCGACTGCACATCTTCGAGGCCTTCGATAGAGGCATTCAGGTTCCTGACCATCTCGGTTATGGGAAGCATTGACACTGGATCGATCTCGCCACTCTTGCTCTTGAGAAGCGTAAACAACGGGTTCGTTCGGTTGTTGTGAAACTCGGCCACGACATCCCGGAGAGCCTGGATGAAGGTCAGTGACACTTCTTTCGTAACCGAGAGAAATCCGGGGACTTTAGCCCCGATCTCAGGAAATTCAGTCTCGGCACTGAAAATACACGTATCGAAATCGCCCACGATCGATTGGTAGACGGAAGGGTCGCTGAAATCGGCGCCGCTTCTTCCTGTGAACATAGTTTCGTAGTCGTCAATCGTGATGGCATTGCGTATTTTCGTAAGCTTTTCATCATCAAAAACATCGAGAGCAGCCAGCTTGAGCCGGATTTCCTTTTTCGGACGGAAGATGAGGTTATAGGTGGCCTTCGCCAGCGGTCCGCCTTCGAGCGCAGCCGTGCCATGAAGGAATAGCGCCTGCACGGCTTCGTCAGCGCTGATCTCTTCGAACTCAACACTGATGATGATCCAGTGGCCTCGCCATTCGCCGAGCGATCGGCAGAAGTCGGACTCCTCCAGTCGATAGGCGGCACGCACCATAGTGTCATCCAATAGCAGACGGATTGCGCGTAGGACATTGGACTTACCAGAGCCATTCTCGCCGATGATGGTGTTGACGCCCCTCTGAAATTTCAGCGTTGTGTTGCTGAAGTTTCGGTAGTTCACCAAAGTCATTTTGGAAATGTGCATAATTCTCCAGAGCGCCAGCGCCCATGAACAGCCTTGTCCGTTTGTGAACGATCGTAGCGTGAGGGGGCATCGTATTCCCACAGAAACCGCTTGCAGGCGGCCACCAATAGGCGCAGCGACTGCGCTGCTCCGCAATAGCTCATATTTATGCAATCCCTCCCGCCGTTCGCTTAGCAGGATTCTCGTACTGCCATCCAGCCTGGTTGGCTGTAAATGTCAATGTCATGATCGCACTCCAACCTTTTCGCTCTCAGAGGCTGTCAATGTTAGTCTCGGCTCGGCTCACATCTGTCAATCTTCGAGGCCCCGATTGACTGTCAATGTCCTCATGGCAATTTAGCGGAGGACGCCATCATTGGCTGAATGGGTGAGATGTCAATGTCTGTGTGGGTAGGTGATACGGGTGAGCACGTGACAAACAGCCCGGCTGCCTTCGGTAAACGAATGATCGTTGCGAACATGATCACCAGCTACGACACCATTGATTACGAGCGTGCGGGATACCTTAATGATCTGCGTTGCGTCATTGCAAAGTTCATGGGGCGCGAGGAGCCTCACCACGGCGACACGGGTCCGCTGCTGGAGGTATTCCGGCGCCGCACTGGAGAGTGGTATGAGGTTGATGGCGGCACCCTACGCATGAAAATGTACAAGAAAGGCACCTGCCATATTGAAGTGCATCCGGACATGGCTTGGCGCCTTAATGCGGTGCTAGCCAGCTTATACCCTGCGGCTATTCCCACCAGCTTCCGCACTAAACCAAATGCCAAGGGCAAACGGCACAAAGTATTCGGTCGTCCGCTGCCATTCGCGGTGATTACCATGCTGTACAAGATGCGCTCAGAACCAAACAAACCGGTGCGATACGACCGCTGGGAGGAGCCGCGGCATCCGCTGACTGCTAACCCTCATGCCCTTCAGTTCGACTACGGCGATCGCAGTGAAACTGTACAGGCTGAAGCCGAAAAGGTTCTTGCCATGATAGGAGGGGTGCGCCACAACAAGAACGCGCACGTCTGGTTTGAATTCGAGTTCAGTCCGCGCGATGCGCTTGATGAGATTATCGTATCTGGCTGTGTGCCAGACCAGCGGGCTCATCAGTTCTATCCGACCCCAGATGAACTAGCTACCATGGTCGTCGAGCTGGCGAACATCGGCGAAGAGCATACTTGCCTGGAGCCTTCTGCTGGTATAGGTGGCATAGCCGATCACATGCCGAAGGACAGAATGCGATGCGTAGAGATCAGTGACCTGCATTGTAAGGTGCTGGAAGCAAAGGGCTTCGACGTTACCCAAGCTGATTTTCTTGATTGGGCCAGCTCAACAACTGCCCGTTTCGACCGTGTTGTAATGAACCCGCCATTTAGCGAAGGACGTTGGAGTTCGCACCTGTCCGCGGCTGCTGGCCTACTGACCGAAGGCGGACAGGTTACAGCCGTGTTGCCCGCCAGTGCGAGAAACAAGGACATTCTTCCTGGGTTCGATTTGGAATGGTCACTCGTGATCGATAACGCCTTCGCCGGTACCACAGTTTCGGTCGTCATCTTGGTAGCACGGAAGCGATAGCTGCTCCTCCAAGGGATACGCTTACAAACTTGCATTATTTCTTGTGATGAGATGATTTCGTCAAATTGGCGACGGCTTGAATTTGCGTGATCGCCAATTACAACTGACCAAGAAAGGAAAACCCATGAACGTGTTTCACTTAAGCGCAGCGCCTGGTGCAGCAATAATGACCGAAGAAAAAGTGCGCCAAACTTTAGCCGTTTTGAGCGGGAAAAAAACTGACGACGAAGGCATCACCCTGGCGATTCAACAAGTCATTGATAAGCCAAACGTGATGCATGCGGTTGGGGTACTTAAGTTGCAGTACAGGCTTAGCTACACTGCGTGGGAAGGTGAAGTAGTCGAGGTTGTTGCTGAGGCCCTGCAAGTTAGTCGCTCCGATGCATCAGGCGTCGTGGAGGCGCAGCCGTTGTACATGCAGCAATCGTGGAGCATAGGCCTGGATGCACAACAGACTGCATCCAAGATTCTCACAGCAGCCCAATGCTAAAGGATGTCAAAATGATCATTCCTAAGCAACAATTCAGGGATTTAGTCGAATTAAATGCGTTCTCGGCGCTGAAAGCTTTGGCAGCTGAAAGCTGGTTGGACCAAAACCCGTGTGACAGCGCTGCGCTCGCAGATGCAAAGCATTTAGCTCGTGCTGTGCTGGATATTGATTTCGATAGCATGGACCAAGCACAGCTTGCGGCGTGGTACGAGAAAACAGTGGGTTACAACCCTGTGGATGACGACTCAACAATAACGCTTGAAGAGCTGCGTACGAATTGCAAAGAAATGGCTTTGATCGAGCGCTGCGGGGGAATCGATACCCTTCAATATCAGCAGATCGAAGCACAGCGCCGTGCTACCCCAGAAGCATAGGAAACCGGACCGTGGAAGCAAAAAACAAAATTGTTCAGCCCGGTGGACTCAACAAACGGCTGATTGGCACAATCAAGGCCGCAGTGAACAGTTCTGCCGTGGCCCATACCTGCGAATGGCTGGTTAGCGAGGGTTACGCCTCAGATACCGCCCACGCACGTGAGCTGGTCAGTTCTGCTCTCAACGCATAGGAAGCTTCTGCTCAATAACGCCAAAGCCCTGCCGTATACGGTGGGGCTATCCGAACAGCCCTACGGGGCTGCATTGGAGAGCGGTCTGGAGTACCGATTGCCAGCGATGGACATGCCGTCAGATGGAAATCAAACGTCAGACCAGGCCGCTCTACCAATGCAGCAACGAATCATTGGAAATTCCCCTAATACACCACTGCTTCCAAATTTTCCCGTTGCAATATCAGAGTACGCAGTAATCTAAATCGTTGAATACATTCTCCGGCCTCTGACGGCACCGACTAGTAGAAATATTGATGACCCGACTCACCACCGACGCGCCCACAGGATCGCAGCGTATTCCGCCTCACTCAATTGAGGCCGAGCAAGCTGTTCTTGGTGGGTTGCTGCTGGACAATTCTACGTTTGAGTCGATGGCTGATCTGGTTGCAGTCGACGATTTCTATATCTCGAATCACCGGGAAATCTTTCGCGCAATCAGCACTCTTGCTGATCGTGGTGTCGCTTTCGACATCGTCACCCTCCGTGACCATATCAACAGTGATCCTGAAGCTGATCGGCCTGGGCATATCGAATACTTGAAGGAGCTTCTGGCCAACACTCCGTCCACCGCAAACATCGAGTCTTACGCGAGACTTATCAGGGAGCGTGCCAAGCTTAGAAGGATCATTACGACATGCGAGGACATATACCAGAGCGCGCAGAGGCCTGAAGGCAGGTCCGCCGCCGAATTGATTGAAGACGCAGAATGCAGCGTTCTCAGGCTCGTCACCACAAGTCAAAAACGTGGTGGCCCTACAGGCGTTTCTCAACTCCTGACCAGGGCTAAAGAGAAAATCGATGCTCGCTCAAAGTCAGCGAACACTATTTCAGGCCTATCTTCAGGCTTTGGCGACTTGGATCGGAAGATTGACGGTTTTCAACCTGCGGATCTGATCATCGTCGCAGGTCGACCCTCGATGGGTAAAACCTCTTTCGCGATGAATCTTGTCGAAAACGCGGTGCTCCAGGGCGAGAAACCTGTGCTGGTTTATTCTTTGGAAATGCCCGGAGAGTCGCTAATTTTTCGCATGTTGGCCTCTTTGGGCCGCGTCGAACTGACCAAGCTTCGCTCTGGACGATTGGAAGACAATGATTGGCCCCGGCTGTCTTCGGCAATTGATCTTCTCAATGATCAAAAGCTGTTCATTGACGATACTTCAGGCATCAGTCCGTCAGAAATGCGTTCTCGCACACGACGTATTGTTCGCCAGCATGGCGAGCCCGCACTGATCATGGTCGATTACCTGCAACTGATGCAGATCCCAGGTGCCACCGGTAAAAACCGCACCAGTGAAATTTCTGAGATCTCGCGATCACTAAAAGCGCTGGCCAAAGAGTTCAATTGCCCAGTCGTAGCGTTGTCTCAGCTCAATCGGTCTCTGGAACAGCGTCCTGACAAACGTCCCCTGAACTCCGACTTACGAGAGTCTG
This sequence comes from Pseudomonas sp. AP19, assembly GCF_001728855.1. Classification (NCBI taxonomy): domain Bacteria; kingdom Pseudomonadati; phylum Pseudomonadota; class Gammaproteobacteria; order Pseudomonadales; family Pseudomonadaceae; genus Pseudomonas; species Pseudomonas sp. AP19. Next base: position 2,441 of record NZ_LXJP01000082.1, on the reverse strand, counting down.
GAGCAATCGAGCAAGACGCGGACGTAATTATGTTTGTGTACCGAGATGAGATTTATCACCCAGACACAAAATTCAAAGGGACCGCCGAAATCATCATCGGTAAACACCGTGAAGGGCCAACTGGGTTCTGTCGGCTTAATTTTCTCAACGAGTTCACGCGTTTCGAAAACCTGGTGCCTGGAACTCATGACTTCACCGATCTTGAAATCGGTATTGAAGGAATCGTCGACGAACACCCTCGATTTGGGCGTTTGACCGCCTCTCAGCTTGCCAGCCTCAATAAATTGGTAAAAGGCAGTAACCCTCGATCCAAAACCAGGCGTGCTCCCTCACGTCCGAAGAAATAGTTCTGATGTCCCAGTGGCGGCCCGGAAAGGATCGCTTGTAAAAGGCCAGTTTCAGCTAAATGAGATAGTGATTATGAACGACATCCCCGCTCCCGAGCAGTACGATCTACAAACCGCTGCCCTGAAGGTGCCGCCGCATTCCATAGAGGCCGAACAGGCAGTGCTCGGTGGCTTGATGCTGGACAACAACGCCTGGGAACGCGTGTTGGATCAAGTCTCGGACGGTGACTTCTATCGTCATGACCACCGCCTGATCTTCCGAGCCATCGCCAAACTGGCCGACCTGAACTCACCGATCGACGTAGTGACCCTTGCCGAGCAACTAGACAAGGAAGGCCAGACATCCCAGGTCGGCGGCCTAGGCTACCTCGGTGAACTGGCGAAAAACACGCCGTCCGTGGCCAACATCAAGGCCTATGCCCAGATCGTCCGCGAGCGGGCCACCCTGCGCCAGTTGATCGGCATCAGCACCGAAATCGCCGACAGCGCGTTCAACCCCGAAGGCCGCACGGCCGCCGAGATTCTCGATGAGGCCGAGCGGCAGATCTTCCAGATTGCCGAGGCCCGCCCGAAAACCGGCGGTCCGGTCAGCGTCAACGACCTGCTGACCAAGGCCATCGACCGCATCGACACATTGTTCAATACCGATGCGGCCATTACCGGGATCTCCACCGGTTATACCGATCTCGACGAGAAAACCAGCGGCCTTCAGCCATCCGACCTGATTATCGTCGCCGGTCGTCCCTCCATGGGTAAAACCACCTTCGCGATGAACCTGGTGGAAAACGCCGTGTTGCGTAGCGACAAAGCAGTGCTGGTGTACTCCCTGGAGATGCCAGGTGAATCGCTGATCATGCGGATGCTCTCGTCCTTGGGGCGCATCGACCAGACCAAGGTGCGTTCCGGCCAACTGGAAGACGACGATTGGCCGCGCCTGACCTCGGCGGTCAACCTGCTCAATGACCGCAAGCTGTTCATCGATGACACCGCCGGCATCAGCCCTTCGGAAATGCGAGCACGCACCCGCCGCCTAGTTCGTGAGCACGGTGATATCGCCCTGATCATGATCGACTATCTGCAGCTAATGCAGATCCCAGGTTCCAGCGGTGACAGCAGAACTAACGAGATTTCCGAAATCTCTAGATCCTTGAAAGCCTTGGCGAAGGAATTCAATTGCCCGGTGGTGGCCCTGTCGCAGCTCAACCGCTCCCTGGAGCAACGCCCCAACAAACGGCCGGTGAACTCCGACCTTCGTGAATCCGGAGCGATTGAGCAGGATGCCGACGTGATCATGTTCGTGTACCGCGACGAGGTGTATCACCCCGAGACTGAACACAAGGGCATTGCCGAAATCATCATCGGCAAGCAACGTAACGGCCCAATCGGTTTTGTCCGCCTAGCCTTCATCGGTAAATACACACGCTTTGAGAATCTGGCGCCAGGCAGCTATAACTTTGACGATGATGAGTAATCGGGTTCTTGAGTAAGCACCCTTTCTGCTTCTTCCTACGACCTAAGCCCCATAATTGCAGGGGCTCAGCGTTTACTAATACTAGTGCCTTGGAAAGCTTCCTGAGACAGGGACTTACCCCCCTGTAAGCTCTCATCGCTTAACTCCCCTAACTCTCGGCTTCTTGCTGACCTACAAGGATGGCGGCAGTAACCGCGGCCATGTTTGCGACCACATACTCGTATATCTGGTCTCGAACATCCGTGTCTTCAAAGCCCCAAGCAATGCCTTGGCCGACGATGTGAGCTGGGAGAAGTAATAGCAAAGCCTTGACCTGTTCAGATGTCGGCTCTTCGGAAAGCTCGGTGACTACCAAAATATCGTGCAGTTGCTGCAAGCTGGTTGAATCCGAAGGAGAGTTGGTCCAGTAAGCCTCACAAACGGCAGCCAAACACTTTTCTTCCTGGGCTTCAGAAATCGGCTCACTTTCGCAATCGTCTTCGATGTGCTCGGGACTTGGTTGCAGTAGCTCTTCATAAGAAATGCCGCGTCTACGTGCCTCTGCCATCAGCAAAGCGCTTTTGGCTTTGCCGCTGCCACCGACGATCATTGTGTGGCCAACACCATCCGGTGAGGTGAATACA
>NZ_LXJP01000081.1:0-24405 GCF_001728855.1 Pseudomonas sp. AP19 | reverse complement strand
CCTGATCGATTCTATCAGGATGGCCGGACTCTGTAGTAAAGCGTCGTTGGGTCTGACCTGAGGTGACAAAGGCCAACAGAGCAGATACCGGCGAGCGTCAGCATCTGTCCATCTGCCGCCTATCATGGCGGGCAGCTGTCGGCCAGTCTCAGCCAAAGACGAGATGAGCTAGGCTTCCGGCATCATTCCTCAAGGACGACCGCCATGCCAGATAACTCAGACTGCAAGATCGCCACGGCGGACGCTCTGACATTGCTCCTCCACAACCAGCACGCCTTAAGTGCAGCTATAGAAGAAATAACCAAGTGGCTCTCAGAAAATGGGGTAGGAAGCGTCGCCGCTAATGCGATGTCGGCTATGGAAACGCTGGACACTAATGCTCAAGCCATCACAGATTCCATTTTGAGGATACGCCAGTCATAAATTACTCAGCGCAAGACTGCCCTCTGATTTGAATGCCCCCCGATTTTGTAGACACAATTGACTGGCGGCTATGGGACGGATAGCGACGGTCTAGCATCGACCGTCGCAGTGAATGGTCAGACTTCCGTCTGCTCGGCCATTTCCAAGGCATCATCGACCTCGATTCCCAGGTATCTGACAGTGCTTTCAAGCTTCGTATGACCAAGCAGGAGTTGGACGGCTCTCAGGTTCTTCGTCCTGCGATAGATCAACGAAGCCTTGGTTCTCCTTAGCGTGTGGGTTCCGTACATGGTTGGATCAAGGCCAATAGCTGTCACCCAAGCTTTGACTATTCGAGCGTATTGCCTGGTGGAAAGATGGTCTGAGGCGTGCAACCGGCTCGGGAACAAGAAGTCCTCGCTGCGGAGACGCGCCTCGCGCATCCAAGCCTCCAGAACCGTTCGGGTTTGCTCAGTGATTTCAAACTGCACTGGGTGCTGAGTTTTTTGCTGCATCACGATGGCCCGTGACGACACATGCTCCCCATGGGCGATGTCTCGGACTCGCAACTTGGTTAAGTCACAGGCACGCAGCTTGCTATCGATGGCCAAGTTGAATAGCGCCAAATCACGCGCCTTCTCAGCAAGCTGAAGTCTTACTCGGATAGCCCAGATATCTCTGACTCGGAGCGGGGCTTTCTGACCGACAAGCTTTCCCTTGTTCCAAGGCTGATGGCTGTATGTAGCAATGGTGTTCATGGCTCGTCCTCCACGTTGAGGGAGGACAAGAGTGGATCAGTCACAATGGCTGGTGGTCGCTATCCGACCCATAGCTGTCGTTCACCAGCGGAAAACTGCTCCGCAACGGACTGTCGAAAATAGCTCGGCGGAGAAATCAAAAACCTTCATCAGATTGTCGAGGTTTCAAGCGTATCGGCTTCATTGAACAGTTCGCGCATCACCACCACGAACGCTTCAGCCGGGCGGGATGGGTTCTGGGTTTGCGACGAGGCGATCACGACTCGTTGCGGTGGGATGCTAGCGTCAAATGGGCGACACACGATGGGTCGCCCGTCGTAGCTCAAGTCTCCAGCGGGTCGAGTGACGAGAATCGACACTCCGTGCCCATGTGCCACGAGTGAGCGCACCATTTCCACCGAGCGCAACTCCATAATGACATTGGGCTCTACACCGCCCGAGCGGAACAGTGACAGGAAATAGTCGCGACTGTGAGGTAGGTCTAGAAGGATAAAGGGCTCGGTTTGCAAATCCTGAATACACAAGCTGGCTTTTGCTGCCAGATGATGCCCTTCGGGCAGCAGCACATAAGGTGATTGCAGTCCCACCGCCTGTAGCTTGACCTTACGAGCCAGGTTCATGTCATAGATCAGCGCTAAATCAAGGGTGCCGCGCTCCACCCGTTCAATCAGTTCCTCGGTGTCACCTTCGACAATGGCGACTCGTACCTCAGGAAAGCGCTGCTTGAAGCGCTCGACCATGGTGGGGACATGTCGCGCGCCCAACGTTGCAAAGCAACCCACCGAAAGGTCCCCCACCACGCTATCAGTCTCCTTGGCAGAGAGCTGCGCGGCACTTTGCAGTAGCTGCCTTGCTTGCTGGTAACGGCGGGTTCCGGCGGAGCTGAGTTCGATCCCTTTGCCTGGAATCCTCACGAACAAGCGCTCATCCCATAAGGCTTCCAACTCCGCAATCGCGTTTGATATCGAGGGTTGGGACACACTCAGCGACTTCGCCGCATTGACGGTACTTCGACATTGGGCCGCTGCTACAAAATATTCGATTTGCCGAAGGCTGAAGTGAATCATTATTTTTAATTCGCTGTATCAACAGTGCATATTTTTAATTATATACCCCGCCGCTTAACCTCAGTCCATCCACAGCCTGTGTCCTTCCAAAAAACGCGCTGATCTGGCGCAGATGCTGCACTAACAATATCGAGGATTCGCCCATGGCTAGTTCAACTGCGCCTGTTGCACCGAGGTCGGTAATTGAAACCCGCTCCATCGATTACATACCGGAAAACGAGCGCCATGGCAGCGCCTTCGGTCAGTTCACACTGTGGCTGGGTGTGAACCTGAACATCACGGCCATCGTCACCGGGGCTTTGGCGGTGGTGCTGGGAGGCGATGTATTCTGGTCGTTGATTGGCCTTCTGATAGGCCAAGTACTTGGCAGCATCGTCATGGGCCTGCAAGCTGCCCAGGGGCCGGCGATTGGCCTGCCACAGATGATCCGCAGTCGCGTGCAGTTCGGTGTCTATGGTGCGGTCATTCCGCTTGTACTGGTGAGTTTGTTGTACGTGGGGTTCTCGGCGGGCGGCACGTTGCTGGCCGGTCAATCGGTGGCGAAAGTGCTATCGATCGCGGACTGGCAGGGCATCATTCTGTTCGGCCTGGTAACCCTGTTGTTGGCGACCCTTGGGTATCGCACCATCCACTCCATCGCCAAAGTAGCCAGCGTGGTGGGCGTCATTGCCTTTATCTACATGTTCGGTGCGTTGCTGGCCCGGCACGATATCCATGCGCTGCTCGACAATCGTCACTTCGTCGCTGCCAACTTCGTGTTTTCGATCTCGTTGGCAGCCGCCTGGCAGATTTCGTATGGGCCATATGTAGCGGACTACTCCCGATATTTGCCCAGTCAGACGTCCAAGTTGAAGATCTTTCTGGCTGCATCGCTGGGCACAGTACTGGGATCACAGGCCGCCATGACCTTCGGTGTGTTTGCCGCAGCCCTCGCCGGAACCGCCTTCTCGGGCCATGAGGTAGAGTTTGTCGTCAGCCTGGGCTCGACGGGTGTGTTGGCCATGATCCTGTATCTGGTGGTCGGCTTCGGCAAGATCACCATGATGACCCTCAACGCTTACAGCAGCTACATGTCCAGCGCGACCATTGTCAGCGCGTTCTGCGGCGTCAGCAGAGTGTCTCTGGCCCATCGCTTCATCTATGTGCTGGGAATGGTGTCCGTTGCAGTGCTGATTGCCCTGGCCGGTTCCCACAGCTTTATCAGTGCGTTTTCTTCCTTCCTCATTTTTCTCCTGGCGTTCATCACCCCCTGGAGCGCGATCAGCCTGGCCGACGTGTTCTTCGTCAACGGCACGCGCTATGACCTGGCAGCTCTCAATGATCCCGCTGGCCGCTATGGCCGTTGGAACTGGCCGGTTATTGCCACCTACTGCTGTGGGGTACTGATGGAGTTGCCGTTCATTTCCAGCGGTTTCTACACCGGACCGGTCGCCCGTGCGCTGAACTATGCAGATGTTTCCTGGGTGGTCGGCCTGCTGGGTACCGGAATGCTTTATTGCCTGGTCAGTCGGCGAATGGCCGCCAGGGTGCCACCGTCCCTGACGCCTGCTCTCGACAGCAAAGCCTAACTGGATTTCCAATCCAATCAGCCTTCACTCCACTCTCAGGTAGTCTTTTCATGACATCGGATAAATCCCGCTTCGCACGCGAAAACTTGCCCGGCGACCCATACGCAATGCTGTTGCACTGCGCGAACCGCTGGCCGGACAAGGAGGCGCTCGTATTTGACTCCACACCTCAGCGGCTGACCTTCAGCCAATGGTTGCTTGCTTCCCAGACACTGGCCTGTGCCTTGCGGCGGCGCGGGATTCAACCCGGCAGCTCGGTGGCATTGTGGGCGGAAAACAGAATCGAATGGCCAATCGCGCAGGTCGCCATCGCTGCCATTGGTGCGGTGCTGGTGCCGGTTAATACGCACTTTCGCGAGGACGACCTCCTGCATGTGCTGGACCACAGTCAGTCGGTGGCGATCTTGCTTTCCGCGCGCTTTCGCTCCAGTGACTATCTGTCCATGACACTGGACACTCGTAACCGGTTACCCCTTCTGCGCGACGTGATTTGTTTCGACGGACCTGGGCTTCACGCTGAGAATTGCTGGAGTTACGCAGCACTGATGAGCGAAGGACCGCAGCTGCCATTTCAGGCGTGGCCCTGGTCGCCTCGCGAGCTGGCCAGCATCCAGTACACCTCCGGCACCACAGGGCGGCCAAAGGGCGCTGAACTGTGCTTCGAAGGCATGTTGATGAATGCACGAGGAACCGTCGCGCGTCTGGCGGTTACCGCCGAGGATCGCTGGACTTCCATCATTCCGCTATTCCACTGCGCGGGCTGCATTATGAATGTGCTCTCAGCGCTGGCCGCAGGGGCTACGTATGTGGGGGTCAGTGCCTTCGAAGCCGAGCGAATGTTGCACCTCGTGGAGGCCGAGCGCTGTACGCTGCTGACGGGCGTTCCCACCTCTTATCTGGCCATGCTGGAGCACCCGCGACGAACACAGTACGACCTTGGCTCGTTGCGGGCGGGCACTTGCGGTGGCGCCGATTGCGACCCGGCTTTGCTCGAACGCTGCGCGTCTGCGTTCCCGATTCCAGGCCTGGTGCAGGTGTACGGCCAGACTGAAGCCAGCACCCTTATCGCTTTGGACAGTTGCGAGAGTGCGCAGCGATTCACCACCGCCGGCATGCCATTGCCAGGCATGCAGGTGCGCGTGTGTGATCCGGACAACGGCCAGGTGCTGGCCTGCGGTGAGACCGGGCAGGTTCAGGTGCGCGGGCCCATGGTGATGCTCGGTTATCATCGTGACCCGCTGGAGACTACTCGTTGTATCGACCTCGATGGCTGGATGCAGACGGGGGATCTCGGACGCGTTACCGCCGATGGCCGAGTGGAACTTGTGGGAGGACGGTTACGCGACATGATCATCCGCGGTGGCGAGAACATCTACCCGGTGGAGGTGGAGAACCTGCTACGCGGCCACCCGGCGATCACCGAAATCGCTGTATTTGCCATGCCGGATCCTTTCTACGGCGAAGTGGTCGCCGCGGCGGTCGAGTTGGGTGGGGCGCTCTCCGCTGCGCAGGTGAAGCAAGCGTGTGCCGGAAAAATCGCTGGGTTCAAGCATCCATCCAGGGTGTTCAAGGTCAGCCAATGGCCCATGACGTCCAGTGGAAAAATACTCAAGCGCGAGCTGAAAGCCCAAGCCATGGCGATGCAGTTGGAGGAATTGCCATGAGCACACCGATCATCGGCCACCGGCATCACTGCGCATTCGTACCAGGGCTTCAACAGACGGCTGCCGCCATCGGTAATGCCGGGGTGCAGGTGGTATCTACGCCGGCACTTATTGCTCTGCTGGAGGAAACGGCGGGCAGTGGCGTTCAGGCTTTCTGCGTTCCGGGATGGGGCACGGTTGGCACTAAAGTGGATATTGCGCATTTGAGCCCGGCCTGGCCGGGCATTGAGGTCCAGTGCGAAGCCGTGTTGGAGTCGACCAAGGGCCGCACGTTGAGTTTCGCGGTGAGCGCGAGCCAACAAGGGCGGTTAGTGATGCGCGGCCATCACGAACGAGTGAGGGTCGACCTCAGCCGCTTCTCCCTACCGCAACCGATCAGTGCGGGCGAGCCAATTGAGTTTTTTTTCGATTTTCACAGTCCATGGTGCTACCTGGCTATGCCGCGCTTGCGAGAAATCGCCGCTGCCCATGGTCGAGCGATTCATTGGCGGCCTATGCACTTGGCCAACCTGATCGATCACATCGGGGGGCGGCGACCACTGGAAGCATCGCCAGCATTTGTGCGGTGGTTTCAGCAGGATTTGCAGGATTGGGCTCGACTGAGACGCTTGACGCTAAGCTACCACCCTCAGTTTCCATTACGGCCTTCCCGAGCTTTGCGTTGCAGCTTGTATGCAATCGAGAAGGGAAAGGGCGTGGAGTTCATCTTCAACGTGATGCGAGCTTACTGGAGTGAAAACCGGGATATCAGCGACCTGGAGATCCTCGGCGATCTGGCGATTGCAGCAGGCCTGGACCGAAGTGCAACTATTCAAGCTGCTTCCGATGAGCGATTCAAACTGGCACTGGAGGCTAACAACGATCAAGCCGTGCAGGTAGGCGTTTTCGGTGCTCCGACCTTCATCGCCGATTCGAAGCTGTTCTGGGGCAATGATCGGCTGGAAATGATGGGAGATTATCTAGCCCAGAGTAACGGTCAGAACAATTAGTCCCTGGCGATGGAGGAGCGTTGAATCAGGCTTAAAGAGTGGGAAGGTTTCTGTATTGCTTCATTTGACGAACCGCTCCTCAATTCATACCCGGGAGCAAGTCGACTGACTGCTTATGGCCGATTCTGTTGAAAAAGTCGGAATTTCAGGCTGTAAGAAGGCGACGTTGGCCCTCGTTTCAGAACCTGGTCACCACGTTGCGTGGCTTTCCGGTTCTGCATTGACCGTTGCAGCTTGGTTAATAGGTTAATTTGAGGGTTTTTGCTGATTCCGGGCGTACCTATCCCGTGGTCGGCGGCCCTTGTGAGGTCAGTTTCGCCAGTCGTCTTAAATTCTGTACCGCAGCGGCCAAGGTAAATTCGTCGTTTGCACCGGTCATTCCTCGTAGCCTTAATCGATCCAGTTTCAGGATTCGTTTGAGATGAGCGAACAACATTTCGACCTTTTTGCGCTCATGGCGAGAGCACACGTATTGCGGTGTTGCGGCAATTCGCCGAGCAACATTGCGTGCCGCCTCATGGACGCTACGGGCGATTTTTCGGAACGAGGTGTTTGGGCAGCAGCGCTCTTTCATTGAGCATTTAGAGCAGTCTGTTTTCCGGGATCGAAAGATGATGGTGTCGGCTTTCGTGACATGTGAGCGCTGGTTCTTGAAGGCCCGCCACTCGCTGCGCAGGGCGTGCCCCGTGGGACAACGATATTCCTGCGCTTCTTCACTCCATTGAAAATCACTGATCGAGAGGCTCTCGTTCTTACGCTCGGTTTTGTCCCAAACCGGCACATGCGGCTCGATGTCTTTTTCGTTCACCATCCAGGCCAGCATCGGTGCGGTTCCGTAAGCGGTATCGCCGATGAGCCGATCCGGCTTGATGTCGAACTGTTCTTCGACCCGCTCGATCATGGTCTTGGTGCTCTCGACCTCGGCGGTTCGATGCGCTGGGGTCGGCTCCACATCCATGATCACGCCATGCTCGACATCAATCAGATAGTTCGTCGAGTAGGCGAAAAACGCCGGGCCTCCTGGCGCTGCGGTCCAACGAGAAAGTGGATCAGTCAATGACAGGCGCTTAGGCAGTGCTTCGCGTAACGCTTCTTCATCCAGCGCTTCAAGGTACTCACGCACGGCGCGAGTACTCAGCGACGGATCGCGCCAGTTGATTTCATCATCGCCAGGTACGCCACGTTGCCGACTGGCATCTGCTTTGATGACGCTGGCGTCGACCGCAAACCCTTCGCCCTTGACCAGACCTGCGTCCATGCAGCGACGCAGCACCTCGTTGAACAGCCAGCGAAACAGCGAGCTGTCACGAAAGCGACCGTGCCGATTCTTGGAAAACGTAGAGTGATTGGGGACTTCGTCTTCGAGGCTTAAGCGGCAGAACCAGCGATACGCCAAGTTCAAATGAGCCTCTTCGCACAACCGACGTTCGGAGCGAATGCCGTAGCAGTAGCCCACCACCAACAGGCGAATCATCAGTTCGGGATCAATCGATGGGCGCCCGATTGGGCTATAAAAATCGGCGAGATAATGGCGCAGATCGCTGAGATCAAGGCATCGATCAATGCTGCGCAGGAGGTGATTGGCTGGGATGTGATCTTCAATGTTGAACGAGTAAAACAGCCTCTCTTGTCCGCTCGACAATTGTCCCATCATGCTGCGAATCCTCCCGCTGGCCGATGACCTGATTTTGCCGCAGGCCAAGCAGGAGATCTACTTTTTCAACAGAATCGGCCGTTCTTTGCCGGTCGTCACTACGGCTTGTTCTGGTCAAGTCAATGCAAACGGTTGGTCAGCTTGGATGCAATTGACTGGTCAGGTCCAATGCAAATGGGTGGTCAAATCCATGCAATTACACACATTGACACCAACGCAGGGCAGTCACTACCAAATTTAACTTTGGGGAGCCGGCATTTTGTGTCCGCTGGGTCGGTGAACTGTGAAGCCGAAACTGAACCTTTCCAACCACAGCCACGCTAATGAGCTCATGCTCTCAATACACGCTCAGAAGCTGAGTTCGGTAGTGCTGAGAAAAATTGAGTTCATACAATGCGGGTTCAGACGAGCCGTGAATCGAAATTGCGTGATCGCTACCCATTCGGGAAAAGGACCCGCCCATTGAGCCACCTAAGATGGCGATTTCAATGCCGATAGGATCTTCTGGATCGTCGTTAGTCTGGTCGTCGCACTCAAACTGCGAAGCTCGTACGACACTCAATACGGCATGATCTTCGGGCAAATCATCGGCCAAACGCTCCGAGTACTGCTGGAGCGCTGGTTCCGCGAGCACATATAGCCAAGCTTTTTCATCCGCATTACTTGAGCGCCTTAGGATTCTGCCCAACACCTGGCGATAGTGCAGTTCGGTACGTATACGACTTAGATGACAACAAACCTGCAGCCTGGGTATGTCCGTCCCCTCGCTGATCATCCCAACCGCAATAATCCAGGTGCAGCCACCATTTCGAAAATCATTGATAACCTGCTGAGCGTTTGGCGTCTTATTGGTCACGACCTGACAAACCTCCCCCTGGGTACGCATAAGGAAAGCTATGCGGTGAGCGTGCTCAATGTTTGTCGCAACCACGAGCCCCCCAGCTTCCGGATGTCGCTCACGGATTTCGCGCAGTTTTGTACACCCTAACAACAGAATCTGCCGCAGGATATCGTCATGAAACAGCAAATCTTCATATGATACGGGTGACTCTGAAAGTAACCTGGCAATACTCGGATACGTCGTGACGGTGCCTTCTGTAGATTGAGTTTCAGTTAACCTCACCATGTTGTTATCCAATACGACGATGCGTGGCGACCGACATACGCCGTCAGCGATTGCCTCCTGCAAGCCGTATCGGTAATCACAGATCAATACACCGTCTGGCTGAGAATATCGAGCAAGCGCTATTGCTTTGTGGTCAGACCTCCAGGGAGTCCCCGAAAGCGCAAGAGTGAAGGTGGCGCGATCTTGGATCCTTTGAATAATCTGCTGACCCCACGCGTTGCTCAACAGCAAGTCATGGCCAGCGCAATGATGGATTTCATCGAAAACGGCGAACACCCTATAGTCGTCAAATAGTTTCCAGAATGCTGCGCCTCGATATTCCATTCCTTGATACGTGCAGACAGCACCTACGGCACCTATCAATCCATCCAGGCGCTTACCCAGAACAGCGGAGAATGTTCTCTGAAATCCATCCATTGTCTGCCGTGACGGAGCAAAGCAGAGGATCAGATCTATCTTGTCTTGCTGCAGCAATTGCCTGGCCAACTCCGCTGCCATTTTCGTCTTGCCGGCACCGGGCGTTGCTTGGCAAAAAAAATGAGGTTGCTGGGTGTAATGCTGCAGAGCCAACGTAATGCAGTCGTGTTGCCATAGCCTGAGAGTAGAGTTCATGCGGCAGAAATCGCCTTAAGCGTATTCTCGATTGCACGAACGTGACCTAGGAGCTTTGAGCTCCTATCGCGGGCTTCCAGATATACCCCTTCAAAACTCCCCTTCAGATGAGGAATTTCCTCAAACAACTGCTTGTACCGCTCGGTCTCGCCCAAGGATGAGAGCAGATCAAGCCGGGTCTCCTTAAGCATCACTTGAAGGCGGGCCTGGTCGTCTTGCCCTTCCTTTGAGCTAGGTAGAGAGCGTGGTGTTTCTCTTCCCTCATCTGTTGGAGCTTCCAGAGGATCGACGCGCATGGAGAAGCTTCCATCTACCAGTACGAGCAGCAGACGTTGGGGCATCTCCAGCATACGAAACACCTGTCCCCGCTTCTGACGCTGCTCTGCCATCTCCGCCCAGCCAACGCGAAGTAACCTGCGGATCTGTTCATAAACATAAACGCGCACATCCGCGAGCTGAAAACTTGAGGGAGGAAGGAGTGCCGCATACGCATCTCTCAACTGACGGGTCGTGAATTCCCTGGAAAAATGCTCGCAAAGCAAAGAATGGAGCTGCCTGTCGAATTCGAACAAATCTTGTTTCATGCAGGCACCTTTATGATCTTCAAACAAAAAATGCGGATTATAGTCCGTGGCCGATTCGTCCGCAAACGCTCGATAGTCGTTCCTCATGTGTGTCGAGGCGGCTATGGGGAATCTGGCGAAAGAATTGGGGAAAAAGATCAGGCAAGCGAGAAAAGCAAAAGGTCTATCGCAGGATGTCTTCGCTTTGATTTGCCAAGTTGACCGAAGCTACATGGGCCGAATTGAACGGGGTGAAGTCAATATTACGGTCGAAAAGCTGTACCAGATTGCCGAACACCTAGGTTGTGGCCCTGCAGAATTATTACCGTAGAAAAAACACTTACATTTCGAATGTGTTTAAACAATGCGGCATGCATCTGTTGCATGACAACTTAATCGCCACGGGTTTTCTAGGGACTCTCCTAGTTTTCGATTTAATATTTTTAAAACTCTAGCGCTTACAGCTAAGGTTCCTCACCACCTCTCGGAAAAGATGGTTGGTCTTTGGAGATTGATATATATATTGAAAAACTCGCTCAACAAGATCGAACTTAAAATGCTGCTGGCGTCCCGAGTTCCAACCTGGATGAAGGCTGCGTTAAGTCTTGTGATCAATTGAAGGCAGCACCCCGCTCGCAACTCGCGACATGATATGGACACCGATGGCACATCTGTCCATGTGGGTATCATGTCCATACGGACATGTATGGGTAACTTCATAGGCCTTGTGCATTCGGCTCTCCAGGCATTGTCCATACATACGTCCATATCGACTGCGACGAGGGTATTGGAATGAACAACATGCAGGGTTGGAATGCTTAAACCCTCTGCCTTAAGTTCAGCTAGGGCGCTGAATGCTAAATTAAGAGTTACACTACTGTCTTTTCCGCCAGACCAGGCGACAGACAAGTGAGAGCCGTCAATCACTTGCTGCTTGATGGCGTGGATAGCACTGCGAACTTTCTGTTCATAGCTGACAACCGCAACTTTGGTCCGTGGAGATTGAAGTTTGATCTCGTCAAAGAGACTAACCTGTTTTACGTCAATCAGATTTGTGTTGGAGATGACCATGATAGTTCACTGTGTTCAATTTCGGAATGAACACAGTTTCAGTGTGACCGAGGGGTGCCAGAACCCCCCAAGTCACTCTTTTCCAGACGCGCATATGGTTATATCTGCTTACGTTTATAAGCAAGTCTGGGTCAATCGTTGCTGCTCCTGTTTTATAGCTACCCTTTGACCTGAGGCCGGCCCGACGCTCCGAGTCAATTCTAAGGTCTGACTATGAACTAGCGTTTTTTGGTCAAACGATGGTCTAGGTTGAAGGGTTCGGCATTGATAACTGCTTTGGCCGCGCCAGGGTGCAGTGGGTTGAACAGGTAGTTGAGGGTATGAGGCATTATCGCACTAGGCACTGGCAGCAGTAGAGCAGGGCATTGCACAAGAAACGTATCACCCAACCTCCGTGTGAGATGAACGTCAGCCTCCCAGTGGGATTTCATCTTGGGGGCGATGCTGACATCGTCGGGTACCTCAACCTTCAGCAATTGAAATGTCTCAGGTAGGTCTTCCTGATCGATCTCAAGGTGCACGAGGATCTCCAGCATCGCTCCTGCAGGGGTACCAGCGAGGTAAACCACCGGTCGCCCGGCGGTGTGCCAGCGGCCACCGGCAATAACGCCCCCGCGCCCGGTCAGATCTGCATAGCTGCTGATGCGCCAGAAGATCAAAAGGCAAACCCTTCTGCCATTTGAATAAGCATCTCTTCGACTTGGCGCGTTCCCTGGACGGTCGATAGCATGGCCATTGGGCTGAGGTCTGAAAACCGTTCTTTGGGCTTCGACAACCAGCGCTTGGCCTTTTCGGGATTTCCAAAGACAGCATCGGCCATGGCTGTGATGTGGGCAGCCCGGAATAGCCGATCGCTCTCATCCACAGTGAGCCGTTGGTCTTTAGCAATCCGTGTTTTCAGCGTTTTGAGTGGGATAATCAGATCTCGCTCAAATGTCGTCACGTCACCTTGTTCAAAGAGGTTCATCAGCCTTTTGGCCGCGAATCCACCTTGGATAAGGATGTGGATTTCCATGTCGGAGGCGTCTGTAGGGATTTGCAGTAGGGCGTGTAACCGGGAGCGGTATGCACCGTAGGCCGGTTCACGCATCATTTCGGCTAGCATGGCTTTCTCCAAATTAATGCGGCATATGCCGTATAATGCACGGCAAATGCCGTCTTGGCTACTCCAAACCGATAGTTGCTCCCCAGCCCTAGGCATTTTTCGTTTCCGGCATTGGACTCTCTATGATGGATGCGTCGCGAGCTTTGGTGCCAGCGGTAAGATATTTCTCAGCGCTTTCGGAGCTGATCAAGTAAAAATCCAGGTGACCCTCGAGTATCGCCTCAAAAGCTCTGAATCGGGCCCAGGCGTTCGCCGAGTCGGTTTTGATTTGCGCAAGCATTTCATTTAGCTGCTGGATGTTCTCAGAGCTTACAGGCTCTGGCTCTACAGAAATTGAAAGGCGGACTTCCGTCGCCATTTGCGTCAGTTCAACGGACATCGCCGCGTTTAACAGACCCAATTCCTTAGCAAGGTTGATTGCACCTTTAGCTTGGTTGAAAAAGGTCCACACGTCCTTTGGATGATTGGCCAACTCATCCACCATCCTGTTGATTCCAGCGATGGCAAGAGGGCTATTTTCATCGGGCGCTGTAAAGGGTCTTGTAGAAGTAGTCATGCTCGTCATCCCAATTGCTGTATCACCTGCCAATCGAATTAGCGTATGGGTAGCTTTACAGACATTCAGCGTGGGTGCATCCCATAGTCAGGCCCTGAAAAAGGATGCCGCTGTGGTAGCCCTGCCTGTGGTACGTACTCAGTCCTCGGAGGTGGCCGGCGACACTGAAATACCGGTGGTGGCACGCTACTGACAAGGCGAAGATTGCTTTTGATAAGGCTCGGTATGAAGTCTTGAATCGTCGATAAAGCGCTATAGGAATCACTCTAATGGAACACTGGCTCAAGACTCTCCTCCCCACCAACACAATCGCTGCGGGAATTGCTCAAAAAATAGAGGATACAGATGAGCGCATCGCTAATTTGAAGGAGCAAATCATTGCGGTTCAAGCGCGGCGCGCGGAACTCGAAGAAGAGGGCAAGATCGTTGCATCAGAGTGTGTTGACCAAATCCAGCTCGAATGTGCAATCACAAGCAACGAAGCGGCTCTGCTTGCGAGTTGTAGGGTCAGCTCATCAATACTGCAGGGTGAGCTTCGGAGGCTTTTCGTAGAATCGGGTCCGTTTCTAAGCGAGTTGGCTCAGCACGAAATGGAGAAAGCCAACTCGATCTACGATAATGTTGTCCGCTGGCTATCTCGTTTATAAATTGAACCCTTAAGGGATGAGCATGGAAGTACCTGACGACGTCTACGAGATCCTCCGCGAAGCCAAGACCCTAGCAAGGCGCTATTACCACCTGACGGGGAAACCCTTGGGCGTCACCGGCGAAGTTGCCGAGTACGAGGCATCTCGAATCCTCGGTTTAGTTCTGGAGCAAGCCAGAACTGCTGGCTTTGACGCCATTGAGACAAGGGATGGAGTAGAGCTCAAAATTCAGATCAAGGGGCGCTACTTTCCGAATCCGCGCATGCGTGGCGGTAGGCTCGGATCGATCGACCTGAAGCAGCCTTTCGACACTGTGATGCTGGTTCTGCTTGATGGCGACTACAACGCCTTCCAGATATTCGAAGCCAAGCGGCCTGACGTCGAGGCTTTACTGACCAGGCCAGGTTCGAAGAGCCGGAATGAGCGTGGGTCTCTCGGCATAAGCCAGTTCAAGGCGATCAGTATCCTCAGATGGGAGAGGGAAGAGGTCCGCCAGCCCGCGTGATCTCGAGGGCTATGGGCGGCCGGTGTCTAGGCGTTATTCTAAGGAGATCCAAGGAAGCACCATGAGGACTATCCAGTGCCACAGTCACTATTCGAACGGCTAGCTCAGTTCGACGCTGCAATGCTTGCGTCTGGACGGCCTTCTGTACCTGGGGAAGATCGCCGGGCAATAAAGCTGACCAACTCAGTGAACCCAGAGGCAGGTCGGGGGTTCGACTGGCTTGTGCCTGAGGCGGCCAGTACAGCCAAGATAATTCATCACGAAGATTCTGCTGAATTCATGGTCTTTGCGTTTGATGATCGGAGCGTGCTGGTCTTGCTTCAGACTGGTTTCGTCTTCTCGGTTGCGAGCGGTACCACCGCCAGCCTAGGCAAAATCAAAGCCTGGCTCGAGAGTCACAACATAGCACATGGCCCTTTTTCCGGTCCCTCTGCAGCCAACCAGCCCTTTGACCAGCCGAACTGACTTTTCCTGAGAGAACCATGTTGGATATAAGTGCAGTAATCCTCAAGTCGAAGCTCGGGCGTACTCGCAAAGACGCACAAGTAGATACCTGCTCAGTTTTTGCGGCCGCACTGTACGATTTCCTGATTGATCGAGGAATTCCCACAAAAATGGTCACTGCTGTGAAGAAGGGGTTAGGAGCCTGGGCACACGCAGTCGTCGAGGTTGACGGCCGGTATTTTGACTCTCTAGGTGAATTTTCGATTTCAACCTATCGTGATCGGGCTCGTATCCACCCATCTGTGAACATCGATGTTTCCTATGTGCCGGATACTCGTGCTGACTGCTTCGAAGAAGAATTTATTGAAATGTACAATTTTTATCTGCGGATGCTAAACAAAGCCGTGGCTTAATCCCCAGCCGAAACACCGGCGCATGGCTTAAACGGTCGTGTCAGTTTCACAGGAATTTTCTCGATGATAAAAATCCGTTTGGATTTGTCCAGCGCCACTAAGACAGAGTACGACGCCGACATTGCTTCTCGGCTACGCACTTTCATTCAACATGAATTGGCGAACGATCTGAGTGGCTGTGAGGTTTTGGTTGAGTCATCTGGCCCCCACAATGATGAGCGCGGGACAAACAAACAGAAGGCGGACCCCTTTGATCCTGATGGCGTTATAGGTCACCAAGTGCATCACGCTATCGAGGAGTATCAGCGAGCATTCACCTATGCTCATCGGCTCAACTGGTGGCACCGAACCCTCTGTTGGCTCGGCTGTGAGGATGCGTTGGCGAATGAGCTCCTGGTGCGAGAAACACGGGCACATACAGTAGCTTTTTGCGGTCAATCTTCTGCCCACAAGATGGCTCTTGAGAGAGTTGTTCGAATCAATTCACGGATGGCTAAGCGGTTCGAACTCGAATCGATCTTGACCGAAAGCAACCAGCTGCCTTAGTCGCGGACACTTCCTTCCCTATTCGCGGTACTGAACGCGAATATTATCAACCATACCTGTGCGACACGCGTAGCGTGTCTCCAGGTTGGCGGTGAGACGTCACCGTCAATGGTTTTCCCCAAGAAAACCGATAGCCCGGTAGCCAATCCGGGAAACAAAAACAGCCCAGGGGTCCCACTGCTTAGAAGGACTCGTTGTCGCTGCGGCGACAATAGCGAACCCCAAAGCCGCTTAGCACTCAGAAGCGCGGCTATGGTCCGAATTTCGGACTGGGAGTGCCCACTTCACTACTGATGAGGTCGTTATGGATAAACGTCTGGCTCAAAAAGCAGATGTATCTGCATTTCAGGTAGAAATGCGGAAATTCATTTCAGATACCCTGAACAGAATGACCTGGAACTTCGGCTTGATGATGCTTGCGTCAACCATCGTCATCATTTCTGCCATGTTCCTAATCAGGTAGTGCATCCACATAGGTCTCACGACCTACCCATGCGGGAAGAATCCCCGCAGGGATTCCTCCTGCCTTAAAACAGGAGGAAACACTCTTTGAGCGTGCTGCTTTGCAGTCCACTGCTCACATCAAACCGGAGACACGAGCGAAAACTCTGTCTGTCATGGTCCAACTATCTTATTTTGAGATAGCAGCGGACTCGTTGTGCGACCAACGATAGCCTAGGAAAACATGCGTCACTGGTAACGGTGGGGTGTGAAGCTTTTCCGACAATGTAGTCCCCATCAGGGTGTGCTTTTGCCGTGAGGCAAAGTACAGACGCTCGGAGCAGTACCGGGCCGAGACGCTAGGCTGGTTGGCATGGGTAACGTAAGTGAACTGCTGATAAACGCCGTAATGATAAACATGCCAAAACTGCTGTCAGGCATGGACCAAAAGGTATGGGGCCAGTTATTCCTGTGGGATGTGGGAATACGTCGCTACAAGGCCTCCGGTGAAAAGGCAGACCCTAAACCAATCTTGTGACAGATAGGGAACGTGGTAAGCCCGTATGGCCGCCTTCGGGCAGGTGAACCGCAAGGGGATCTGTTGGCTGTGCGGGTATGGGATCGCAGAAAAAGCGAACGCCGAGCTGTAATGGCGCGGATAGGGGTTGGAACATTACCCCACGGGAAACCGGGCAGACTTCTGCGTGGTCTTTTATCGCATGAACGCTGAGTAAACCTGTCTCAATCATCTTCGAAGTCCGGCAGTAATGGGCTTCTTATTCATCCACTCCTGACGGGAGCGTCCATTCCCGTCAGGGGATGCGTACGTCTTCTGCTCGGGAAACTTGAGAGGAAGGCAGCATGTTAGTACCTAGCCAACTGGCCGGGTCTGCGCCTTCCGGCGTTCCGCAGCATTGGCATGACATCGATTGGTGTCGTGTGCAGCAGAACGTACGGGCGATGCAGATACGGATTGCGAAGGCTTGTCGGGAAGGCAACTGGCGCCGGGTGAAAGCCCTGCAACGGATGTTAACCCGCTCTCGTTCGGCCAGATACTTGGCCATACGGCGAGTCACTGAAAACCAGGGCAAGCGCACGGCGGGAGTCGACCGCGTGCTCTGGGATACACCCGCTGCCAAATGGAAAGCAGCAAATGGGTTGAAGCGCCACGGGTATAAGCCACGGCCACTACGGCGTGTGTTTATCCCGAAGTCGAATGGAAAAGAACGCCCTCTGGGCATTCCAACCATGACTGACAGAGCCATGCAGGCGCTATACCTGCTAGCCCTGGCACCTATCGCTGAGACCACCGGCGATCCAAACAGCTACGGTTTTCGGATCGAACGCTCCACGGCGGATGCGATGGGACAGTTGTTCGTTTGTCTATCCAAGAAGGCTTCGGCCCAATGGGTATTGGAAGCGGACATCAAAGGCTGCTTTGACCACATCAACCATGACTGGCTGATCGAAAATGTCCCAACGGACAAAGAAATCCTCCGAAAATGGTTGAAAGCTGGAGTGATTCACAAAGGCCAGCTACAGGCAACGAATGCCGGTACACCACAGGGCGGGATTATCTCGCCCACCTTGGCAAATTTGGTGCTGGATGGACTGGAATCACAGCTCAAGCAACATCTGGGCGTGACGAAGGCGAAGAAGCTGAAAATTAACGTGGTGCGATATGCGGATGATTTTGTGATTACCGGTAGCTCGAAAGAGATGCTCGAAAATGAGATCAAACCTTGGGTTGAGCAGTTTCTCGCCGTGCGAGGATTGCAGCTGTCGCTTGAGAAAACCCACGTCGTCCACATAGATGAAGGCTTCGACTTCCTTGGTTGGAATTTCCGCAAATACGGCGGAAAACTCCTGATCAAACCTGCCAAAAAGAACGTGAAAGCGTTCTATCGGAAGGTAAAAGAGGTCATCAGCACCAACAAAGCGGTGAAACAGGAGGAGTTGATCCGCCTGCTTAACCCGATACTGCGAGGCTGGGCTCTGTATCACCAGCCTGTGGTTGCCAAGAAGGCGTACAGCCGCATGGATCACCAAATATTCCAGGCGCTTTGGCGTTGGGCGAAAAGGCGACATCCGAACAAAAGTCTCGATTGGGTAAGGGAGAAGTATTTCCAAACCCATGAAAGTCGAAACTGGGTGTTTGCCACCACGGTCATAACGGAGTCAGGAGGCAAAGAGGCAATTCGGTTATACGCCCTAGAGGCCACGCCGATTGAGAGGCACAGAAAGATCAGCGGGGATTTCAATCCGTTTGATCCCTCGATGGAAGAAATGGGAGAGGCATTGCGGATGGCCCGGATGCTCGGGAAGTTGAAGTACCGCAAACAGGTTCTTCATCTATTTCAATCCCAAAAGGGACTGTGCGTACTATGCAAAAGCCCAATATCTAGGGAGACTGGGTGGCATGACCACCACATCATTTATCGCTCACAAGGCGGTGGTGACTCGCTGGACAACCGGGTACTATTGCATCCCATTTGCCACCAGCAGCTTCACGCTCGTGGACTAACAGTGTACAAACCGGTTCCCATTTACGGGGGCTTAGTAAAGACTTGAGCCGTATGCGCTGAAAGGCGCACGTACGGTTTTTAGGGGGGAGCAGACCAGAAATGGTCTGTTCCTACCCAACTCCATGCTGGTGTGCCGGTCAGATCCAGGAAGTAAGGGACTTCCACCAGCTCTTGTCCTTCTTGTGACGGATGTGGGTGCGGGCGGCCAGCTTGTCCTTGTACTTGCGGCAAGTGCCGTTCAGCGACTTTCCGGCTGCGGTCTTCACGATTACTCGATCACCGAGTTTGTGGTTAACACATGCAGCGAATGCTGCCGGGGTTGGCGAGGGGCCGCGGTCACGGGCAGCCTGGCTGGCGCTGACCGGTGAGGTGACGATGACCGAGATACTGCCGGCGATGAGCGTGCAGAGGATGAGGTTACTGATGGAAAAGCTTTTCATGCGGGTCTTGCACCTGGGCAGTTCTTGATACCGCAAAGGGTGCGGATCATGCCGTGCCGATGCAACTCATAAACATGCGCCAAATTTCAAAGGCCGGCCGGGCTGTATTGTAGAAATGAAAGACGGACAATCACCCTGGTGAATTGTCCGTCTGACCTTTTCGCTTGTGGCGATCGCTCGGCTACTTGTTGGGTTTTTACTTATCCCTGGTCTTGGGAGGCTGAGGTTCCCATCTCTTCAGCTTGTGCATGTGGCGAGTCTGAAAGAGAGCAGGCCAGCCCAGCTGTTTCAAGATCCACCGGCCCAAGCAACTGGCGCTACGGGTCCATCGGTCTAAGAGTTTGAGCTCTGCCAGGCAATTCACCCCGTACTCACGCTCATGGCGTAGTTCCGACTCAAATCCGAACCAAGTTTTCAGACGGTTTTGGTAGCGTTCAGGTACGAAAAGGTCTCCAACGCATTCCGCGGTGAAGGTCCCGCCAATAACGTCTATACCGGTCCTGCTCTGGTCGTAGTTGGAAAGGGCGAAGCCGAAAGCTATGTAGAATCGATTGCGTTGTTCGCGTGCTGTATCGGTTCTTGCGTCTACCTCTGAGAGAGAGCCGGGGTTGATTGTGTAGGCTGCAACATCCTGCTTGGTGAGCCACTCAATCACGTTGGCCATGAGTGCTGGCCCCAGGCCGATACCTTGCTTGTGCATGAGCAATTGACCAGTAGGCCCGAACTTCACGCATTTGCTTTGATGACATATCACTACCGACACCTGGTTGTGCCAGATGTGAAACGAGGACCCATTGGCCTCCGGGTGTACTGCCCTTGCCCTATAGAACTCGTAGTCGCCCATGTGTCGCGATTCTGTGGACGTCCGCGTGTATTCGGTGATGACTGGATAGACCTCACGAAGATGGCCCACCGGCACCTCGTATACGAAAAGATCCTTCACGGTGCAGAGCCGCTCGAGCTCGTTGGAAATACGCTTCAATGACACTGGTCGTCCTTAGTCATATAGGTGCAATTTTGTAGGGAACCAGCAGAGTGAGGCATCGAATTCAGGCTCAGGCGCAGCATTCTAGCTTCCTGAGCATGCCGACTGGATCAGCTCTCGAGCATGGCTCAGATCTGATGCGTAGCCTTCGCTAACCAGCCAATCACAGGTGGTAGTAACCTCTGCAGTTCTCACCGCGGCCTTGATCGTACCGATCAGCTTAGTATTCAGCCCACCTGGGCGAACAAGTTTCGACTTGCTTATATTACCGTTTCCCTCCCGCGCAGTGGAATTGATCTGCTCGTAAGAGGCCTGACCAAGAGTCGTAAACGTCATCTGATCGCGGCCTTGAGTGTCGACATCCAGCACCACGAGACCTTTACGCTCAAGTCCTCGGGCTGCTCGTTTGTCCCCGGGCTCAACCGGTAGCACTGTTCCTGCTTGGGGGTCGGGGTAGATGTGCTCGATGATGGAGGCGATCAGCGCTTCTTCGCCGGGAGAAAGTTTTACTGCAGTCATGGTCATGAGCTCCGATATCTGTAGGCTGGTTCTTCGTATCCGGTCAGGTTCAGGTTATGACTTTCTGAAGCCCATCAGCTAAGCCTTCCCACGTGTCTGCCATACCATTTGTAGTTACTGAAACCATCCTGGAATCGGGATCAAGCCAGTAAACTTTGCCTCGTGAACCATGGGCGCCGTGCCCACGATCGCAAATGATCACAATGTCTTCCAGCTTCAGGTCTTCAAAGCAGACGCTAATAGCGTTATTGCTGGTCATGCTCATACCCCAGGGTCAACTCTGGCTGCAAGTGTCACGTTATGCATTGCAACCACGTATGCGGCTAGGGCCGCGTCGCCCTGGAAGTGGCCGATTCGCAGGGTTTCATTCTCTGACTCACCTGCCACAAATATTTCACCGGCGCAGTTGTGCTCCCACGGTACTTTGACCTCGTCAGATAAGGCATTCAGCAAGGCAGAACGATCTTCTTGAACCATCTTCTGTTCCCCTTTCATATTGCTGCCTGTGACAGCTTTTCCGTAGGCAGAGGGTAAAGCCCGCATTACAAACGATTAGTCGGCCAATGTCTTGGATCCGTATTCGGCCTCCATGTCCGCCTTGAAGCGTTCAGCCTTGAGCTTGCTGGCAAAATGATAGATCCGAGCATCTTCAGCAGGGTCCGCATGGGTGTCTTCGACGATCCAGGGCTTCTTGGTGCTGCCTTCATTCTTGCGCAGCGTGAATCGAACCTGTTCGGAGGGCTTGACCCACTGTTCTTGGTCAGAACTCCACACTACTGAATTGCCAGCTTCACAGCTTTTCCAGCATCGGCCGTTGAGGTACTCACCTGCTTCGTTCTGGTGCTCGGTGGCTACCAGGCCAGTATCTTCACAGACGGCACAGCAGAACTGCTTGAAGAGCGGTGCGGTGCTGACGACGACGCCGGCAACATTCAGAGGGTTCGGGGTCTGGGTCAAGGATTGGATGGTCATGTTATTGCTCCTGGTGGATATACGATGAGAGCAATCTTGTAGGGCTTTTCCCCGTGCCAGAAGCCCTACGGGCATCATCCCTATGCCTTGCCACCGAAGTGCAGGTGCTGCCCAATCCATGGCCTAATTGATCCATAGGTGGCTGGGTTGACGTGGGGCCAGACCGATCTACGCTTCTTGAGGCAAACACCTCGGGCAGCATCCCCTGCCTACCGTTATTGCGAGGCCTGCTATGAACAAGGCTGAATTGAGCAAGATGCTGGAAGGCAAGGTTGCTGAAAAGCTGCAGGATGGATACGAAATCCTCAACTATGCGATGGATGCGGCTAGTCGAGACAAGCTCAGGCGGGACTTGAAAATTCATGGCCATAACATCCCTCACGAAGACGGTAAGCATGAGGAGTGGCAGAATTATTTATGGCAGGTAGAGCATGGTCTCTACCGAGGGGAGGCGCCGCCCAAGCGGGTTAGCGTTGAAACGCTACAACCCGGGGAGCCAGCAAACGCTGGAGAGTTAAACTCAACCAGCGCAGGGTTGTGGAAGGCGAGGCGTCATTGACCGATAGCCAGCACTTCAGTGCTCGGCTCTTCAAACGCTTTGACCTGCCCCCAAAAATGACTGACAGCCTCAGGAGCCAGGTTACCGCGGTAGACCTCGCCGGCGTATTCGTTTTCATGGCCAAGGTACGGGCTATTGATCACTAGAGTGCCACTTTCCTTGTTCTGGATTGCATAGGCACTGTCCATGACCAGCACCTCGGCCGCGCGATCAGTGAAGATAAACGACTGAGATCCACCGTCCATCCCCAGCGCCACGCGCACAGGCTTCAGTAAGGCCTGGAGTCCGTTGCAGACGGACTGAGCCGCCAGCATGCTTTCCGAAGTCATGAGCTGGTAGGGCTCGTTTGGAAACCCATCCTCGTATCCGACCACACGCCAGGCTTCACCTGCAAAGCGTGCCATGCTCACCTCGGAGTGTGGGTCTTGGCCAGCATCAGCAGCCAAATACACGTCACCATCACAGTGATCGATCATGGCCATCTGGACGCCGCCTGGCTGCTGAGAAAGGATCAAGGACAGGTTTGGATGTTCGTCCAGGGTGGTTTCGTTGCGGACAGGCTCCAGTACGCCTTCCACTTGTCGTGGGTCGATGGGCAGGTACTGAGATTCGACGCCGAACATGACACGAATGCAACGCTGAACCTCGAACTTGACGAAGACTGGTAGACCTGGCTCGTTGCTGAGCAGTGTAGGGTTCATATTGGGTAACTCCGTGAGTGATTAGATGTGCTTATCATCACGTGTGTCTGTGTGTGCCAGAACCCCCTTGCGGTTAAACTGGCCAGCCTCTTTTATGGATGAATGACTATGCACCATCTCCGCTTTTCGTCTCCTGCCGTACGCAGATTCGGCTTCACTCTCGCTTCCGCATTTGGGGCAACAATCATTGCGGGATGCGCCGCCAGCCAGGGAGGCGATGAGTCCTCTGCATACGATTCCGCGATGGCCCAACAAAGCATCGCTATCCGATCGGTTCAGGTTTACAAGGCCGTTCCAGAGCGCGCCATTGGGGTTCGTTCAGTCATGGCGGCCGCTTGTGGTAGCGACGCAAGCGACTTCGGACCAGATGAGAACTACATCCTAACGGGTTTGAAGATCAAGGCTTACAAGAGTGGGGCCAATGGCCTTGCGTTGGTCGACATCCAAAGGATGCCAGCCCCAAAAGGTGACTGCGATGTTGGGTTCTCGGTGGGCGGCACAGCTAAAGCATTCACCGTCCAGCAGTAGGTCGGTCTTAGCTGGCGCTTGGGATCTGCTGCATCAGTTGGTGGACCTTGGCGACGATCTCAAACACCTTTGCGGTTGCTGGGAGATCCAGCATGTTGCGAAGGCTCAGGATCGCGTTAGAAGTGGAGCCGGCCGCTTCCCGATCCGATTTGGCCAGTACGGTTGAGTTCGCCAACTGATCCAGGCCCCTGCAGGTGTTTTTGATGTCCACCGTGTTCTCCAGTGGCATGAGATGAATAAGCCCGGCGGGCCAGTGGGTTTGATGGTTTCGAGTGTCGTCCTGCTCTAGATGTGTCACCAGCTGCCAGGTTTAGCTGGTGAAAATTCCGTTGTGGGGTTTTGAGTTGCCAGGCGGAGAACCTTCGGCAGAATGGGCCCATCCCTGAACACTGGTTCTGTCTAAAGCGGACAGTCCGAGTTCCGAGACTGAGAAGTGGGCACAAATTTTAAGACAACATAAGGACCGGCGGATATGAATACCCAAACGGAAGGCGCTGATTGTCAGCTAACTCCTGAGATGCAGCTGGCAACTTTGCTCTGTATCCAATCGCTGTTCAATGAAGGTTTCAAAGCCACTTCCATTGTTGGGAAGCTGGCCGAGAAGGTAGTTAACTCCGCGGAGCGTGAAGGTTGGGAGAAGGTCATGGCGAATCTGATACAAGAATCGTCGTTGAACAATAGCTTGATCGGAACAGGCTTATTCACGACGTCCATCGAAAGGATCCTCGCGATAATTGAAAGGCCTGACAGAGCAATTGAAGTGGCCATTGACTTACTGAAAGCCATCCGTTGATGGCATACCAGTAACACAGTCGCTGTGTTTATCGAACACAGATGGTGCTGGGAGTTTTCAGATGGGCTCTCTGGGTGGCGTGACGCGGTTGCAGAGAGCCACCAATCCACTCCTACTGCGAAGTCAGGCTCAAGGGGCCAGTACCTCGACTGTTACCATCAAACTCGGTGCAATCGTCGTCAACTATCTTGCCGACCCACATGGCTGTGGTGATCTCGCGGCTGCGCTGTAACTTCACCCACACGAAATTGG
>NZ_LXJP01000080.1:0-24522 GCF_001728855.1 Pseudomonas sp. AP19 | reverse complement strand
TGTTGTGTTTACCCATATCGGTAAGGGCGACTCCAAACTGACTCTGGCGGCAACACCATTACTACTCGTGCTTCAGCTTGTGCTACTACCCCTCTATCTAGCCTTCATGGTGAGTGATGACTCGGCGGTGGTTATATCGGTCGGCCCATTTGTTGAGGCCTTCGTAGTGCTGATCGCTTTACCCTTGGTCTTGGCAGTAGCAACAGCTGCCGGGGCAAAGGGGTCACGCATCGTTGAGGGCTGGAACAATGTATGGGCTTGGATGCCTGTGCCAGCTATGGCGGCTGTATTGGTCGTAGTGATCGGCTCTCAGATTTCAACGGTGGTCAGAGACATGGACAAGCTGCTGCCTGTTATTCCCGTCTACATTGGTTTCATGCTCTTGGCACCCGTGGTGGGTGCGCTGGTGGCTCGGGCGTTTAAGTTACCGGCTAGCACGGCAAGATCTGTCGCTTTCAGCAGTTCGACACGAAACTCATTGGTAGTTCTACCATTGGCATTGGCCTTGCCCGAGGAAATCAGAGGGCTCGCTGCGGCAGCAGTGATTACTCAAACGCTGATTGAGTTGGTCAGCGAACTAATTTACATCCGAGCAATTCCTGCTTTGGTGTGGCGCAAAATGTAGATGCCAGGGAAGACATAAGCACAAAACACCCTGCGCGATTAAACAGGTGCCCACCTGTGCGGCAGCAGCTTGTTAATCTCACTCGCGCGCCGCGTCGGCAGGCGCGTGAGAACATCCTTTAGATAGGCGTACGGATCATGGCCATTCAGCCGCGCTGACTGGATCAAGCTCATGATCGCCGCAGCCCGTTTTCCGCTGCGTAGCGACCCGGCGAAGAGCCAGTTCTTGCGCCCAAGAGCCCATGGCCGGATCTGGTTGTCGGGTAGTCAGACGCGGTTGCCCGCGTCCAACCCCCTAAGAACCGTGCATGCGAGTTTCCCAGCACACGGCTCAAGCCTCTGCTAAGGCGCCATTGGGCACCCGGTTATACATCGTCGACATTGGCAAATTGCACATCTCGTGGGCAACGCAGGTGGTAAATCTCAAGATTAGCCGCAGCGTCCGTCCCGCCATGACCTAGCTTCACAATATGGCGACTGTGCCACGGTGTGTCTTTGGTCACCGGCTTGAAGCAGGCGCAGCACCTGCCGCCCTGTTGCACCCATACCCGATACAGCTTGGCTCGACCTTTAACGGAAGTGAGCATCTTCTTGCCCCAGCGGGACTCGAAGTACTCATCCCATGCAGGGTCGTGAGGGTTGGCAGCAGCCTTAATCTTGATATGTCGCACAATCGGTGTGTCTGAGGCGTCTACTAGCGTGTACTGACGCTTCCGACCATCGGCGGATTTTTCAGTACACGAGAACACCCAACGGCGCGCCCCTTGTACTTTGAAATACCGATCCTTCACCCATCGGCGTGTCTTGCGAGGGTGGCGACGTACCGCCCATCGCCAGAGCATTTCCCACACTGCGCTGTCCACCTGGTTGAAGACCTTCTTGGCGACGACATGACTGTGATAGTTCGCCCAGCCCCGTAGAACCGGGTTGAGCAAACCTATCAAGTTAGCCTGTCGTATCGTTTTGTTGGTCTTGATCAACTCTCGCAGCTTGGCAAGTAGAGCCCCGATGTTCGCCTTGGACGGCTTGATCAGGAGCTTGCCGTTGTACTTGCGCAGGTTCCATCCGAGGAAGTCGAACCCGTCCCCTATGTGCGTTATCTTGGTTTTTTCCGGAGAGAGGACAAGTCCACGCTCTGCCAGAAATTCAACCACGGCGGGCCTGACTTCATTCTCCAGCCATTCTTTCGAACAACCAGTGATGATGAAATCATCTGCATAACGCACCACGCGCATTTTTCGGGCTGTCCACTTCGCGTTGGGAAATCTCTTCGCCAGCATCGCTTCCAACCCATCCAGCGTCATGTTCGCCAACCCCGGGGATATGATGCCTCCCTGCGGGGTTCCGGCGTGGCTGGGGAATAGCTGCTTTTGGTAGACATAACCAGCCCGGAGCCATTTCTGCAAAATCGCCTTGTCCATGGGAATGTTGGCGATCAACCAGTCATGGCTGATATTGTCGAAACAGCCTTGAATGTCGCCCTCTAACACCCATTCCGCGTTTGCTTTTCGTGACAGCACACCAAAGCACTGTGCGACGGCATCCGCAGTTGAGCGTTCCGGCCTGAACCCATAAGAGTTCGGGTCGCCGGTAGTTTCCGCTATCGGTTCCAGAGCCAGCAGATGAAGCGCCTGCATGGCCCGGCATTTCATCGCGGGAATTCCAAGAGGTCTCGTTTTGCCGTTTTTCTTCGGAATAAGCACTCTCCGAAGCGGGAGCGGCGAGTAACCTCGCCGCGTCAACGACTCTATCGCGCCGAGCTTGGCCCTAGGCGTATTCCAAGTAACCTTGTCCACGCCGGGGGTATTTTTGCCTTTGTTTTCAGACACCCGTTTCACAGCAAATGCCTTGCCACTGAACGAGTGAGTCAGCAGCCATTGCAGGGCTTTCACCTTGTTATGTCTGCCATCTTGTACAGCCTTCACAATACGCGCTTGCAGCCCTCTGACACGACGTTGTACGGCGATCCAATCGATGCTGTCCCACGACGTGCCGGAAGGTGCACACTCCAATGCTGCTGCGTTCATTTGCTCTCCTTCCGTTGAAAGGGTTCTACCTACTCTCGTGTGAAGAGAGACCATGAGGACGTCTGCCCGCTTTCGCGTGAAGTGATGTTTCAACCTCTATCCAACCCATTACAGGACGGCGTTCGCTTTTTCCTCGTTCCTTCGCCCGCACCGCCATGGGCAATTTTTACAAACGGCTTTCCCTGACGGGAGCGATACGGGATTTCCACGTTCCGCTTACTGAAGTGCGTCGGGTTAGGTGCCTGCTATCGACCGGGAGGCATGTGGGTCACGAATGCGTAGTAGAAAGACGCAGTTCCCACCTCCATTACCATTTTGGTTCGAGCGTGTAAGCCATTTCCGCTCGCTTAATTTAACGATCGTTGCGCAGATTCACGTGTGTTCACCATACCAACTATCTAGCACTTGTCCGGCCATGGCTGCCAGAAGGGTACGCCTCTCACGATTGGTACCCCGCACCTTGCGGCGCCTCGTAACATTGTCGAAGGCGCTCTTGATTCAGCCTTCTAGATTCACCCGGTGACACGGGTGGTTCCCACCAAGGGGGAACAACTTCATTAAGCGACTTCGTGTCGCACCTCCGCCCAATTATTATCAATGGGAACCGCCCCGTCATCGAGGTAGCGCGACAGCGCTGCCCAGCGTTTAAGGCTGTAATCGAGCGCTCTGCTGATGGCCGAACCTTCGGGCACAAGATCACGCTGCGCGTTCATCCAGGCATGCAGCCTATCCTTCACCGGTACGGCTTTTTCTTGCCGTATTCGGCGCCGTAAATCCGGCTCCAGGTCTCTGACTTCTCTTTCGATTTCGTACAACAACTGGATATAGCGCAGGGCTTGCTCGGCGAGCGTGCTTTTATTCGTAGCGTGCAGTTCAAAGAACTTGCGCCGTGCATGGGCCATGCAGCCGATCTCGGTCACGCCGAGTTCAAAGCTGGCCTTGTAGCCGCCAAAATCGTCGCAGACCAACTTGCCATTCCAGTCCTGAAGGAAGTCGCGAGCATGCTCTCCGGCGCGACTGGGGCTGAAGTCATAAACCACCGCTGCCACATCCGAGAACTGGCTGGTAGCGTAGGACCACACATAGGAGCGGTGGGTTTTCTTTGTTCCCGGCATGAGCATCTGCACCGGTGTTTCATCTGCGTGGATGATTTGTTGCCCAAGCACTACTTCGCGCAGCGCATCGACCAGCGGCTGCAACTGAACTCCGGTCACGCCAACCCATTGAGCCAAGGTTGAACGTGGAATCGCCAAGCCCGCTCGACCTAAGATCGATTCCTGACGGTAAAGCGGCAGATGGTCAGCAAACTTGGCGATCATGACGTGTGCGAGCAGGCCCGAAGTCGGGATGCCCTTATCAATGACCTGCGGCGGAACCGGTGCCTGGATCAGCGTTTCGCAGTTATCGCAGACCCACTTGCCACGGACATGGCGTTCGACGGTGAACACGCCGGGCGTGTAGTCCAGCTTCTCGCTAACGTCCTCACCGATGCGCTTCAGGGCGCAGCCGCATGGGCGGTGAGTGTTGTCCGGTTCGTGATGGATCAACGTTCGCGGAAATTCTGCCGGCAATGCCGTGCGCTTGGGCCTTAGCTTTTCCTCGGTCGCCTCTGGTGCTATTTGCAACGCCTGAAGCTCGGCCTCAATCGCCGCGATATCAGTATCGATCAGGTCATCTAGCAGGCTGGCCTGTTCAGGATTCATCTGCTCGCTGCGCTTGGCAAACTTCAAACGCTTGAGCTGGGCGATCTCGTGGGTCTGTTTCTCAATGACTGTTTGATCACGGTTGATTTTCTTGCCCATAGTGTCGACTTGCGAGAGCAACTGCGCTGCGAGGACGCGCAGTTGATTGGGAGACAGTTGGTCGAGATTGGGCGAAGAAGTCATACGCCGGACTTTGCCAGAGCGGGCGTTTCGCGACGATAGACCGATAGGCTAATGGCTGCCGTTAAAGCAGTGTGATCGAGCCTCCAGAACCTGCGCGTTGCCATGGCAGCCCCAGCAACAACGTTTGAAGTTGCTCGGCATCCAGTTCCATCTCAGGACCATGGCGGATGCCAGGCCAGTGGAACTTGCCTTGGTTTAACCGGCGCGCCGCCAGCCATATTCCGAAGCCGTCATGCACCAGCACTTTCATGCGATTGGCGCGGCGGTTGGCGAACAGATAAGCGCAGTGCGGCTGCGCCGCACCGAACACCGCGATCACCTTGGCTAGCGCCGTTTCGGTGCCTGCGCGCATGGCCATCGGTTCGGTGGCGAGCCAGATGGAGTCGATGTGAATCATCGCAGAATATCTCGAAGAAAAGTCGCGCAGGCGGCAGCACTTTCAGTGGGCCAGTCCACTTTGATGATGGCGCGCGGGTGCTGTATTTCAACGCAGATATTCGATGATGCTGGATGGGAGTTCGCCCCCGCCAGCGGCATGGCTAACGGAATAAATGCAGGTGGGTGTGCCGGAATTTTCTGCGTTTGCAGCCGAATCCATTTGTGGACGAGGTTTGCGTTGAGGCTATGGCCGAGCGCGACGCTGGCAATCGAAGCGCCTGGTTGGGCGCACTCTTGAATGATCTGGGCTTTGAAGGATTTGGAATAGGAACGGCGTGTTGGCTGCATGAAATACCCGCTTGAAAGGCTAGAATTGGTGTCCACTTAATTTAAATGCACACCATGTCTTCGCTTTGCAGAGCTGGGTAGATGACCTGGCCGGACGGTTACCCACTTTATTCTGACTCCGCAGATCATTATCACGGGTTTTTAAGACTTTACTCCGCGCAGTGGGGCTACGGTATATGACTTTACCCAACACCTTGCAACAGGCATTTCGACGGTGATGGCGGATTGGGCAAAAGCAGCCAGTGAGGGTGTTTTTTTGGCTATGCCGGCAGCTCTCAGATTACTTGCCTGCAGTTGATGGCCAAGAAAATCGCCGTGATTCAAAGCACGTCGGGAGATGTGCCAGATTCTGGTCTCGACTCGCTGAACCAAGATGGTGATTCAGTTGAAATGACACTTGCAAGGCAGCTCATTGCTTCATAGTTTGACGGCCACCTTCGGGTGGCCATTTTTTTATAACGATCCCAATTTACCAGCGGCCAACTCGACACTTCAAAAACCATGCGTCCTGGAAAACCTATTTCCTGATGCACCTAAGAGACTGGTTTGAGAGGGTGTATTCGCTTTTGCGCGAGGACGCCCATGAACCTACCACGCCCTACTCGAACCACAGCGATACTCAGTCTGTGCCTTGCATTATTGGCAGGCATTCTGTGTTATGAGCATCATCAACTCTCCCAACTCCGCACTAGCTTGGCTGCGACTGCAGACAAAGAGTCGCTCGATGCGTTGTTGACGCGGCTTGGCAAAGTCGATGAGCGACTGGGCACGGTAGCCGGCAACCACCTGGTGACCAACGAGGACTTCCGAGCCGGGCAGCAGGCTTTATCGAATCGAATTGATGCCGCACAAGCGTATGCAAAGCAAGCGACGGAGTCAGCGCAAGAAATCTCTCAAAATGCTGCGTCTGCTGGTGAATTGCTAGTCCTCAAAGCCAGCGTCGAAACACTCGATAGCCGTCTTCAAGAACTCAGTCAGTCACGCATCAAACAAACCACTGCTGTGCCCCTCAAGCCCAAGCCTAAGCCCGTTGCCCGCCAACCAAAGCGGCCAAAACCGCCCGCTACCGCCACTGTCACACCGCAAACACCCCCTTTTACCGTTGTCGGTATCGAGTATCGCGGCGGTGAACGCTTTTTGTCCGTAGCACCGCCTGGCAGCACGCAGTTGAATCAAATTTACCTTATCCGACCTGGTGACGCTGTGGCGGGCACCGCCTGGCGACTCAACGCGCTGGACGGAAGATCCGCACGCTTTGACGTGGCCGGAACACCTCAAACCGTAACCGTCGCGCAATAGGACCTCCTTTATGCACTCCCCTACCACTTCCTCGAAAACAATGAAGCCCAGGAACATTTTGGGTTTCATTGCAGGCTTGGCCACCTTCGCGTTTGCATACGGCTGTCATGCGGCTTCGGGGCAATCAACGTCGATCTCGAACACTCAGAACAGTGAAGTTCACAACTCTTCTCAAGGAGCAAGTCAGACAGAACTCGCCCGCGAGTGGGGATTGACCCCCCAAGAATGGTCCCGTTTTCAAACTGTGATGGAGGGTCCTCGCGGAATCTATTCGCCAGGCCTGGATCCTCTGACAGCACTTGGCATCGAAGCGAAGTCGGAGGAGGAGCGGCGACGCTATGCAGAGCTGCAGGTGCGAGCCGAGCGACAGCGTATCGATAAGGAACTGGCGTACCAAAGGGCCTATGACCAAGCCTTCGCACGTCTTTACCCCAATGAAAAAGTCATCCAACTATCGTCCAACCCTGCATCTGCTCCTGGCTCGGGAGCGTTAACTGCTGTGAAAGGCACTGGACGACTAGCCGTTTTTGTTCAAGACAGTTGCAACGCATGTATTGACCGCGTCAAAGACTTACAAAACCAGAAACAGTCCTTTGATCTGTACTTCGTTGGTAGTCAAGGTGATGACGAAATAATTCGCCGCTGGGCCATCTTGGCTGGAGTCGAACCGGCCAGCGTGAGAAGCCGACAGATCACATTGAATCACGATGCCGGTCGATGGCTTGGCCTTGGACTCGGCGGTGAGCTGCCGGCCGTGGTACGCGAGGTGAATGGACAATGGCAGCGTCTGTAATTCGCGCGGCTTTAACGGGGGGGCTACTGCTCACCGCGGCATTTGCTAACGGTGCCGAGGTTCCGCCACCGGCCTATCAGTTGATTGCCCTGCCTGCCGGCGTTCCGTCCGAGGTGCTGTACTCCGTTGCACTGCAAGAGAGTGGCACCCGACTTCGCGGCCAGATCGTCCCCTGGCCCTGGACGTTGAATGTCGCCGGCGCCGGATATCGCTTTGCGACACGCAGCGATGCTTGCAGAGCGTTGATGATCGCCCTTCAGACCGCAGGCCCAAATAGAGTCGACGTCGGGCTTGGACAAACCAACATCGGTGCCAACGGCCACCGTTATAGCTATCCCTGCGAAGGGCTGGATCCGTACAAAAACCTCTCGGTTACGGCCCAGATCCTGGCTGAGCAAAAAGCCAAAGGAGGCGACTGGATCACCGCTGCTGGTCGGTACCACCGCCCTGCCGGAGGCGAACCCGCTGCCCGATACCGACGAGCTTTTGCCAAACACCTCAGCCGGGTCACCGGTATCAACCTGATGGCGAATAATCCATGAATAGATTGCTGCATCTGCCTGTTTTGCTGTCTTTGGCCTCCCCCATGGCAGTGCATGCCACCTCGCTGATTGTTGTTGAAGACCGAGGGGGTGTTTCCGCTCTGCCCTACTACCAGTACTTGGCTCCAGAACCTACTGAGCAGTCAGCACAGTCAGAGAATATTGGTGTGCGTGGGCAAGGCTCGTTTCCAGTGCGCTCTGACCAACTGACACCCGGGCAGGTACAGGGCCGGGTAATCAATGCACCTGGCCTGCAACCATTGTTTCTTGTAGGCGACGATGAAAGCTCCAGAAAGTGGTTATCACAGCGCCGCGATCAGTTACAGCAACTGCAGGCAGTGGGCCTTGTGGTTAACGTGGCCAGCGCCGAGCGGTTTGCCGAAATCCAACGATGGGCAGGAAATCTACAGTTGGTCCCGGCTCCATCAAATGATCTGGCACAGCGCTTGGGAGTCCAGCATTACCCGCTGTTGATCACTGCCACAACGATCCAGCAGTAACCAGGGTATGGCCTCTCTTACGCACATCACCTTGGTCATCAAGCAACCAGATGACCCACGAGCAGGCCAACTGCTTTTTGAACAGGTCACCTATGTCGCCAAGCTCTATGGCGGCACCGTCATCGCCCGCGTACCTGGTGACGAGGTGGAGCTATGTCAGCGGCTAAAAGAACGACTGCCCGAGGCAGTTGAGCAAGCGAGGCAAGAGTTGGCCAATTCATCATCACGCATGAAAGGAGGATCCCGGCCCCATGAAGCTGACCAAGAAGCAACGCTGCGAGCTTCACGCTAAATTCGCGGGCCATTGCGCATACTGCGGTGTGCTGTTGGGTGACCGGTGGCATGCGGACCACATGGAAGCAGTATGGCGAGAACCAGAGAGGGTGGACGGCAAGTACTCCGGTGCCATCATTTTGGGGCGGCCAGAGAACCACGCCATCAGCAACATGATGCCCGCGTGCGTGCCGTGTAATTTGAGCAAGGCAGCGATGCCACTAGAAGTCTGGCGAGAGCGCATTGCTGGACACGTCAACTCCCTTAACAGCTACCACCCCATATACCGCCTGGCCAAGTCCTATGGGCTGATCGCTGAGACAGGCAAGCCAGTCGTTTTCCATTTCGAAACAGTGGGGCCATTGTCCCCTTTCACTCATAGGAAGTGATCCATGACCACCTCCTACACCATTGAGTCGTTACTACGCCCTGCTGTTGAGCTGTACACAGTTTGCGTATGTGCCGCTGCGGCGTTGCTCTGTATTTTCGCGCCCTGGGCGGTTGCTCTGACGCCTTTATTCGGCATGGTTGCCGGTACAGGCTTTCTGGGTCTAGGGTTCGTCCGCCTCAAACAAGCGTTGGTAGTGCTGCGTTACCGGCGCAATATTCGGCGCCTACCCCACTACACCATGACCAGCAAAGA
Source organism: Pseudomonas sp. AP19 (assembly GCF_001728855.1). NCBI lineage: Bacteria > Pseudomonadati > Pseudomonadota > Gammaproteobacteria > Pseudomonadales > Pseudomonadaceae > Pseudomonas > Pseudomonas sp. AP19. Next base: position 15,209 of record NZ_LXJP01000080.1, on the reverse strand, counting down.
CATGCCGGTCAGCAATGAGCGGCTATTCATCGGTAAAGGCTTTCGCTGGACCCAAAAACATACTCAGCGGTTGATGGAGACTTACCTCCCAAAGTACGCCGAGTATGTCGAGCCCACGTCTATCTATACCTTTGCTCGCAGAATTGAGGAGCGTCTGGAGTTCGCACCCTTTCCACTCAAATTGCTGTCAAAGGCTACCTCGTGGGATGTGCCATTTAACCCGGCGCGTCCACTTCCTCCAGTCGGGGGGCTACCGCGCTTACACGGTATAGAGCCGAACGAAGCGGATGTCAGCCTGCCACTGGGTGAGCGGGTTGGACACTCCCTTGTATTGGGGACTACTCGTGTTGGAAAAACCCGCTTGGCAGAGTTGTTTATCACCCAAGACATCAGGCGTACCCGCCGTAGCCCCCGGCGCCGCGTTCATATGGGGCGCCGCGTGCAACCCGTTCATCGAAGCCAGCGCAATGTAGAAATGGACCTGGACCGCGAAGTGGTGATTGTCTTCGATCCTAAAGGCGACGCAGACCTCCTGAAGCGCATGTACATCGAATGCAAGCGCGCAAACCGACTGGAGGAATTCTACGTGTTCCACCTAGGCTGGCCCGATCACTCCGCTCGCTACAACGCCGTCGGCCGGTTTGGTCGGATCTCGGAGGTTGCCACCCGCATTGCCGGCCAACTTTCGGGGGAAGGCAATTCCGCGGCATTCCGGGAATTCGCCTGGCGTTTCGTCAACATCATCGCGCGCGCCCTCGTGGCACTGGGACGTCGGCCGGACTATGAACAGATCCTCAAGCATGTGACAAACATTGACGCGCTGTTTATTGAGTATGCGCAGAAGCACTTTGCTGAAAATGATCCCAAAGCCTGGCAAACCATCGTTGAGCTGGAAGGAAAGATCGATCGTAAGAACCTCAGTTTCGCCATGAAGGATCGACCGCTACGCGTGGTGGCCCTGGACATGTACCTCACTCAGCAACGCATCTCCGACCCAGTGATGGAGGGTCTGCGATCAGCCGTACGCTATGACAAAACCTATTTCGACAAGATCGTGGCCAGCCTTCTGCCATTGCTGGAAAAACTGACCACAGGCCGGATTGCAGAGCTGCTATCTCCCGACTACATGGATCTTGAGGACCCACGACCAATCTTTGACTGGATGCAGATCATCCGCAAACGGGCAGTGGTCTATGTCGGCCTGGACGCTTTATCTGATACAGAGGTAGCTGCAGCGGTGGGCAACTCGATGTTCAGCGACCTGGTGTCAGTTGCGGGTCACATCTATAAGTTTGGCATCGATGATGGCTTGCCCGGGGCCACCGGCGGCAAGGTAGCAATTAACGTACATGCGGACGAATTCAACGAACTGATGGGCGATGAATTCATACCGATGATCAACAAAGGCGGTGGTGCCGGCATGCAGGTCACGGCCTATACCCAAACCATGAGCGATATTGAGGCAAAAATCGGTAACCGGGCTAAAGCTGGCCAAGTCATCGGTAACTTCAACAACCTGTTCATGTTACGTGTACGTGAGACTGCAACCGCCGAGCTGCTGACCAACCAGTTGCCAAAGGTCCAGGTGTTTACCAGTACACCAGCAAGCAGTGCAAACGACGCTATTAACGGCAACACCGCTTTCACCTCTAACACTCACGATCAGATCCAAAGTGTCAGCGTACCGATGATCGAACCGGCGCATGTGGTTGCCCTACCCAAGGGGCAATGCTTTGCCCTGATAGAGGGCGGGAATTTGTGGAAGATTCGTATGCCGTTGCCGGCAAGCGATCCCGATGAAGTGATGCCCAAGGATCTTCAGGCCTTGGTTGAGGGCATGCGTAAAGGATCCGGAACCAGCAGCGACTGGTGGCAAGCACCGGGATATGACGCACTAAGTGAGTCGCTTCCTGATGACTTGGTAGACGACTTCCGCCAGATGGCCAATAACGGAAAAGCCGCATAGGCTTGAAGGAACAGAGCCATGGCCGATATCGCGGAAAAAGCCCAGCAACAGCAGGAAGGTCAAAAAAACTTCCTGGGCATGCTGTTCTCTACCCCTTTTCATTTCTTGGGGGTGATGTTCGGCTCCTTGCTCGGCGCCATCGTCGTTGAATGGCTTTGCATGTACACGTTCTGGCCGGATGCCGGCTGGAAACATGCTCAGCAGATGTTCCAACATGAACTGGGCTGGCTGTCCCAGGATCTGCTGCACAGCGTTGTCATCAAAGAACCGGGGCGTACGGCAACCTGGCTGGCACAAACGGTCTATGACTGGCTGATGGTGAAAACCGGCATGCAGGACAATATAAATGCACTGACACAGTACGCTCGCTCAACATCACCACAACAAACGGGAACCTTGAACCTTCGCTACGAACTCGGTCGGGCGATGATCAAATTCCAGGACTATGGCTTAGCCGCGTTATACACAGTCCTGACCTTCTGTGTGCGAATGGTCATTCTGACGTTGACGATTCCGCTGTTCGCACTGGCGGCGTTCACTGGCTTGGTCGATGGCCTGGTGCGGCGTGATCTACGAAAATTCGGCTCCGGCCGCGAGTCAAGTTACCTGTATCACAAAGCCCGGGGGACGATCATTCCGCTGACCATCGTGCCCTGGACGGTCTACCTGGCCATCCCCATCAGCATCAGCCCCCTTTTGATTCTGTTGCCCTGCGCCGTGCTGTTGGGTGTGTCCGTTTACATCACCGTTTCAAGCTTCAAAAAATACCTTTAGGAGCTGCCCATGCAGTGGACACAAGAACAGCAGCCCATCATCCATTCCACGGCTGACAAGCTACTGGTTCAGGCTTTTGCCGGTACCGGCAAAACCACCACACTGGTGGGCTACGCCACACAACACGCCTCGGTGAAAATGCTCTACCTCTGCTACAACAAATCCGTCGAGCTCGCTGCCAGGGGCCGCTTTCCACGCAGAAACGTGGTGTGTAAGACGGCGCATGGCCTCGCATATGCAGTCTATGGCAGTCAGTACGCCACCAAGCAGACCAATAACTTACGCCTGACGGACATCGCAAGGGCCATCAACACCCAGGACTGGGAGCTCGTGCGGGATGTCCTCAGCACGCTTAACAACTTCATGGCCAGCGCCGATGACGAGTTGGGCCGTGTGCATTTTCCCAGATTCCAGGGGCAACGAATGCTCACAAGTGCCCAGGAACGTTTCCTGAACAATGCTTTAAACGTGGCTAAAACCATCTGGAACCGGATGATCGATCTGCAGGACACAGCAATGTCGATCACCCATGACGCTTACTTGAAGCTGTATCAGCTAAGCAAGCCCGACCTGAGCGAACGATTTAACGCCATTCTGCTCGACGAAGGTCAAGACGTGAACCCAGTTATTGCCGACATAGTAAAAATACAACGGGTCCGCAAGGTGGCAGTCGGCGATCCCCACCAGCAGATCTATCGCTTCCGCGGCGCAGAAGATGCGCTCAACAGCGACTGGATGGCCGACGCCGAACGTCACTACCTGACCCAAAGCTTTCGCTTCGGCCCTGCCGTCGCGCATGTGGCCAACATCATTCTTTTTTACAAGGGTGAGACACGAAAGCTGCAGGGGTTAGGTTGCAATACCCTGGTTAAACGGGCTCTGCCTGAAGAGCTACCGCATCGCACGTTTATCCATCGTACCGTGACCGGCGTCATCGAGAACGCCCTGCAGCTGGTCGCAAGCAACCCCAAGATTTTCTGGGTCGGCGGTATCGACAGCTACTCGCTACGCGATCTGGAAGATTTATACCTATTCAGCCGCAACCGTAACCATGAGGTGCAGAACCGCAGGCTGTTGAGAGATTACCGGGACTTTTCACAGTACGTGGAAATAGCCGAGGTAAGCCAGGATACGGAGATGTTGCGATCGATCAAGATCATTACAGCCTATCCGGACCTGCCCCAGCGGATCCAAACCCTACGTTCCCGCTCTGTAGATAACGAGCTCGACGCCACCGTGACACTCACGACTGGGCACAAGGCCAAGGGGCTGGAGTGGGACTTTGTCAGCCTGTATGACGACTTTAGCGCTGATCCGCTTTCACCCGATATCGATCAAGGTCGTAAAGATGACGAGTTGAATTTGCTGTACGTGGCGGTGACGCGAGGGATGAAGATCCTAGCGTTGAACTCAATGGTGCTTTCTATCATGCAGCGCTATGTCGATGCTCGGACCTCTGCACTCCAACCTCAGAAATCACGCGCTTAGCAACAAACTATTTCAGATTGCTGGCACGCGCTTATTATTGAAACCCTGGTAGCTCTGCACATTGAGGACGTCGGCATGGGCCGTCAGAAATTTGAATACCACACTGAGTTCTCTCCCTTTCAGTACGTTGTCAGAACCAAAAAGCTCTTCATGTTCAAGTCCGAAGAGCCCACCACTGAACCCGACACCCAGGGTTTTCTGGAAGATTCTGAACGTCAAAACCGCCTTGCTCAATTAGGCAGCGAAGGCTGGGAGCTGGTCAGCGTGCAGCCCGTGGTCAAAGGAGAAGTCAAGGTTGGCAATCAAAACGCCCAAGGCTGGGCTTACGGATTCGCCTTGCCCATCGGGTATCTGCTGTTCTTCAAACGCCCTATCCACTGTGATTGATGGTGTCAGTACCGTCAGAAGAAATCCTTACAGTCCTGAATATGGTTTTCTTGCGGCGACCATAGCTTGATCACGGCAAGCTGACGGCATCAGGAATGACTAGAGCCCAGCCGTGATCCAGTACCCGCGTCTCACTGCACTCACTTGCCGACTTGCCTTGCCAGGCCTCATCGCACTTTTTGGATGCGGCCTGCCTGTCTCTCATGCGACCGCTGCTTCAGCCTCCGAACAGGCCAACCTGGACGTGATGATCCGCCAGTTGAATGCCTTAGAGGACACCGCACGTCGTAGCGCTCAAGTGGCCGACGAACCTGGCAAGCGTTACTTCTTCGATTACCAGCGTCTAGCAGGTGATATCGCTCGAATTCGTCATGGGTTGGAGGGCTATCTAACCCCAACCCGAGCCCAGCCTCGTGATCCTGTTGAGCTGTCAGGCCAATACACGACCGAAGGACGCAAGCCATGAGCATGAGCGGCGCTCAGGCTGCTGCGTTTCAAGCGGCAGGAGGATTTCCTGCCTCGACGAGCTACCTGTTTTTCGTCGGCGTCGCTGTAGCCATCATCTTTATGTGGGGCGCCTGGGCTATCTGGAGCTGCTACCGAGGATGGGCCACTGGCAACCTTGATCGAACGATTGCCTCGACCTCGCTCGTCCGCATCCTACTGCTTTGCATGATCCTCACCACATTTGTTCTTAGTTGACCCTATGGGAGATACACCATGACTTCATTCTTAAAACCGGGCCGCATGCTGATCGGGTTGCTTGCTCTCCCCCAACTGGCCATGGCGGCTCTTCCGCAGTCTCAGCCTCCTACCCGGGGGGAAGGCTCTAACCTGATGCAAACCATGCAGAACTACGCCTTTGACGGTTTTACTTTGCTTGGCCTCATCATCTGCGCAGTCATTTTCAGTGGCGTTGCTTGGCATGCCTTCGGCACCTACCACGAAATTCAACTTGGCAAGAAAAAATGGGGAGATCTGGGGGCGACAGCCGCCGTTGGCGTCGCCATCCTCGGTGTCGCCATTTTTCTGGTCACCAAGGCTTCAAATATTCTTTAAAAGAGCCGTGGCCATGACAGAACTCTCAGACGATGGGACCCTGATTTTCCTCCCTGTGCGATTGAACAATCAGCCAGTCATCATGGGCGGCCTTACCGCTGACGAAATGTGGGCCACCTTGGCGTTGAGCACCGGCGCAGGGCTGGTTATCGGTATTCCGGCCGCGATATTGACCCAGATTTGGGCACTTATCATCGGCGCCGCCATGCTCTGTGCTGTCCTAGGGCTGTTTCTTGCCAGTCGTTTCTTGCGTCGGTGGAAACGCGGCCGACCTGATACATGGCTATACCGCCAGATGCAATTGAACATCGCGCGGTTCTTTCCTACCTGGAATAAAGCCCTGCTGATTACTCGTACAGGTGCGTGGACCTGTCATCGAACGGAGGTTCAATGACTTACCGTAAAAAAGTAGACGCCCAACTGGCCCACATTAACAGCCTGCGCATGGTCATTGGTTTTCTCATTGCCCTGGGTCTGTACATGGCTTATGGCTGGCAGAGCGCACCGCGTGACCTAACTGTTCATGTACCTCCAGATCTACGTTCAGGTAGCACCCGTAAGTGGTGGGATATTCCACCGGAGTCGGTATACGCCTTCGGTCTGTACATTTTTCAGCAGATGAACCGTTGGCCCGTTGACGGTGAAACCGACTACGAGGACAACATTACCCGCTTGGAAAGCTACCTGACTCCCAGCTGCAAAGCCTACTTGCAGAAAGATTTCGAGCTACGCCGCAATAGCGGGGAACTGCGCAAACGTGAGCGGGGTGTATTTGAAATTCCAGGCAGAGGCATCGACGATAAGTCTGAGCAACATATTGAACAGCACAGCATCAATGACTGGACCGTCAACCTGGACATCACCGCTGACGAGCACTACGGCGGGGAGCGCGTAAAGCGGGCATTTGCTCGCTATCCGTTAAGAATTATCCGATTCGACGTCGATCCCGAAAAAAACCCATTCGGCTTGGCCTGGGACTGTTATAGCAGTAATCCACAACGCATCGAAGTCTCCGCAGAAACGACCAGAGCAGGAGGCAAATGATGACACGCCGCCTACTGATCATCGGGCTCGTAGCCCTTCACTTCTGCGGGTTGGCCAACGCCGTCGAAATCCTGCGCTGGGATCGTATCCCTATAGCACTGCCCTTGATCGTGGGTCAGGAGCGTATTGTCTTTGTGGACCAAAACGTACGGGTGGGTCTGCCTCGTAACCTCGTCGACAAACTGCGCGTGCAGAGCACCGGTGGTGCCCTCTACCTGTTGGCGAAAGAGCCGATTGAACCGACTCGCTTACAGCTGCAGAACATGAACTCCGGTGAGATCATGCTCGTGGATATCATCGCAACGGTAGGGAAACCAAATCAGGTCGCATCCGAGCCGGCTAAAATTGTAGCCGGGGACAGTCCCGCCCCGCGTTACGGCCAAGTCAACGCCAAACCTACAAGCAACCATTCAACTTCTTCCACGGCCCAAGCCAGCGCTCAAGCCGAGGAGGATGAGGACGCGCCGAAACCGCGTCGTGAGACCCCTCTTCCGGTGGTCATGACGCGCTATGCCGCACAGATGCTTTACGCGCCCCTACGCACCGTTGAGCCCGTGGAGGGGATTGCTCAGATCAATCTGAAGCGCGGTTTGGACCTCACCACCCTAATGCCGATATTGCCGGTCGAAGCCTCTGCGTTGGGGTCGTGGCGGTTAGACGAGTATTGGGTCACGGCGGTGAAGCTACGTAACACAAGCGCCCAAAACCTCACATTGGATCCGCGTGACCTGATGGGTGACTTTGTCACCGCGACTTTTCAGCATCCCTACCTTGGCGCCAAAGGTGATTCCAGCGACACCTCGACGGTCTACTTGGTGACCCGTGGTCATGGTCTAGCCGAATCGTTATTGCCGGCCGCCATCAGCCAGATCGATCCGAAGGGAGGCCGTCGTGAAGAGTAATCCACTTGTTAAATACCTGGTCATACCGTTCGCGATCCTGGCGATATACGTAGTGGTCAAATTATTCAATCGCGAAAGTGCCGACCAACAGGTTCATGCGCCGGAAACGGTTGTACTTAGTACGAAGGAGGCTAAAAAGCTTGGGGTTGACGGAGATACACCCAGCGACACATTGCGCACCATTGTCGTGGAAAGCAGACAACTCAAGGACCAAGTCTCCAATGCTTTGAAGAACAATGACGAACTAAAGCAACAGAACATCGAGCTGCAAAAACGCCTGCAGAACATCGACCTCAACGTCGATAACAAACTGCAGAACGTTCAGCAAACGATGAAGCAGGAGGCGCAACAACAGAGCCAAACCCTCTTGGACACACTGCAGCAGCAGTACAATACCCTGAGCAGCAAATCGGGCAGTGGCAATGAGTCTGGATCTGATTTGCCGATCGGCTTCGGCGTTCAGCCAGGTGACGGTCAAGGCTTCAAAGGCGGACCTGGCGCGGACGTTGTTTGGATAGAGCCGCAGGACGCAACGCCGGTCGATGTCAACGGCAAGCCCATCGCTGCAGGGACAAATCAAACGGCAAGCGGCTTCAACTTCCCGACCTCTTTTGGCGAGTCCGTGGACCGAGGACAAAATGCACTGCGCACGGGCGCTCAAAGTGTTGCGAATGAAATCTCGCCACAGGAGGCCCGCAAACAGGTGCGCAAGGTCTACACCTTGCCGCAGAACTCGACATTGATGGGTTCGGTGGCCATGTCCGCGCTGATCGGCCGGGTGCCCATTGACGGCACTGTCAACGACCCCTACCCGTTCAAGGTATTGATCGGGCCGGACAATCTCACGGCCAACGGCATCGACTTGCCCGACGTCGCCGGCGCGGTGGCCAGCGGAACGGCTTCCGGCGATTGGACCCTGTCTTGCGTACGCGGTCAGATCAAAAGCCTGACGTTCGTCTTCAATGACGGCACTGTGCGCACGCTGCCACAACCTCAGGAAGAAACGAATAGCAGTCAAAATAGTAACAATCAGAACAATGGCAACCAAACCACCATTCAGGGTGGCCTGGGCTGGATAAGCGATGCCTATGGCATTCCTTGTATCAGTGGCGACCGCAAAAGCAACGCCTCGCAATACATTGGCTCGCAGGTACTGATTACCGCCGCCGGCGCAGGTGCTGCCTCCCTCATCAAGTCAGATGGAAACAGCGGCTCTTTTATAAACCCTCAGTCCGGGACCATCGGTTCTGTCGGCGGCTCGGGCAGTGAAGCCATGGGCAAAATTATTGGCCAGGGCGTCAATGACGTCTCCAGCTGGGTCAACAAACTCTACGGGCAAGCCTTCGCAGCGGTGTATGTACAACCCGGGGCAAAGATAGCTGTGCACCTGGACCAGCAACTGACCATCGATTACGAACTCAATGGCCGCAAGGTCAACTATCGCTCAGGAGCCCGTCATGTTTCGACTGCGCTTGACTAATCATGGCTTAAAACTAGGTGCATACCTGGCCATCGCCCTACTCGCCTCGGCCTGTTCCACCAACAAAGACGAATTGCTCCCCCATGGGGACCGCACAATGATGGACGTTTGGGATCAAGGCTCCAGCGGCTCAAGCAGCTCGAGCAGCCGCCAATTGCTCGATGCACGCCAAGATCTTCGTCGGCCTCTGGAGACGAGGGAAACAGACAACACCATGTTCACACGTACCGCACAAAACGAGATCTACAGCCAATTTAAACGCCTACCCAATCCCGACCTGGTGATGTACGTCTTTCCTCATTTAGCGGGTTCAGACCCGGCACCGATCCCAGGCTACACCACGGTGTTTCCGCTGTATCAGCGGGTGCAATACGCCATGCCTGGCGAACGCACGGAGGCATATTGATGGGTTTTTTTGAACGATTCAAAACGCGACGGGCGACAGAGCGTGTGGAACCTGGCGTAACACCAGGTTCGCCGTTATCTGACGATGTGCAGGGACCAGCAACCGAGACGTTTGAGGCTGCTACAGAGCGTTACTACGAACGCCTTGCTGCCATGGGTATTCCCTCGCCGAGCGATTGGCGTAACCCAAAGAAAAAGCCAGCCACAACCGCTGATGCTGACCGTCTATACCACGTCAACCCCTCCTTCGTAGACCTACTGCCGTGGGTAGATTACCTGCCTGCAGAAAAAGCCATGCTATTGGAAGACGGCGTGTCTCGTGCTGCCTTTTTTGAGCTGACACCGATTGGTACTGAAGGTCGGGATCCCGAATGGTTACGCAAGGCCCGCGACGCCCTGGAAAACGCCCTCCAGGACTCCTTCGACGAGCTTGAAACCTCACCCTGGGTGGTTCAGCTCTATGCCCAGGACGAAACCAGCTGGGACGATTACCTTCAGCAACTGCATGACTACGTTCAACCACGCGCACAAGGCAGTGCATTCACCGAGCTTTATTTGAAGCTGATGAAGCAACACCTGGAATCCATCTCCAAACCAGGCGGGCTGTTTGAAGACACCAAGGTCAGCCAACTGCCCTGGAGGGGCCAACAGCGCCGCGTCCGTGTTGTTGTCTACCGCCGTACCCAAGGCGCGCAAGCGGATGTGCGAGGCCAGGCACCAGGTCCTTACCTGAAAATCATCTGCGATCGCTTGGTGGGCGGCTTGGCGAACGCCGGCATTAAAACCCATCGCATGGATGGCCACGCCATTCGCCATTGGCTGATTCATTGGTTCAATCCACGTCCCGATCATCTTGGCCCTGCCGATGCAGATATTCGCCGCTTCTACGAATTGGTGTGCAAGCAAGCACCTGGTGCTGCAGAGGGCGAGCTGCCGCTCGCCAGCGGCACTGACTTCTCGCAAAACCTGTTTTATCGCGAACCACTGTCAGATATAGAGAAAGGTCTGTGGTATTTCGACGGCCTTCCCCATCAGGTGGTGATGCTTGACCGCTTGAGGGATGCTCCCAAGACCGGGCACTTAACCGGTGAAACCCGAAAGGGCGGTGATGCGCTCAACGCACTGTTCGACAAAATGCCAGAGGACACCATTCTCTGTATCACTCTCGTGATCACCCCGCAGGACATTCTCGAAGGGCATCTGGAACAGCTTTCACGCAAGGCAGTTGGAGACACTCAGGCCTCGATCCTGACACGCGAAGACGTCGCCACCGCCCGTCAGTTGCTCGGGCGCAAGCACAAGCTGTACAGAGGTAGCGTAGCGTTTTACCTGCGGGGTAAAGATGATGCCCAGCTGCACGAACGCAGTTTGCAACTCAGCAGCGCATTGCTGGGTGCGGGCATGGAGCCGGTGGAACCTCGGGATGAAGTGGCACCGCTGAACTCCTACCTTAGATGGCTACCCGGCAACTTCGACCCCAATGCGCGCAAAGCACTGGAGTGGTACGCACAACTGATGTTCGCCCAACACATTGCGAACCTGGCCCCCGTCTGGGGTAGGTCGACCGGAACCGGGCACCCGGGTATTACCCTGTTTAACCGTGGGGGAGCGCCGATAACCTTCGACCCGCTGAACAAGCTGGACCGGCAGATGAACGCGCATTTGTTCATTTTCGGGCCTACGGGTTCAGGTAAATCGGCCAGCGCGACAAACATCCTTAGCCAAATCATCGCCATCTATCGGCCACGTCTATTCATTGTGGAGGCTGGCAACAGCTTCGGCTTACTCGGTGATTTCGCCAAAAAGTTGGGTTTGACGGTAAACCGGGTTCGACTTGCACCTGGATCGGGTGTCAGCCTCGCGCCATTCGCTGATGCCGTGAAGCTCATCGAACCCAGCCAAAACGTGAAGATTATCCAAGCTGATGATCTTGAGGCGTCGGACGAACATCTGACTAGCCAGACCGAGGATGAACAACGCGACATCCTGGGCGAGATGGAAATTGCGGCCAGGCTGATGATCACCGGTGGTGAAGAAAAAGAGGATGCCCGTCTTACTCGTGCCGACCGTAGCGCCATCCGCCAATGCATACTGAATGCAGCGAAAAAATGCGTGACGGAGCAACGTATCGTTCTGCCGGAAGATATCCGTGAAGCGCTGCGAGAAATGGGACTCGAGCCCGGTATTCCAGACGCCCGAAGCTCACGATTCTTGGAGATGGCGGAAGCCTTGTCCATGTTCTGTATGGGCACCGAAGGCGACATGTTCAACCGTCCTGGCACCCCATGGCCAGAAGCGGACATTACCATTGTCGACCTTGCCACCTATGCGCGAGAAGGCTATAGCGCACAGATGGCCATCGCTTATATTTCCCTGCTCAACACGGTCAACAACATTGCCGAGCGTGACCAGTTTAAAGGCCGTCCGCTGATCTGCTTCACCGACGAAGGCCACATCCAGTTGAAGGTCCCACTCCTATCCCCCTACTCCGTCAAGATTACCAAAATGTGGCGAAAGCTCGGCGCCTGGTTCTGGATGGCCACCCAGAACGTTGACGACGTGCCGCCAGAGGCCTCAGCCCTGCTCAACATGATCGAGTGGTGGATGTGCTTAAACATGCCGCCTGATGAGGTGGAGAAGATCGCGCGGTTTCGTGAACTGACTCCTGCACAGAAGTCGATGATGCTGTCAGCGCGTAAAGAAAGCGGCAAATTCACCGAGGGCGTCGTGTTGTCCAAAAGCATGGAAATGTTATTCCGGGCGGTACCACCGAGTTTGTATCTGGCCCTGGCCATGACCGAGCCGGAAGAGAAAAAGCAACGCTTCGACATCATGCAAGCCAAAGGCTGCAGCGAGCTGGATGCGGCCATTGAAGTTGCTGCAACGCTTGACCGCTATCGCGGTATCGAACCTCACATCATTACTTTCCCCGAGCAAGTCACGGCCTTGGAGCGCCAAGCATGAGAGCATTGAATTCCCTGACCCAGAACCTTATAGAAAGTCTGACCCAGCTGCTTGAACAACCGGGTGAAGACGCCCTTCAAACCCTTGAGGTGTGTGCCCCCGTTTTGATAGAGCAACTGCAACAGGTTTTGGTTCGTGCGGTGGATCGTCGTGACATCGAGTCCCAACTTCACGCGGTGTTAGCCAATTGGCTGCTACAGCACCCACAACCCGAGAATGCTGAGAACGCTCTTCTTGAGGCCCTTCGTAAACAAGCGCTGCTTTCATCGAAGCCAGCAGAGGCTCGGGCATGATAGGCCTTCGCAAATATTGGTTGATGCTGGGGTGCGTTTTGGCAGGCACATCGATGGCCTGCTTAGCCCTCACTCGAAGTGAGATACCATCCCCGCACAACACAGGCCCGTGGTTGTTTGGTCCTTCCAAAGCACGCTGGACTGTGACTGAGTTCGCGGATCTGGAGTGCCCCTACTGCAAGACGTACACACCTGCGTTGAAAACCTGGATACAGCAGCAGAAGGATGTAAACCTGCAGTGGCATCATCTGCCACTGGATGTGCACGGTCCGACCGCATTACACGAAGCCAAGCTCGCTGAATGTGCGGGGGCGCTTGGTGGCGCACCTGCCTTCTGGCAAGCCATTGACCAGATTTTTGACCGGACCCGTAGCAACGGTGAGGGTTTCAATGGGCATCTGAACGTCGTTGATGTTACTTACCAGGACTTATTGTCCTGTGCAGCTACCGACAAAGTGATCGCCCGGCATGTTGGCCAACAGGTCGAGGAGGCCCTCAAAGCGGGCATTACGGCAACTCCTACTGTGATAATTAAAGACAACACGACTGGCAGCTCCGTAAAGCTTGAGGGACCAGCTGACGGGGTATTGTTATTATCAGCTCGTGATTGGCTGGCTCAAAAAAAGAGCTGCGACGCTCTGCAAAAGTCGAACGTTAAATCACTTAGCCATTGTCATTAAATGAGCTTGCATTCCATTCATACATTTTCATGCCCGGCATGTCCTACGCGTGGGCCGAAAGAGACAGCGCAAATACGGTGTTTGCAACTGCAATCAGGGTCAGTTTCATACGACTTTTTCTTGAGGATTGATGGGCTCAACTGAGAGGTGCCGGCGACGCATCAGTCGATAGGCTGCCGGAATGACAAACAGCGACAGCAAGGGCGCGGTAATCATGCCTCCAACCATGGGTGCCGCAATTCGGCTCATCACCTCGCTGCCGGTCCCGCTGCCCAGCAAAATGGGTAACAAGCCAGCAATGATGACAGCCACAGTCATGGCTTTGGGCCGAACGCGCTGGACAGCGCCTTCACGAATCGCGGCCATCAGCCCGTGCTCGGTCCTATCGCCGAGGTCTTCACGCTCAGCCCAGGCGTTCTTCAGATAAAGCAGCATAATTACGCCAAATTCGGCAGAAACACCGGCCAAAGCGATAAAGCCGACACCAGTGGCGACCGACAGGTTGAATCCCAATAGATAGAGAAACCATACCCCACCAGTCAGTGCGAATGGCAGAGTGGCCATGATCAGCAAGGCCTCATCGAAGCGAGCAAAGGTTAAATAAAGCAGCACGAAGATGATCAACAGCGTGGCAGGCACCACCAGCTTGAGTCGTGCGTTGGCCCTTTCGAGAAATTCGAACTGTCCTGCGTAGCTCAGGCTCATACCAGGCTGCAACTTAACCTGCTCGCTGACGACCCGTCGTAGATCGGCGACTACCGAAGCAATATCCCGTCCCCGCACGTCGATATACACCCAGCCTGAAGGTCGGGCGTTCTCACTCTTAAGCATCGGCGGACCATCGCTGACCTTGATCTTCGCAACGGTGCCAAGAGTGATCTGGCTGCCTAGAGGGGTATAGATAGGTAACTGCTCCAGAGCGCCGAGTGAATCCCGCCACTCACGAGGGTAACGTACGTTAATTGGGAAACGAGCCAACCCTTCAATCGTCTCCCCGACGTTTTCACCGCCGATTGCGCCGGCCACGATCGATTGCACATCGGCAATATTTAACCCATAGCGGGCCGCAGCTTTACGATCGATATCCACATCAATATAGCGGCCACCGGTCAGTCGTTCGGCCAACGCTGAACTCACACCTGAGACATCCTTGGCAACACGTTCGATGGCTTGGGTGACGGCATCGATCTCCGTCAGGTTGGTACCGGCAACCTTCACACCAATAGGGCTTTTTATGCCAGTGGCCAGCATGTCGATGCGGTTACGAATCGGCGGTATCCAGATGTTGGTCAATCCTGGGACACGCACCGCTTGGTCTAGCTCCTCAACGAGCTTTTCCTGGGTCATGCCTGGGCGCCACTGTTCGTGTGGTTTGAATTGGATGGTGGTTTCGAACATTTCCAAAGGTGCTGGGTCAGTCGCGGTTTCAGCGCGGCCGGCTTTGCCGAAAACGTGTTCGACCTCTGGAACTGTCTTTATCAGACGGTCAGTCTGTTGAAGCAGTTGCGCGGCCTTCTGCGCCGATAATCCAGGCAGAGCTGATGGCATATAGAGCAGGTCCCCTTCGTCCAGCGGGGGAAGAAACTCACCACCCAGACGAGAGATCGGCCACAACGCGCTGACAAAGACTAGCAACGCAACCAGCAGCGTTATTTTAGGTCGATGTAATACGGCGTCCAGAGCGGGTTCGTAGATCCGGATCAACCAGCGATTTAGCGGATTCTGCTGCTCATTGGGAATTCGTCCACGAATCCAATACCCCATCAA
>NZ_LXJP01000079.1:0-24737 GCF_001728855.1 Pseudomonas sp. AP19 | reverse complement strand
TAGCGCGGATTTCGCGCCCAGGATTGATTACGAAAATGAAAACTCTAGCTGGTATGATTTGGGGAGTTTTAGGCGGATTATTTTTTGCCTCTGGTGTAATTGTTTTCACCCAACTGATCGGGGCCGGGGCTGATTTGCTTGGCTTCACTGAATGGACTTATCGTTATTACATGATTTGCCTCAGCGTTTGTGTCGCCCTTCTAATCTGCTCCAAACCTGCGCGCAAATACTGGAGATTCATGATGGTCTACTTGGTAGCCGTGGTCATGGTCATTGGCATTGGTTTCCACACCTTTTTGGACGCACCAAGCGGCCAGGATCAAGTGGCACAAATGGTGAACAATATGCTGGCTATGGCCTTGATCATGGCTAAAGCAGTTATGTACTTGGCACCAGGTGCGTTGTCAGCTTTTTATGCGTTCGTAGCTTTCGACGCAGTGTCAAAAGCTACCGCTAGCAAGAATTTCAATTGATCACATAAAGGTCGCTCAAATATACCCAGCCACCGACCCGCAAAATCTGAACAGGGCCCTATAAATAAGCCACTTTCGGCACATAAGGCCAAGAGTGTTGCCGCTGACCGATACCACCTCAATTGTGCACGACCCGTCGTCAACTCTGTTGGGGATCATAAGGCGCCAGGGCTAAATCTTCAGCGTCTATTTCAGGGACTGTATAGTCGGACAGAAGGCTTGTTGCGCTGCTGTTCAGCATGTTCCCAGATTGGAAATATCCCATAACAGTCGAAACGCTGGTGTGCTCTGTCATTGCCATAACATCACCCAGCGGAACACCTTGCCGCCCGGCCTCAGTAACAAAGCCTGAGCGAAGGCTGTGAGCACCCCAATCACCCTCAAGGCCAGCGATCTTTGCACGCTTTTGGACGATGCGGCTGACCTCATGGCCAGTCAGAGGGGCTGTCCCTACCTTTCCGCCTCGCAGCATCCCGCGGAATAGCGGACCCGACTCAATCGAAGCAGCAATTAGCCATGCAGTCAGTGCATGGGCTGCTGGCCCAGTCAGTGGCTTCTCACGCTTGACGCCAGCAGTATCGGTCTTCGTTACACCGAGAGAGTAGAGCCACGTATCGGCATCTAACCTACGAACATCGGAGACCTGCAGAGCCACAACTTCAGAGCGTCGCCGGCCACCGCCGCTCCATGCAAGCAACAGCAAAGCACGATCACGAATGCCTCGCAGTCCGTCAGCCGCGCAGGTGTCCAGTATTGCCTTGAGGGGTTCAGCCACGAGAGCGGTCTTCTTGCGAATCGTGATACCACCTCGGGCCTGCGCCTTCTGTGCATCCCGCAACAGCGCTTTAACCTCTTTGTTGTCCGTGGGGCTATCCCAGCCTTTTAGTCCGTGCCATTTGCCAAGGACCGCCATCCGAAGGCTGACAGTGTTGTACGAGTGGGGCCCTAAGGCAGATTTAATCTTTGCGTCGACCAACGCCTGATCTGATTCAGCGGGGAGGTTGTGAGCCCAGGTCCCGTCAACCTGCGGCCTCTTCAAATGGTCAACTATGAATTGGATGGCCACCGCTGGGGGAATTGGTCCATCTCCCAGCGCCAATCCATAGCGAACCTGAAGCCAGGCTGACCAATAAGTAAGAGCGCCCTGGTAACTGCGCACCGTGTTGGCCGCAGTACCGGCTTTTAGAAAGTCCGCGACAGCGTCTAGCGCTGCCTGGTTGAGTGAATCTATCTCGAGCGCGGCCGCACCGCACGGGGGCTTCAACTGTTCAAGAGATGTCCCCATTGAGGCAACCAATTCCGACTTCATGCCGTATCTCCCTCTGGCTACAAAAAGTCCAACCTTTGTGTCGTATCCGACGAAAATTACACTAAATCTGTCCTGGCACGACAAATAGTCCAGGCTTTGTGTCTGCGGAGCGTTCTAGAAAGCTAAAAGCGCGCAATTAGTCCATGAATCCTGCCCGTTCGTGGAAGTAAACGTCGAAATCACGGCAGATTCCCTCAGTTTCCATATTTACTTCACGGGAAATTGGATTTCAGTCCCGTTCGCTCACCCTCATTTGTCCTGAAAAGCTCATTTTTTGAAAAATTTGACGTTTTTTTTGGTCTATCGTATTTTTCATTACGTGCGACGTATTATTTTAAAATACGACCTCCGTTAACCTTTGCTTATCGGATATAGTTTAAAGGAATTTGACCCATGGCGTCTGGTGTACCTGAGCAACAAGTGTTTGATGCGGCAGATGCGGTGCTAGCCCGGGGTGAGCGGCCAACTGTGGAGCGACTTCGGCTGGAGATGGGGCGGGGCAGCCCGGCCCGCGTGGGCGAACTGCTTGATAAATGGTGGAAGCGCTTGTCAGAAAGGCTTCGCGCTGAAACACGCCTGCCAACCCTTCCCACCGAAGTAGCACATGCGTTTGTGGACATCTGGAAACAAGCCACGCTGATGGCAGAGGCCGCGGTGGAGCGGGGGATGTCTGTTCAGCGAAAGGTGCTAGCTGAGGAGCGCGAGCGCCTTGCCGGCCTCGAAGAACAAGCTCGCAAAGACGTAGCCTTTGCCAGATCTCAGACCTCCGAAGCCCAGGCAGCACGACTCACAGCAGAAACGCGATTGAAGGATATGCAGGCCCTGCTGGATCAACGAAATGCCGACCTTGATGATATGCGTCAGCAGCGGACCGAATATAGAGCAAAGCTCGAGAGCGCCGAGCAGAAGCTAGTTGATGCGGCCGCTCAAGCTGAAACCACACGAGCTGAGCAGGAGCGCTACACACGGGATGTGGAGGATCGATCACACAGAGAAGTTGACCGAGCGAGAGAAGAAATCAAAGCGGCTGGTGCACAGCTGCAGGAAGCACTAGGCAAGCTTCAGTCAATACAGAAGACCTTGCAGGAAAGCCAGAGCGCTCTGGCATCATCCCGTGAACAGTCAGCAGCGGCCCAGGCACGAGCTGATACGCTGGAACAGCAATTGATTGAGACAAGGAAGGCCGCGGCGGTACCAAAACCTCGAGCGAAGCGCCCACCGAAAAGCACCTCCGAGCAGAAGAGAATGGACTGACAATAGACGTGCAGGTAGGCCCATGACTGAAGACAGCTACGAAAAAAAGGTGATCGATGCCGGCCTGTTTCGATTCCCCGGGCAGAACTTCATGAAGAACATCAATAAGGCCTACACGCTGTATTACGACGAAACGAACAATATCCGAAGCCTATCCTTGACTGGAACCGGGCTGAATCATGAGGTTCTGGATTGCTTTGTGCTCGGGGGTGTAGCGCTGGGGCCAGGGGCCGACCTGCCTGATATTGATGACCTGAGGGCTCAATTGAGAATTCAGCCCTCGGTCAAAGAGTTGAAGCTAAAGCACCTGGCCCAGGGGGATTACATCACCTGCCTCAGCTCCAACAAGCTGGAGCAGTTCCTCACATGGCTTCTGGCGTCGCCGGCTTACATTCACTTCTCTAACTTCAGCATACTGAACTGGTCCATAGTCGACCTGATTGACTCGCTGCTAGATCATGATCAGTTCGAGACCTACACATCCATTCGGGAGGATCTGAAAAACGAACTCCACGCCATAGTGAGGCTAGAGCCACTTGGGTATTTCCGGCTACTAAAGACCTTCGACTATCCGAACGTACCGTCCGCGCGAATACCCGAATTCCTAAAAGCTGTACGCCAATTTCTCTTCAGGGACGGCTTCACGTTCAGAAACATGGCAAGAATGGCGCTCTCCGACCTTCTCCAAGAGGCTGCCATGGTCACTAGGCTGGTGTATCTTTGCGGCAACGAGAAGGATGAGCTGGTGAGTGGTTTTGATACAGCCTTCATCCATAGACTTGCCACATTCGTGAGGTCAGTTCACGTATTTGACGAAGAACCGCGGGTCCGGGCAAGCCTTGAGCGCAATCAAATTGTGTGGGGTGGACAGCCCGTCAGCTACCGGTTCGCAATTTCACACAATGAACCTGCTATACAGATCTCGGACATTCTCTGCGGGCTCCTGGGCAAACATTTCAGCTTTATGGAGAAGTGCAGCATTGATCACCTGGAAGAAGCGAGTGCAAAGCTGTCAGAGCAACAGCGCCGCAACGCTGATCTGGTGGCCAAGCTGATCGACAAAGCAGATGAAGAATGCCCTGCCTTCATCTTCAATCAGGCACCTCATGAGAGCAATGCCAAAAGTCTGTGGTTCTTGAATGGGATTGAATACCCGGAGGATTACCGCGACTGATACAGCGCGGCACGAGTGCGGCTGATCAATGCCTGTTTCTTAAATGGCTGGAGCAACCAAACAGCCAATCGTGATAATCGTTCTCCAACAGGTTCAAACGCTTGCAAGCGCGCCTAGTCAGCCTCAAATTAGCATTTTCACGAGGTGATAGGCAGAACCAACCCGTGCGATGCCAAAACCTAGCTACAGAATAATCATAAGCGTGGGCAGAAAGCCCTAAACGACAGCCCCGACCGAGGCGATTGGAGATACGCAGGCATGAAGGCAAAATGGTCTTCCGAAGATCTAACCACCCTGGAGCAGAGCGTGCCTGTGCAGGGCATACAGGGAGCTGCCGATCAAACCAAACACTCACTGCGGGAAACATACGAGTTGGCAGTAGCTCTAGGCATCTATGTTCCCCCGAACGGTGCTGGGCCTTGGCCACGTCGATCAAGCAGAGGAGCTGCCTGGCCTAGTGGCGATGAACGAATCCTGCGGCAGGAATATGTTGGCCACCAGTCGATCGCTTCGATAGCTGACCTGCTTGGTAGGTCACCTCAGGATGTCGAGGCCATGACCATAACCCTGGCCCTTGCAGGAACATCTGATGCACCCAATAAAAGAGTCATCACAGAGCGAAGAAATAGCCCGCCATTGACCCCAATGCCCCTTACCCCGCAGGCGTTGCATGGCAAACCTCAAGACAAATTAGCAACCACAAAACATGTCTTAGCGACAAAGGGCGATGAGGACCCTGATGAGACAATGCTGCTCGAGCCATTTGTGCCGCCGTCCGGAACGTCCGCTACAGAGTTCCGAAAGGCAGCCGAATCATTTCTCGCCACCGCCAGCAGTTTCCACATAGCTCCGCCCGAATCACTGCTTAAACCCGTTCCAGATCTGCCACCTAGATCACGCTGGACGAAGGAGAAGGACGACTACCTTAAGCAGCACTACCATCGCCAACCGGTCGAACAGACAGCCGACCACGTCGGAATGTCCTACTACCAAACGACTAACAGGGCTCGACGCTTGAAGGTAGCCAACACACTGGTTGCCTGGACGCGCGAGGAAACCATTTTCCTGCTCGAGCATATCCAAACAGAGCCGCTTCCTTGGGTAGCAGAGCAGTTGGGCCGGACAATGGCTGCTGTTAGTCTGCGTCCAAAGCAGCTGGGTATATTCCCGGGCTGGACAGGTCACGACGATCAGCTGCTGTTACAGAATCTTGGGAAGAAGACCAACGCCGAGATTGGCAAGCTGATCAACAGACCTGAATATGCAGTCGATAAACGAGTGCGATTCCTCAAAAACGAGACCTCGGAGTTTTCGAGGGCGGGCCTGAGTCGGCTATTTGAATCCAAAGGCAAAGAATGGGTCGACGGGCTCATCTACCTACCAGTGCGGCCGGCAGAGGTCAACAAACGGAAATGGACCAGCGCTGAAATCGAAATTCTGAGGGAGTATTACCCTAAGAAAGGATCGATCTGGTGTGCAGCAAAGCTAGGCATGCTCGCAGAGAGAATCAGGCACAAAGCACAAAGTCTCGGGCTGCACTCCAACAAAGTCACAACGCCCTGGAGTGCCGAAGACGACGCCTGGCTCTTAGCCAATGTGCATACTCTAGCCAGAGAGAAATGCGCCAAGCACCTGAAGCGTACCGTGGGTGCGGTGTCAGTGCGAGCATCAGTGCTGGGAGCCTTCAAGCTCGTCTAGGGCTTGAGAGCAAAGGGGCGCAGCGCTATGAGGTAGTCCACAAGCGCTACGCGCCTAAACCTGCTTCTTGCACTGGCACCAAGGGGCCGACCAGCAGTTCAAACTGTTACGATATGGACGTATTCAACTATCCAATAGCAAACAATTCCCCATGAACGACGTACAGCCATTCATTTCACCAGCGGATGTCGATATGCCCGGCACGTTCTGCCTTGCAATATGCATCTGTATCACGATCCGGTACACCTACAGATACCTGGTATTCAGGGCCATCGATCGCTACGGGTATAGCTCCCCTCAACTGCAAGCCTCCCACTTGCGCAGGCTGGCAGGTGAGCGCGGCAAGATAATTACCTCGACACGAAAGCAAGGGTTGATTGCCCTGGCTAGCTTGACTGGATTTCTGTGCTTGGCAATCTACGTCGTACCAACTTGGAGCTTCTGACTATGTCAGCAAACAAGGGCGTCTTCTCACTCATCAAAGCAGCCTGGCTGGCATTCCTCGTGTGGGGGATGTTAACGACCGTTGAACGTCTGTACTGGGTGAATGCTGACTCTTACTCCATGATACTTGCGAGCCCTTTGACGATAAGTGAGGCGACAGCCACAGGCCCGACCTCTTATGCCGCGCTTTGCAACGGTGAGGGCGCCACCTTAGCTGATAAGTCGAACGGCCATTTTATTCGCTGTGGTTCAACTTGGGCACCAGGCTCCACATTCAGAATCGAGAACTACGAACAGTTCGTCGAATGGATGTGGAGAGACGTAAAGTAGGGCTCCACCCGATGTAGGCGAGGCCTACCGTATGCGGCTATTCATCCTCTCTCCAATCGACAATCCGTTTACTGATGCTATCTGCTTCGTAAAACCGGACTTCTGAATCAAGTCTCTGCAATTCGTCAAAGAATCGGATGGAGCAGGTTACCGACCTCGAATACTGCCTCGGTTGCTCGCGGAGCGCTCCTGATTAATCGCGTTGTAGTAGATATCCTGGGTGGTTGAGAGGCTTTCGTGACCCAGATCCATTTGCAGATGCTTTGCGTCCCGGAACTTGGCATCGAACGTTGCGCCGGTATGCCGTAGCCAGTGCAAGGTAACCTCCATCAGTTCCTGACACTCGTCCTCATGCTGGCCGTCGGTCTGCATTCGCGAACGAGCACGATCGAACACAGGCTGAACAATATTTCTGATTTGTCGAGCAGTCAGATTGGGGCGGCCATGGCTTGTGTAGAGCAGGGCCGAATCGTCTGTCTTGCTCGGCAGTGGAGACATGTTCAAGCTCTCACGGTACCGCTTGAGATAGGGGATGAAGGCATCTTTTACAGTGATTTCACGCTCTTTGTTGCCCTTGCCAACAACCTCGAACCACCATGAATCGTTCCGTTTGAAAAACGAGTTCATGGTCGGAAGCCAACCGTCGCGCCCAGACAGGTCACCAACACGCAAGTACATTGCGAAGAGGGCCACCACAATGAAGAGAGTACGTTCGTGTTTTGGGTCCTCATTGGCCATCGCCTCGGCCTCACCGACAAGATAGTCCCACTGCAGCGTGGTCAATGCCTTGACCTTAGGCTTTCCCCGCTTACCCTTCACTCGCTTGATAGATTTGAATGGGCTCACGATGTCCATGCCGTCCTGCAGCAGGAAGTCGTAAAACGAACACGCGACCGAGTAAACGAGATCAGTGCTTCCTGCTCCCTGTTTCTTTTTATTGGGGACGGGCTTTTCTTGTGCTTCTGCAGCCCTCTTGCGGTCCGCCTTCTCGATCTTAACGCCGAAAGGGCGCCACCGAGGGTTGAACATGAGCAGTCCGTCCTTAGGTGCAAATCGCCGCATAGCAGAGGCGCCTATCCATGATTGTGGCGGCGTGACGTTGAACGCTAGGAAAGCCTCAGCATCGGTGCGATTGAGGTCAAGCACGGACTTGCCCTGGATAATCCAACTCCAAAGAATTAGGCGCTCTAGGTATCCACGGTAATTTTTGAAGGTTGAAGGTGATTCACTGTAGGACTTCAGAAAAGCACGAGCATGTCGGAGGTCGGTTTCAACCTTGATCTCCGATGGGAAAGCAGCCAGGTAGGGGGCCATGTCAGGGTGCAGGTCTTGAAAGTCGGCATAGTCGCCCAGGATCGATTCAGCGGTATCGAAAAGTGGGCGGGGAGGAACTGCCTCTACTCGCTTAGTCAAAAAGTAGTGCTCCAATGTTGACGCCGGTTACATGGCCATAGAGCGTGTACAGCTCATGGTCGAAGAACAAGGCTAATAAGCCGCCGGCGATGATAAAGGGGCCAAAGGGGAAAGGCTCGCTTCGAGATCTTACCCCTAAACCCACGATGATTCCGACTATCGATGCTGCCACGGCAGATACGAGAATGATCAGAGGAAGTGATTGCCAGCCAAGCCAGGCCCCGAAGAGGGCGAGGAGTTTAAAATCACCGTTGCCCATGCCCTGGCGGCCGGTGATCATCTGAAAGGTCAATGCCGGCAGTGCAAGAAGCAGGTAGCCAGTGACAGCTCCAATGAAACCATCCTGGAGCGTCGAGAAAAGCCCCAGATAGCTGGCAGCTAAGCCTAACCAGATTCCAGGAATAACGATCGTATCAGGCAGAACCATTTCATCCAGGTCGATCAAAAATAGAGCGGTACCGCCCCAAATCATCAGAAGAGCGAAGCAAGTCTCTGCGCCGTAGCCGAAGCGCCACGCTGTAGCAAAAGATAGGCCAGCGGTAACCACTTCTACGATCGGGTATCTGGAAGAGATCGGTGTGCGACAGCTGGAGCACTTTCCTCTAAGCAGAATCCAACTGAATATCGGAATGTTCTCCCAGGGCTTGATCGAGTGGCCACAGGATGGACAGCGAGAGTTCGGGACTGCAAGGTTAAACGGCTCGGTCGGAGCGGGTTCCATATGAAGGGTATCACGGGCTTCTTGAAGCCAGGATCGCTTCATCATTTCGGGCAATCTATAGACCACAACGTTGAGGAAGCTTCCAACCAACAGGCCTACAATCCCCACTAGGATCGCGAAAGCAGATGGGTAAAGCTTCAGCAAATGCATCGTGGTCATGGTGTTTCACCGGTCCTAGGCTGAGAAAGCGGTATCGAACCCGCAACATAGATTTTACTCGTCTTTGGGAAATCAACACGTCAAAACACATGCATGGAAATCACGTAGGAATCAGTTAACTTACCGTTCGGGTATGGCATCGACAGCAATCAAGTCTGACAGGAAGGTATTCGGCTTAATCGGTCAGTCACTAAGTAGAGCAGAACGTGTGGGGTAAGGGCTAAGCATGAAAAATGAATGTGTGAAATTAGAATCGATCCAACCTACCGAAGAAAACCATTACAGTCTTTTTCAAGAGGCGTTAGAGCAGGATCCTCAAGTCTTTTTTCATACCACCGCAAAGAGGAATTTAGAGGCAATCGCGAATCAAGGGTTCAAGTCTTCACTTGACCTGGGCTCTGGCCAGTTAGCCTCGGTGTCATACACAAAGAAAAGCAGTTCATGCCTAGCCCACATAGGCACAGAGATAACTGATGAATTTGTAGTTTTGGCAGTTAGATTTGAAACACTAGATGCAACCAAGATAGTAGTTAACATGTCTGATATACATGTGTTTAGCGCCGACATACTGCCGTCGATTATAGGTTATTGTGATATCCCGAAAGGATTTATGTACAGTTGAAAGCTTTTTAAATAAACCGCCAATACTTGATATCAGATATGGCCAGTGGGAGGCGAGGAGGGTAGCTGCGCCTCTATATTTAGGCGCAGCTAAATCAGGCTTTACTCAGGGGTAGGAGGGAGAACGGCAGTTGCAAAACCAGGAATTAGGTGTGAACAGGCTTGAGCAAGGGCTTCAGCAGTAATGGGCTTTACGATGTAGGCCGAAGCACCAGCGTTGGCGGCAATCTGCTTGTCTGCGGGCATTGCACGACTGGTGCATACGATGATTGGAACCACACTGGCATCGTCGTTGCGGTCACGGATCTCAGCGATCAACGAGATCCCATTCATTAAATCATCGAGTGTCAAGTCCATGATTACAGCCGTAGGCCTGAATGCTTCCAGTTCCCTAAACACACCCTCCGCGTTGTGGACAGCACGAACTTCTTCAAAAAGTCCAGCTGCACACTTTCGAGCAAGGTAAGTGTCTGTGGGAGAATCATCAACAATGAGTAATCTGCTCATCTGGTTGCACCTGGCACGCGAAAGGGAAGGGCCTGGACATTGTGCGAATGGTATCAGTAAGCGGAATACTTCTGCTCGATAGTCCGTTGTTCACGCAAGTGTTGCTCGTAGGTCAACTGTTTGTCTTCTAGTCGATGATCAAGCTCCCGCAAGTCCTTGGCTTTGTCGAATTCGACTTGGCGGCGAGTTGCATAGAAGTTCTGTACTTGAGCTGCCTGTGCCGTATCAAAAGGCATCCATAGTGGGCCAAGAGAAATTGCCCAAAGTGGAATGGAAAAGACTGCAACTGCAGGATGGTTTGTGTAGAAGTACCCCGCCGCGGGCAGAATACCGAGTCCGGCAGCTAATGCAACAGACTTCTCATGTACTGCAAGTCCTTTGCTCTCATAGACTTCCATTTCTTGCTTCTGGCCATCTACCAAGTGAGTGGTACAGCCAGATGCTACGAGGGCCATGGAGATTGCTACTGCGATACTTGCGAAACGTTTCATGCTTAATCCTGCGAGGTGTTTTGAGCTGACTGTTATAACAGCCAGCACACGATTTACAACCCGGCGAGGATAGTCCATGGACTCACACTGGCGGTAGCCAAAAGAGGTGATCCTTTTCCCGAACCAAATGCTTGCCGAGTTGCAGACCCTGCTCATGACTTGATGCCTCGCCTGCTCAGAAGCATGCGCAATGCACTACCCGGGGCACGATCAGATGGCCTGGAACTGCTCAAGTAGGGAAGCTTCAACTTCACGATGTTTCAGAAGAGATGCGTCGAGTTCTGAGTTCATGCCTTCCAGCAATTTGCTTCGATTCACACCCAGCACGTCAACTTTATCAACCAGGTACACAGACATGGTGGTGATAATACCCGTGGCCGCACCAATGATTACCGCAGCAGCAGTGTCGGCAAAAGGAACAAGGAAAGGGACAGTCATCAGCGACTTGCTGACAGCTTCTTCCAGCAACACGCCCGCAACGATGATGCCGCCTCCTACAAGCACTTTCGATGCCTCATGCATACCCTCACGCACCCCCATTCCTTCTGGCCGCACCAGCAAGGATTTGCATGCATCAACCAAAGCGATACCACCTTGGTGGATCATACGAACAGTCCGCTTGGCAGTTGTCAGGAAAGCGTTGATCAGCACAGTGGTGAGGTTTGCCAGAAAACCGCTGATGAAACCACCAGCTGCGGCAGAAAGAACTTCCTTCCACTGCTTACTGACTCTGAGGCCGACTCGCTTGAGGCGCCGCTTTAGCTCCGCGAATATTGAATGCCCATCCGTGCGGCCGTTCTTGTACCAATCCCTGACCTCATCAAAAATCCCAGCGAACAATTCGACTAGAATAGCACCCAAAGCGGCCTGGAAGGCGGCGCGACCACCAGCCGCAACGCTAGTGTTTAAGCAGTCTCTGCGGAATTTAGGACTGCGATAGTAGGCATCATTGATCGCTTTTTCGTTGGCTGCCCGCGCCTTCCTATCAGCTTCAAGCAAAGGCTCCGGATTAGCCGCGATTTTCTCCTGCTCATTCAGCTTGGCAAGTTCGTCCTTTTGACTTTTACTCATAGGCTCGCCGGCGTCAGCCTTCGCCTGAAGGCTTGCCTGTTTTTTCGCACGTTTCTCTTTAGTCTGCTCAAGCCACTGCACATATTCTGTGGCGGTCTTCGTCCCCATGGCTGAGTTGGTCGAGCATGACGTGAACTGAAGATTAGTTGAGGCGTTCGCTAGCTTCACACCGTCTAACCCTGCGAGGATTCTTCCAGCATCGTTATGAATTTCTTCCGCAGCGATCACGTGGTCAATGCTATGGCTGTCGCTACGCTGCGAGCTCATTTTCTCACCGGTATACGCATCGGTCACCTTGTCATCCACACGATCACGCGTGCTGTCCTGACTCGCCTTTTTATAGGTAGGGTCACGGTGGTGATAGTTCTCCTTCACCCTCTGCGTGTATTCACCCCTGTCCGCGTAGTTCTGTGCTGCCTCTTCTCTGGCGTAGACGCCAGCCCTTGCATTGTGGATTGTGTCCACAGCACCGCCGGTTTTGTCATATGCGCTGAGCATTTTCCCAACGCCAAAAGGTCCAGCGATGGCCTGGAGAGCTGATCGCCGTGTGTCAGAGAACAGACGTTCTACGCGTTGTGAGTGAAAGGCAATCTCAAGATCCGATAATCTCCGTGAGACTGCGTCTTCTGGTACTTCACCGAGGTCGAGCAGCCTCGGCTCCTTGAGAAAAGCATGCGCAAGGAACTCAACATCTATTGGGGCATTAAGCACCCTAAGAGAATCAGCTGGGGAGGGCAGCGCAACAAGTGAGGGAGCACTACGAATCTGTGCAAGCAACGCTTGGGTCTGACGAAATCGATCGGCACTAGCGCTCATCAATCAGGCCTCAAGCAATGGATCGCAACAGATGCCATTCCGACCGGAATGATGAAAGCCGCTGCTCGTTGGCAAGATTTTTTGAGTGCGTGACCAGGTCTACGAGCTCATCGAATAACTTCCAGTTTTCGGGCGAGCCTACCTTAGAGGCGAGGGCATACGCGGTGTTGATTGATTGAGGGGAGGCTATGGCCTCGTCAACCTTAATCCGGACAACGCTTGGCAAGTAGGCCTCGGAAATTCCAAGGAGGTATGCCTTAATCATGGCTACGTCCTCGTCGCTGACAGGCCCGAATGTGGCTGCGCAGGCAACGCCGATGGTGACGCAGGCGAGGGTGATCTTGTATCCCTTTTGGGACTCCGCGTAGCTGGCCAGCATCTCTGCTGTAGCCGCATTATTCTTTTCCCGGAGTATTTCCTGGCGAGCCTTCTCTTCGGCCTCACCCTTAGCTTGGCCGGCTGCATGGGCTGTCTTATTGGCGCTACGGTTCCACAAATACATGCCAGGAACCGTCACGCAAGCGGTAATGACCGCGCTACCAACAATTAAGGCAACCCTGCCAGCAGCTTGTGCGACCATGACCAATCCAAAGAATGATGAGATGCGGCACTATCTCACCATTCAGTGCCACTTAATAGCCATTACAGGACCACAAATGTACTCAGGCGCGTGACTTTTGTCGTGACACCTTCAGTGCGAGCTACGGCCGAGCACAAGCTTCCCAAGCATGAACAGTCCGACCAGCACCGACCCTACGACAACCCCGACAACACCGTCGAACAAAGGCAACCCTAGTACAGCCAGCGCCGGCCCGGCGACTGCCACACTGGACACGGTTCCAATTACCGTTTCACTCATGTGGTGAAGGAAAGGTAGTCCATGTGCGTATATTGAACCGCCGACAACCCACATCGCTATCGTCCCCACAACCGCCAACACACGCATCAGTACAGGTGCAAACCACAGAAGAAACCGTCCTAGTGGTTTCCCAATGGTGCGAGTGCTCGTTACCAAGCGCAGGCCGACATCATCCATACGAACGATGCCCGCAACAAACCCGTATACAGCGAATGTAATGATAAGAGAAACGACCACCAGCGTGAGGAACTGCTCAAGCAGTGATTGGCTTGCAACGGTAGCCAGCGCCAGCACGAGAATCTCGCCGCTCAACACCAGGTCGGTTATCACTGCGCCTCGAATTTTTTTACGCTCAAACTCCACCATGTCGACCTTTGGCTCGGCGATCGCCTTTACGCGTTCGGCTCGCTCCTGATCAACTTCAGGATGCAGGTAGCGATGAAGGACTTTCTCGACTCCCTCGAAGCAAAGGTAAGCACCGCCAACCAAGAGCAGTGGGGTAATTGCCCACGGGGCAAAGGCACTGATCAACATCGCAATGGGGATCAAGGCAGCCTTGTTGAGCAAGGACCCTTTAGCGACAGCCAGAACAACAGGGATCTCGCGTTCAGCTCGCACCCCGGTGACCTGCTGAGCATTGAGCGCCAGGTCATCACCAAGCACGCCTGCAGTTTTTGTTGTCGCAATTTTACTTTGGGTCGCCACGTCGTCCAGCAACGTTGCGATATCATCAAGCAAGGCCAAGCCAGATCCAAATGCCACGGTAATTCCAAATATTAGGGATGTTCCATGCAACATAACTGCATGATTCAAGAAGGCCAGGGATCAGTGAAAAGCTTGGATTGCCAAGCTCGCAGCGCCTAGAAAAAAACATCCGGCTACGACTGACCAGGTTAAAATTCGAGTTTGTGTCCCAAGCTCGAAAACGAAAAGTGGCGAAGACTGGTAGGCAACTGGCCGCACCGCTGTGGCGGCGGGGGAACTAGCAGGATCGGAGAGCAGCTGAAGGTAGGCCACTTTGGACTCATCCAACTCTCCAGTCATCCTGAACAAATCTGCTTCTGCCTCTTCTAACCTTGAAACAAGCTGAGCCTCACGCTTAGCAGCTTGCTGTTGCTCGGCGGCCTTTATTTCCGAAAGCGCATCCAATTCAACCCGAGCCTCCTCCAGATTATCCGTAGCTGAAGCTATGTCGGTTTTAAGCGCTTCTACCTGAATTTTGAGCTCCCCCGTAGCTGTCTCGGCGATCCGGCAGGAATTGAGCGATTTGGCAGCGAGATCTATCAGATGGCCTGGATTCAGAAACTTCACCTTTTCCCAGTTCCAGTGAGGTTTAAGCTCGGCCACCTTGCGCGCACCTATTACCCTCACGCCCGCAGCACTGGATAGGTAGAAGCCTGCGTTCCCGAATACGTTTTCTATCCGTCGCTCATTCTCTGCCCGCTGTGCCGCTGGCAGGGCATCAAGTGCGCTCATTGGCAGTTCCGATGAAACAACCTTGTAAGAGCCGTGAGCAGTACCGCCCGATAGAATGCGCAGCAACTGGCCAACGATGTACGACCCGATACCCAGCCCAGGATGACGGACGATCAAGCCTTCCTCAGGCCCGAACTGAACCACTCCATTTTTGTGGTCTACAATGAACCAAGCAACGTCGTGAGTAGGGGAGAAGGCATTCGAGAATTCCGAGCTATCGCCGGCGAACCGGAATGAAACCCGACCAAACAAAGCGCCCGCGTATTCTCCACCGTGGTGTACAAAGTTCACCAACTGAGTGACGCCGAGGCGCGTGGATCCGTCGGGAAGGTTAATCAAGCATGCGCGATCGGATGAGGGAAGGGGTGATTTATCCAGTTTTCGAGCCAGGGTAATTAGTGCACTGTCCTGGTGTTTCTGCAGAGCCATAAACAGGTTTCCAATTCAAATCGGGCATGGCCCTGGGGCAGCTGATCCTACCATGTGAGTCCGGAGTTTCCGGCTTACATCTTTGGCGGAAATCCTCTTATAATCAACTACTTAGCGTATTTCTGAGCTGGAAAATTGTATTTAATCAGGAGTATGCAAGCTCAAAAGCAGGAATGTTCATCGCTCTCCGTCGATAATAGACAATCCAAAAATCGACTTTCAGCAGTGCCGCTACCTTGCTGTCCGCTGCAGTGCCAAGCAGAGCTTCTTCTTCCTCAGACCAAACCTTCTCTACCCCTTTAGGCTCAGATTCAACCCCGAGCACTGGGTTCGTAGGGGGAAGGGAGTCAAGTACCTTGCAAAACGCCGGTATGAGGCGCTAGTCCTTTCTTACCATCAGCACTCATCGAGCGAGGCTCTAAGATGCCCAGACTCTTCCGCTTGATGGATACAGCGATCCGGGAAATCTTCAACTTTTTAGCAATATCCGAATCGAATAAGACGCCAATCATTTGCACTTCCTCGAAGGACCAAACCCGAGGCGGACGCCCTGCAGGAGTAGCTGATGGAATACCCAATTCAAGACGCTGCCTCGTTATCACGCTTCGCTCGACGCCAGTTCTTCTAGATATTTCATAATCGCTTATTTGCCCTAAGAGCTCGCGCACCTCCTCTTTAACGGGCGCGGATTCGTACACCTTTCTAGGGGCGGGGCACACTGCAATTCCACGCTCAAGCCGAACTGTTCTAACATTTTTGTAGTTCAACCTGCCTTGAGAGCGATCGGCCAGTTCTTTGTCAGGAATTTTCCCAAGAAGATCTATTAGTTCCGAATTCCACCCACCTCTAGGTCCACAAGGAATCCCCAAAGCCATGCGTTTATATCTAACAGCACTAGCCGAGATTCCAGTTCTCGAAGAAACTACCGAATCAGGGCATTTCCCTAGCATCTCTAAAGCGTCAGGATGCCAGTGATATCTACTTTTGGAAATATTCGGCGGATCAGACTTGTCAAAATTCGAAACGTGAGAACTAACTGTCACAGTACCAACCGGACTGATCAACACGCCTGGCCGGTCATCTTGATTTCTCAAAGCGCCATACCTCGTACCAGGAGTGCCTGGTCAACGAGATGCCCGGAAAGGCCATGTCTTTTAGCAAGCTTTATGTAGGTGACCTGATCGATTTGTGCAGCCAATTTGGGCCTAATTTCAGCTTGAGCATGGCGGTATTTTTCTATTGGCATGATTTCTAGCCTACTGATGACGATGCTAGCTTAACGAGCTCGCCGGCGATGTCACGCCATAAGGCGCACTCGAATTTCGGATCGGTGGTCGTAGGAAAATCATGAAACGATGGTGTACAGATAGGCATCGACAATCCTCCGTATTCACATCGAGGATGCGGCCAGTGCTCCATGCGAAATCCGCTTTTTGAAAACAATTCAAAAAATGAAATTTCAGCAATACATCAATAAAACATGAAATTAATCAAGGGTTTAGCCAAATACCGCCTTTGTGAATTGGCGGAAATTCGACGCTATGATTTTGGAGGCGTTAACCTACTCTACCTCCGTCAATAACTTTCTCAACTCGAATCGTAGATGGTGCTTTTCAGCAGACCTTAACGGCAAATGAGGTCAATGACTCACCGCTCGAGTATCTCTGCAATGTGACTGAGGTGAATACGCCGCATACCTTCTTCCAATTTCTCAGCCTCGTCCCACACAGTTTGCATGTGCGGCTTCAACTCCCTGGCCAAAGCCCGGCATTCAATTTTGCTCAAGCTGTGTCCGATCAGCGTCGACGTCGGCCTCGCCAAATCCAACCAGCCAGGCTCACCACCCGCTGAGTACGTGAACTCCAGCTGAGTCGCGGTCATAACGCACGGACCGTCGACGATTACTTTGGCTTTCTCTTCATTCCAGAGCATGGCCAAGTATTCGATCTTGCTGGTTGTGTTCAGGCCCTCAGGCCAGCATTCAAATGACCAGCGCTCGGTGCCTTTGCCTTTACCAGCCGTTGCCCCCAACGCCTTAGCCTCGGCCGCGGTATGTCGTGCAGTAGCTGCCTTGGCGTCTTCAGAGGGTCCGCTCGCATACAGCAAGCCGTACGCATCCCTGTCGATCAGTTCCGCCGGCGTGAATTTAGAGAAGCTAAAGGGTCCAGTGCCGCTGCAGTCCGGACGCGTACCCCGATGCCGCTTGTAAGCCACAATCGCTTGCGCAAGGTCATCCGACGTTATCACCCGGACACAAGTGCTGTTCCATAGCTGTTCGAACCAGGCTCGGGCACCTTCCACCTCTTCGATGGCTGTTGTGTGTACACCCGCCTCAATCCACCGCCCAGTTTCAGCCCCATCAAGACCTAGGCCGTTTGCAGAGATATTGGCCGAGCCAATGATCGCCTGTGACCTGCCGACCAGAACCTTTGCATGTAGCTGATCGCATTGACGGATCTGGATGTGGGAATTCAACTCAGCTCGCTTGAGAAAGCGTGCAATGACCCAGGGGTTCGTCCCGCCGCTCAGCAGGTTGCAGAGGATGCGGATAGGTTTCGTCTCATCAGGATGGACTTTCAACTCAGCGCCCTTGCCCCAAAAAGCGACAGCAACGTCCAGCGAAGATTCTTTAGCGACCATTCGCACCAATGCGTCGCTGTATTGTTCTGGTCCCAGGAACATGGGGCAATCCTTACTCTTAGTGATCAGTGAAGACTTACTGGGGCCTGCTCATTGAAAAACTCTGCGCCAGGATCGACCGCAACCATTGAAGAAAGCGCTATGACTATCCGCTCTGAAATGTGTTTTCTGAGGCTCGACTCGATTTGAGGGACGGTGAACGTACGCTTCGTCACAAATCCGAGCTCCCATGCATCTCCTGCAACCAGTGAGCTGTTCATCATAGAAACGGCGAATGACATGTCTGACTTATCACCCGAGGTGTTCGCGCTGTCGACTGTCTCCTCAAGCGTACGAATTAGTGCGAAGACAACCACTCCAATCCACTTGACATCGTAGGGATTCTTTATCAATTCATCACGGACGCGCGCCAGCACCGTTTGCGCATGTGATGAGCTGCACATCTCGTCTGCCTTCATGCCGGCCGGATTGACCCTGGGATCATCATTCGAAAGGGCCTTATGGGCATCAGCAGCGCATCGCTGGATGAATTCTGCGAGAACAGGAAGCCGGACAAATGAAGATGCGATCTTGCCCGACCAATCATCACCGGGTGGCTCAGTCTGTGATGGAGCCCCAACTTCGCCTAACGTGATCTTTGGCATCGGGCGGAAAAGCTGCGGGTGGAAAATCAGCCCAGCAGCTTGTGCCAGTGCAGCGTCAACCTGGACTTCAGTGAATACGGGGGACTTAAGGCTCATTGCCAACCTCGACAGTCTTCAGCATGCTCACCGGAGCATTGCCAAAGCGTTATACGAATAGTTGGCTCATCATAACGGCTGGGCTTACGATCGCACAGAATTCAAAGACGCTGCACCTAGCTCTGTCGAGTAGAACGATCTTCCATCCGCGCATTAAAGTCGGTTTGACTGTAGGTCGGCCCCATTTGAAGCCCTGTCACAAAAACTTCCACTCTTCCCCTCCTCCCCGAACATCGACTATATTCGCCGCGCCGCCAGGCTTACTTGTGCGCGAGTAGAAACCGGCTCTGCACCACCCAATTCCCGTTCAACCCTCTAGCTCGTCGACAGGTCTTAAACGCGCACCCCACACTCCGTCGGCGAGCTTTTAGGATTGACTCATGCTGCTCAAAGAACTTGTATTCGCCCTGCGCCAGCTCATAGCTGAAACAACAGGTGACAAACCCTCTACTGGTCACACCTACGAGCTGCTTTCAGCACTCCTGGGCTATGACTCGTTTGCAAGCCTGAATAGCCAGGCGTTCATCGTTTCGCTCAGTGGCTGCGATGGTAATGCCGTCGAAAACGTACGGCTGCTTATGGGAGGGATTCTGGATCTTAGGCGGGCCACAAATCGTCATGTGTCCCTAAAAGCCTCAGGTCCGCCCCGCCCTATTGCGCAAGTGGTGGAGACATTTGCACAGCAACATGAGTTGGTAGCGATCCCTCTAACCGGTCTTCTTGAGTTATGCGATGGCTACGAACCATTGTGTGACATTTCGCAATAGACGCAACTATCTCGAAATAGATGCAACTGGCACGGTCTGCGTGCAAACGACTGTTGATTCAGAAACTCCAGCCCCTCCTCTCCGAGCGCCAATATTTGTAATAACAATTTGCCATCTGCGGTGAAATCCCGTCTAGGCTGACATTTCTCATCAATGGAATGACCAGTAGTCGGGGTTTCACATGGCCACAGGCACAAAGGTAGGTAGCATCGTCTTACTCGCGCTGTGCGCAGGCTGCGCTTCAAAAACTGAGTTCCCTGAGCACCCACTAGGTGCCAGGACACCTCTTCAGGAAGCTTCTGAGAAGACGATAAAAATTGACTATGCCGGGGAGCCCGGTAAAGGCGAGCGTCCTCGCGTTGGGCTGGCCCTTTCCGGTGGTGGTACTCGCGCGGGCATGTTCGCCTTCGGCGTGCTGAACGGTCTCAATGATACGAGGGTGCTCGATCACGTCGACGTCATCTCGTCCGTTTCTGGTGGGGGCTATGCAGCCTATTGGCTCTATGCTCGGCGCCTGGAGGCACAGCAGGCCAAGACCGACTATCGACTGGCTTTTGCCGGCTGCCGTCCCGATTGGTGGGTCAAATATGACGCAGACCCGACCAATTACAGCCTCCTGAAGCAAGGCGGTAAGAAACTCCTCGAATATGGAGAGATGGTCGCTTGTACTGAAAAAGGTGATGATGAAGGACAGGAGTGGTCAGGACCTGCTGATGTCTACCGCTGGCAGGCTCATATATCGCAATCGCCCGACCTGTTCCGCAAGCGTCGAATGGTGTTTGGGGGCACCAATGGCAGAGGCCCTGACAAAGAGGCGATTCCCGTGACGGCTATGTCGCTTTTCGAGATGCTTCGCTTTCCATTTGTGAACAATGGATATTTAGGCCAGAGCTACGAGGAGGGCATCACCCGCACATGGGGGCTGACTCCGCTACCGCGCACCGGTCGTGCTAGCGATACCGTGCGGTACGCGAACGCAGAAACCGACTTCACCGGTGGGGCCTATGTTGCACCTGGTGAGCACACTTGGCAGAAGCTACGGGATCTTGGTAAGGCTGACTCAACGGTGCCGCTGTGGATCGTCAATACAACCGTGCTGCCTAAGCAAAGTGCTCCAAACGAGAAGGCGATATTCGAGGTCACGCAGTTTAGCTATGGCTCAGAGGCCTCCGGATACGTTGCAATCCAAGAGCCTGCGGCCGGAGCCTCGGGCGCGTCGAGCACCGGTGCAGTTCTTCATCCCGAGGAGATCGAGGAGCTGCCAAAGACCGTAAGAGCCTCGGCTGCCGCAGCTGACTCCCAGGGATTTGTTACAAACCATTGGCGTAGCGCTGATGGCTTCACCAAAGTTCTTCCTGCGCTGCGCTGGGGCGTCACTGTTGAGGACACCAATCTTGGAAATGTCCCTGTGTCCTACCGGCTAAGTGACGGCGGTGGTTCGGATAACATGGGCCTCATAAGTCTGGTGAGGAGGGGGGTTAAAGATATCATCCTGGTGGATGCTGAATCCGACATCGAGGGCCGGTTTGGAGGGCTGTGCTGGGACAAGGAAATTTTGCATAAGGCTGGGTATGAACTTTCTTTCCCGGGGTTGGAAGATCTTCCGAAGCTATGTGCCCAACACACTGCGAAGCGAAAAAAGGGAAGCGCTGAAACAAAGCGTGCGTACAACATAAGCGCTTGGTTGAACCCTGTGACGAAAGGCGTAATCGAACCGTTGCCCACAAAGGCTCTGGTGAATGGCGAGAAACGAGAAATCCCGCCGATGAACGTGTGGCTGATCAAGCTGGCCTGGAATCAAGATCTCGTTCGCAAGGCATATACCGCAACTGAGTGCGAAACCAACTCCCATCCGGTCTCATGCATGTTGGCGGCGTATTACGGTCACCAGGGAAGCACGGCAATGGCAAACGAGGTTTACCATTCCTTCCCGCAGATAGGGACGAAAGAAGCGGTGTGGAACTCAAGTACTCCCCAGTTCTGGGCCTGGCGTGAGCTTGGACGGTCGGCGGCATCATTGTTCGTCTTCGACGAAGGTGTGTTGAGCCTTAAGACAACAAGTCCTAAGCTGGGTGGCGGAATCCAACCATTGCTCTGTGGCACCCCCGAGAGGCAAGCGATCTCCTGCCCTTAGAGCT
Source organism: Pseudomonas sp. AP19 (assembly GCF_001728855.1). Lineage (NCBI taxonomy): Bacteria > Pseudomonadati > Pseudomonadota > Gammaproteobacteria > Pseudomonadales > Pseudomonadaceae > Pseudomonas > Pseudomonas sp. AP19. The sequence goes on along the minus strand of NZ_LXJP01000079.1, from coordinate 3,207 downwards.
TTTGCAGTTTGAGTCAGGCTGTAGTCAAAGGACCTGTAACATTGAGATATTGACAGGCCGGTGCGTTCGAATAGTGTTCAATTTCTTACGAGACTTGGCCGGACGCATACTGATTTCCCTCTTAATGACTTGCAGATCCAACTACTCGACCAGGTACTTAAAACCCTTCCACAGAAAGCTAAGATTGCGGAGCTGGTAGAGGCCCTGGCTGGATGTGAGCAGTTGACCACGTTTCGCACTGCGCTTCAGGAGACTTGCGACCAAGGTCGTTATGCCGAGGTTTTTGATGAGTTGGGCTCATACGCGCCCCGCCTGTAGATTGACAACCCTAAGCTCTCAGTGAGTCAGCACGCTTGAGGAAGGTTCGGAGCTCCCCCTGGGTTGCAGTGGGAGCTCCTTTAAGAATCCGATTCAGAAGCCAAAATGCTTCGATGTCACGCCGCTGCGCACGGTGAAGGCTGGACTTCAGCTCGATGTGATCCTTTTCGATCTCTTCAGTAAGATCTCATATTTCTTGGCGCAGTCGCTTGGCGAGAATTCGCCGTTCCTGAAGCCTTATCATGAGCAATTCGCCGCCAGTACCAGGAATCCGCCCCCAAGGCTGTTCGACTGGAAGCCTGGACTAGGCCACCGCGGCGTGAGAGCCCACTGAATCAGCACATGACGTTACGGCCATCCACATGACAAGCGCAGCTGCATCCTCGAAGTTTTTCTATGACTGAGTCGTCCCAGTCGCCTACGGTCAGATCCACGACAATTTTCTCGAGTCGGTCATGGTCAACCTCCTCTTCACTTGGTTTGAATTTCATGCTTTCTGCGCCGCAGCATCCGAACATCGGTAATCGCCTCATATAGGATCTGGAGGCCGGGACCTCGAATTGTGTGATCTACACTAATGCAGGCACAAACAGGAGACAACTCAAAACCTAGTGGTGAAAGCCCTCTCCTGTGTTGCGAGCTGCAGGATCACCATCAGTAGTTAGAAGGCGAAATAGCGAAGATCTTCACAAGCAACTTTGAAGGTCTTCAACCATCCCAGATGGCCGCCCCATCCTCACTGAAGCTAACCAAAACCCATTAGCATCAACACAAGCAGCACCAGGTACTGCTTGGGCTAGAACACAGGCAACGATGCGCGTTGTGCTTCTGATCCATGCTTCCAAAGGAAAGCCACCATGGCTGCAGACAGAGGCTTTTCTAAATCAAAGTCCCCGTACCTTTGCAGAAGGTCAGTCCACCTACTCTCTAAGAGTCCCTTACGCCTGAAGCTCGGGGCAATCCAGATCCATTGTAGTGACCACTCTCCCTCGGCCTTTCTGGACGTTGTGTGCATGAAAGCGCAAGCACCGGCGATCTCGCCTCCAGGGCCAGCAAACAAATGGCCTCTCCAATCGGATGGTGCGCATGTGCTTGAGCCGCCAGGCCACTGAATAACGTCGTAACCAAATTCCTTTCTAAAAGCTGCTGCCCTCTCGTACACCTCACCATGCATCCACAAAGGGGCGTCCGGGTCCACGAGTTCGCCGGCAACCCCGGAAGCTACTCGCTTCTGAAGTCGTGTACTCGGTTTAGGATTTAATCGTCGAACCACACGATCGTGTGTTGCCTTGTGCCGTCGCGCATCACCAGGGTGATTTGTGACGTAGAGCATTCCACAGAGATCGCAGGTCACGGCCTCCCGCGGCTTAGGCTCCCGGTACTTACGCCCGCTGATTTCCAGTGAATATGGCAGGTCTCCACGTGAACAGACGGTGTACCGATTACCAATCGAATCCTTGTGTTTGTGCAGGGAGTGCTGCCCAACAAGTTGAGCTGTATCAGTGTTCAGTCGAATCCGTCGCTTACCCAGGGTAAGCCTGTAATGAAGGATGTCGAACTCTGTGCTTGTTAGCAGCGTTCGATCTTCAATCTGGGCAATGAGAGAATCCGCAAGCCTACTGGGGTCGACCTCCAGCCCAATGGCCTCCAGCAAAACAAGAAACCAAACTGCATCGACAGCAGTTAACCCCATTTCGCCATCTACCTCGTCGCCAAGGTATTCAGGTCTAGGGTAGATGCCCTGAACGCAGACCTCAAACGCGTTGATCAGATCATCGATCAGCTCTTCAATGGCCGAGAATCCGCGTTTTTCAGTCTGGGCCAAGTGACGTCTTATCGCCGTGAGAGTACAGACACCTTCCGCAAGTAAAGCAGTCTCGAACGCCAGCACTGAAGGGCCAGGCGTAGTAGATCTTCGTGGTTCAGAGAGGACTCCACTTAGGCGGATCAGGGTATCGTGCGGCAACTTGTAGTTCATGAGGTCGGTGCTCAACTGCAGGTCCAGCATCTTGCCAACCGGTACCGGAGAGCAAAACTCGTGGGGAGGTTTTTGGTGGTATTGCCATGCAAAGCAGCTCTGAAACGTGAAGCCATTCCAACATTTGTCTCCGTGAAATATCGGAATGAATCATCAATGATGGGAGAGATCAATGTCGCGTCACTGCTACTGAAGCAGCATCCTTCTCACTGCCTTGCGACCACTCCCCAAAAAACCGTCACACTCCGCTCGTGCAGGGGAGTACTAAGATCTTCCCGCACTGTTTGAGGGCTGAATCCATTTCGCAACCTGGGCACAGCATATGTGCTTCCCGTTCCGGCGACTGCCCAACCAGAGTTGCTTTGATCGTGTGGAAATCAGAGGGAGAGACGATGCGATACCCCATGCGCCAAGGATCGCCAGGCGACTCCACAATTCTCATGAATTCTTTCTTGAGCATGGGTTTGATTTCCTGTGTTGGAGATTGATTGGCCATGACAGCGAACCTCGACATTGCACGCAGGATGATGGCCGGCGACCTGCTTCCATCAGCAACACATTGTAACGGATACGGAAGTGTCATTCTCAAGCCTTTCGGTGAATACCTCGCCCGACCTGGACTATCATTTGAAGAGTTCAGAGTGCCTCACGCCAATGCGAGTTTTCATTACCGATCGTTAGACACGACAGTCCCAACGAAATTAGAATATCAAGAAGCCACATTTGAGTTGATCACAGACTGAAACAAGTTGGGATTGAGGCTCTTGATTGCTAGTCTTAGCAGGCGGAGCCACGACTGTTATTACCGGCTCTCTAAAAGCCGACACACATCCCGAATCCTGGCCGCTCAAGGATGAACAGATTCAATGGGATCATTGCAGTGACCATTACGGTACTGGGATCTCACTGAA
>NZ_LXJP01000078.1:0-28266 GCF_001728855.1 Pseudomonas sp. AP19 | reverse complement strand
CCGCGAAGACGTCGGCCCAGCAAACATTGATGTTGACTGACCCACCGCTTTCGCGAGCAAGTCGAATCGTCGCACCGCCGCTCCCACAGGAGATCTGCGCTTAACTGACTGGCATTAGGGCTTGCCCGGCCTTTTTTTATTCAGGCATACCGCTGGCTGAGCGCCAACCGCCCCGGGCCCGCGATCAGAATGCTGGTGAAGATAATCAACAACAGCCAGCCGAACTGCCCCTCAAACACCGTCCATTGCGGATGCACCACCAGCAAGGCCACCCACAGCACGGCCAGGATCGGCAAGCACGCCAGGCGCACCCGCACACCGGCGATGATCAGCAGCGGGCACAGCACTTCGGCGACAATCGCCAGGCACAGCGTGACGTGGGCGCCGAGGTGAAACGGGTCTTCGATCAACGCCAGTTGGTCGCTGTAGTGCAGCAGCTTCGGCAACCCATGCACCCACATCAGAAACACCGCGCCGCTGACGCGCAGAAACAACAGCCCCAGCGCCTGGTACTTTGATTCGTTCATAACCGCCTGTCCCCGTAGAATCCCCCGGCGCCTGTGCGCCGGAGCCGGGGCGATTGTGTCGGCACCGGCGCCGGTAGACTTGCAGGCATGTGCTGACATGACAGCGTTCCGGTTGAATCAACGCTCGCGCACTGTGGTCCCACTCCATACGCTCCCGGTTAAAGGAATTGCACAATGACCCTGCCCAAAGAAATGACCCTGATCGAAATCACCGCCCCCGGCGGCCCTGACGTCCTGCAACCTCGCCGGGCCGACGTGCCCGTGGCAGGCCCCGGTGAAATCCTGATTCGCGTGCATGCCGCCGGGGTCAATCGCCCGGATGCCCTGCAACGCGCGGGCAAGTACCCGATGAAACCCGGTATGAGCCCGATTCCGGGCCTGGAAGTCGCCGGTGAAGTGGTCGCCCTCGGCGACGGCGTGACGCAATACAGCCTGGGCGACAAAGTCTGTGCGCTGACCAACGGCGGTGGCTATGCCCAGTTTTGCAGCGTACCGGCAAGCCAGGCCCTGCCGATCCCGGAGGGCATGGACTGGATTCAAGCCGCTGCCGTGCCGGAGACCTTTTTCACCGTCTGGGCCAACCTGTTCGGCCTCGGCGACGCGCACACCGGCCAGAGCGTGCTGATCCACGGTGGCACCAGCGGCATCGGCACCACCGCGCTGATGCTCTGCCGCGAGTACGGGATTCAGGCATTTGCCACCGCCGGCAGTGCCGACAAATGCGCGGCGATTGCCAAGCTGGGCGCCGAGCCGATCAATTACCGCGAAGAGGACTTCGCCGCGGTCATCGCGCAGAAGACCGGCGACAAAGGCGTGAATGTCATCCTCGACATCATGGGTGCCTCCTACCTCAACAACAACCTCAAGGCGCTGGCCATGGACGGGCATCTGGTGATGCTGGGTTTCCTCGGCGGCGGCAAGGCCAATGACGTCGACCTGCTGACCATCCTCGGCAAACGCGCAGTCATCACCGGCTCGCTGCTGCGCGCACGCACCAAGGACGAAAAAGCCGCGATTGCCGAACAACTGCGCGAATACGTGTGGCCGGTGCTGTCCGCCGGGCGATGCCTGCCGATCATCGACAAAGTGTACGCGTACACCGACGCCGCCCAGGCCCATGCACGGATGGAAGGCGGCGACCACATTGGCAAGATTGTGTTGCGGGTGGAGTGATTACTCGGCGTACACCGGGTAATCGGTGTAGCCCTGCTCCGAACCGCCGTACATGCCTTCGGCGCGCAGCGGGTTCAGCGGCCAGCCGTTGAACAGCCGCTGCGGCAGATCCGGGTTGGCAATGAATGGGCGTCCGAACGCAATCAGGTCTGCCAGCCCGGCGTCCACCAGGGCTGCGCCGCGCGCTGCGGTGTAACGCCCGGCGTAGATGATCCGCCCGCTGAACGTGCTGCGTACCGCGTGGCGGAAGGTTTCAGGCAAGTCAGGCGCGTTGTCCCAATCAGCCTCGGCGATGGACACGTAGGCAATGCCCGAGGCTTGCAGCACCTTGATCGCCTCAATGTAGGTGTGATGCGGGTCTTCTTCTACCAGGCCGATATACACACGGTCCTGGTCGGTGCCGCTGAACAATGGTGAAAAACGCACACCCAGACGCTCTGGCCCGACCACGGCCGTGACGGCTTCGACGATCTCGCGTAAAAACCGCAGGCGGTTGTGCAGCGAGCCGCCGTACTCATCGTCACGCTGGTTGGCGTGGGCCGAGATGAACTGGTTGACCAGGTAACCATTCGCCGCGTGGATTTCCACCCCGTCAAACCCGGCGTCCAACGCATTGCGTGCGGCCTGTGCGTAATGGGCGACCAACTCGTCAATCTCAAGCACGCTTAATGCCCGCGGCACAGGCGGCTGTTTCAGTTCGCCAACCCCAGGCCCGGTTTCAATAAAGGCCTTGGCTTGCTCGGCCGCAATAGCCGACGGCGCGACCGGTGCGGCGCCTTCCGGTTGCAGTGCGGGGTGAGACACGCGACCGACATGCCACAGCTGGGCGAAGATCACCCCGCCCTCGGCGTGCACCGCGTCCGTCACTTTGCGCCAGCCGTCGATCTGCGCCGGGCTGTAGATACCTGGCGTCCAGGCGTAACCCTGGCCGCGCGGTTCGATTTGCGTGCCTTCGCTGACCATAAAGCCGGCGCTGGCGCGCTGACGGTAATACTCGGCCATCACGTCGGTCGCGATATCACCAGGCTGGGCACTGCGCTGGCGGGTCAAGGGCGGCAGTACCACGCGGTTGTTCAAGGTGTGGTGACCCAGTTTTACGGGGGTATTTAAACTACTCGTCATGTAAGAACTTCCAAATTCAAGGCGCGCTAAAGCATTGACGGCTCGTGAGAGCCGCCAATGCATACAGCGATTTAATTAAGTTATGCGGTGAGTTTCAGCAGGGCCTTAGCCACATCACTGGAACTGGCAGGGTTCTGCCCGGTTACCAGCAAACCATCTTCAAGCACAAAGGATTGCCAATCAGCGCCCTTTGCATAGTGGCCGCCGAGTGTCTTGAACTCATCTTCGATCAGGAACGGCACCACATCGGTCAGGCCGACAGCGGCCTCTTCGGCGTTGGAGAAGCCGGTAACGCGACGGCCCTTGATCAACGGCTCGCCATTGACCGCCTTGACGTGACGCAGTGCGCCGGGCGCATGGCAGACAAAGCCGATGGGCTTGCCGGCACGCTCGAACGACTCGATCAGCGCGATGGACGTGCTCGACTCTGCCAAGTCCCACAGCGGACCGTGCCCGCCTGGGTAAAACACGGTGTCGAAGTCGTCGGCGTTGACCGTGTCGAGCTTGACGGTGTTGGCCAGGGCCTGCTGTGCAGCCGGGTCAGCGGCGAAACGTCGGGTCTGTTCGGTCTGCGCGTCAGGCTGGTCGCTGACCGGGTCCAGCGGCGGCTGGCCGCCTGCCGGAGAGGCCAGCACCAACTCGGCGCCGGCGTCTTTGAAGGTGTAATAGGGAGCCGCAAACTCTTCAAGCCAGAAGCCGGTTTTACGGCCGGTATCGCCAAGCTGGTCGTGAGAGGTCAGTACCATTAATACTTTCATTTTCCAGTGCCTCGATCGATGGGTTTCAGTAGGTGTAAGCATCGGTGTGTTCAGGGCAACCCAACAGGTGTCGGGTCAGCAGCAGCGCCTCATCAAACGGCGCAGATGTTCGGGTAATCTTGCTCATCACGCTGGTCCCCAGCCACAGCGCATATAGGCGTTGGGCCAGGCGTTGCGGGGGTTGCTGAACCGTCAGCGAGCCGTCTTCGACGCCTTGCAGCAAGGCCTCGGCCAGTAAAGCAATCGTACGTGCGGTGCCGCGCTGCAGGGCCAAACGCATCGGCTCTGAAAGGTCTGACACCTCGGCACCGAGTTTGACGGCAAGGCATTTGCCCGCATCGGTGCAGCCGGTCTGGTTGTCGACCCAGGTTTGCCAATACCGCATCAATTTGGCGCCGCCGGACAGTTCGGGTTGTTGGAACAGTTGCTCGATACCCTGCACATAGTGATCGAAGTAGGTATCCAGCAAGACAACGCCGAATGCATCTTTAGAGTTGAAGTAGTGATAAAACGAGCCTTTCGGTACGTCGGCGGCTTGAAGTATTTCGTTCAACCCCACCGCAGAAAACCCTTTGCGGCTGACAATTAATTGCGCCGTATCCAGGATCGTCTGCCTTGTACTTTTGGTTTCGCTGTTCATTGTTCTTCCCGTCCGATTAGACCAGTCGTCTAGTTCGTTGAGGGAATGTTAGGCGGCGAGAAAAACTTCAACAATGTCATATCCGCAAGGATTCCGGACATGACGCAAAGTTGATTGCCGTTTCACCGACACCCGTCGACAATCCCCGCTCGCGCCCCTTTGGAGAATGACGATGCACAGCGTTGCGCTGATGGTTTACCCGAACTTCCAGTCCCTGAGCCTCAGCCTGGGTTCGGTGTTCGAGTGCGCGAACCTGCTGAGGGGTGAGTCGGCCTACGAGTTCCACCTGGTTTCGGAGAGCGGCGGCGCGGTGATGACGTCCCAGGGCTTTTCGGTGAATACCACGCCTCTGCGGCCGCAGGGCTATGACACGCTGATCGTCAGCGGCTATCTGGAGTTTCGTCTGCCGGAGGCCAACCTGCTGGAACTGGTAAAGGCCGCCTCCGCTCAATCACGGCGGGCCGCCTCCTTGTGCATGGGCATCTTCGTGCTGGCCGAAGCCGGCCTGCTGCAAGGTAAACGCACCACCACGCACTGGATCCACGCGCCCGCGTTCCGCAAGCGCTACCCGGATATTCACTTGGAAGAAGACAAGTTGTTCGTGGTGGACGGCCAGGTATGGACCGGCGCCGGCATGAGCGCCGGCGTGGACCTGGCATTGGCGATGGTAGAAGCCGACCTGGGCAGCGACCTCGCCCGGCGTATTGCGCGCAAACTGGTGATTGCCCAACGTCGCGGCAGCGAGCAATCGCAATTGTCGGCCTTGCTGGAGCTCGATCCCAAGTCAGACCGCGTGCAACTGGCCCTGGCCTATGCCCGCGAGAACTTGACCCATGACCTGTCGGTGGAGGCCCTGGCCGATGTGGCCCGGCTCAGCCCGCGCCAGTTCAGCCGTGTGTTTCGCGAAGAAACCGGGCAAACCCCCGCCAAGGCCATCGAATCGCTGCGCGTGGAAGCCGCCCGGGCGATGATGGAAACCAGCCGTCACCCGGTCGAAGTGGTGGCCCGCGAAACCGGCTTCGGTGATCGCGAACGCATGCGCCAGGCGTTTCTGCGCGCGTTCGGGCAGCCGCCTCAGGCGATGCAGCAAGCGTTCAATGCAGCGCCGCACGCGTAATCAGGTAGCTCACCAACTGCGGGTCATCATCCAGCTCAAGCGTCTGCGCCGGGCGCGGCAGGTCGTCCAACACTGCGCGCCAGAACGCCTGGGACACTTCATCCTGATCGTAAAAACGCACCAGCCAATTGGTCTGCCCGCTGCTCAACACCTGGGTCGCGATGGCGCGGCCGATGCCTTTGCGACGATAGCGCTTGAGGATGAACAGGTCAGCCAGTTCCAGGGCATCGATGCCGGGCAGTTCGCTGCCTTCGATCAACAGGAAGCCGGCGATATACCCATCGACCAGCAGCAGGTTGGCGCTCCACTGCGGGTCTTGCCAATAGCGCGTCAGGTGCTCGTCATGGATGTAGAAGCGGCCGTCCGCCTCCACATCTTCCTGCTCCCAGTCCGAGGACTCGTAGGCGTAGTACTGGTAAAGATTGCGGATCAGCTCCGACGCGTCGGGGCCGGTCTGGATCAATTCGACGGTGGTTTCAGGCATGAGGCTCTCGGTCAAAAAAAGCAGGGCGCCATTGTTCACAAAACACGCGTGCAGGCCAATACATTGGCTAACCTTTCTGTTTGCTGAACCGATTGCGGATTTGTCGGGCCCCGCCGAAAATCCTGAAACATTTAGAATAAACTTTGCCCGCCTCCCTATTTTTCAAGGACATGTACTTTGACAAACGTCTGTTCCGCCGGCCTGGATGTGGGTTTTGCCTCCCTGGATTACCTGCAGATCTTCATTCTGGGCGTGATCCAGGGCATTACCGAGCTGTTGCCCGTGTCGTCCACGGCCCACATGCGCGTGGTGCCTGCCCTGCTCGGCTGGCAAGATCCGGGCTCGGCGTTTTCAGCGGCCATGCAGTTGGCGGCGCTGGCGGCGGTGGTCAGTTACTTCTGGCGCGATGTGCACCAGGTGACCACCGGCAGCATCAGCGCGGTGCGCCGGGGTGATTACAACGACCGGTGGTTCAAGCTGGCGGTGGCGATCATTTTGGCGACCATCCCGATCGGGATTGCCGGGCTGGCCTTGTCCTCGACCCTCAACACCTGCAACTCGCCGTTGCGCGGCCTGATGGTGATCGGCATTTCCTGTGTGGTCATGGCGGTGTTGCTGGCAGTCGCCGAAGTGCGGGCACGCCACACGCGGGACATGAGCGAAATGCGCCTGCGCGATGCACTGATTGTCGGCATTGCGCAGATTGGTGCGCTGATTCCCGGCGTCTCGCGTTCAGGCTCCACGCTGACCGCCGCCCTGTTCCTCAACTTCAAACGTGAAGAAGCCGCGCGCTTTTCCTTCCTGCTGGGCTTGCCGGCCATCGCCCTCGCCGGTTTGAAAGAACTGTGGGTGTTGCTGCACGCCGAGCTGCCCGCCCACGCCTGGTCGCACTTGCTCTTCGGCCTGGTGGTCGCCAGCGTCTCGGCGTTCTTCGCAATCTGGGGCCTGATGAAGTTCCTGGAGCGGTTCTCCACCTGGCCGTTCGTGATCTACCGCGCGCTGCTGGGGATTTTCCTGATCGTTGCGGTCAGCACCGGGCTGCTCAGTTAAGCAGCATTGAGCTAAGCCGCAGGCAGGCGGTCGGCCAGCGCGTCGAGCAGGTCGGCCGAAGGCACGAAAAACAGGCCGCCGGTCACCGCCGTGCTGAAGTCCAGCAAGCGGTCGTAATTGCCGACCGGGCGGCCGACGAACATGTTTTCCAGCATCTGCTCCAACGGCTGCGGCGAGCGTGCGTAGCCGATAAAGTAGGTGCCGAACTCACCGGCGCCCGGTCGGCCAAACGGCATGTTGTCACGCAGAATCTTCACTTCTTCGCCGTTTTCATCGGTGATTACGGTCAACGCGCTGTGGGCGTTGCTTGGCTTGGTTTCTTCGTCCAATTCAATGTCCGCCAGCTTGGTGCGCCCGATCACCCGCTCCTGCGCTTCCACGGTCAAGCCATTCCAGGCGGCCATGTCGTGCAGGTACTTTTGCACCAGCACGTAGCTGCCGCCTTCGAATTCAGGGTCTTCATCGCCGACGATGGTGAACCCGACCGCCTTGCGCCCCACCGGGTTCTCGGTGCCGTCGACAAAACCGATGATGCTGCGCATATCGAAGTAGCGGAAACCCTGGACCTCATCCACCACCTTGACACTGTCGCCCAGGGCCGCCATCAGTTGCGTGGCCAGTTCGAAACACAGGTCCATCTGCTCGGCACGGATATGCAGCAGGATGTCACCGAGTGTCGAAACGGCCTTGCGCCCTTCCACCCCAAACTCGCGAAACGAATGCAAGGCCGCCGGGCGCGGTGCGCCGAACAGCCGGTCCCACGCCTGCGAGCCGAACCCACAGACGCAGGTCAGGTTGCCCGCCGGTACGCGCTTGCCCACCGAGCGCACCAGGCCGGCGATGTCGCCACACCAGGCGCGCACGCGGTCTTCACTGCCGGGGGTAACGGTAGCAACCATAAAGATCGCGCTGCGGGTGATGGGATGGCAGACGGACTGCGGCTCTAAAGGGGCTTGAACAGGGCAGGTCTTCATAGTGAAAAGTCCACACGTTGAGGGCGGTTTTGACCCGCGCAGATTAGCCGACCCGCGGTGACTTCACGGCCACCCACCCGGTCATCGCAACAGACGGACCGAAGGCCGTCAAGGTGCGTGCATTCAGTCCAGGTCGCTTGCGGCATGCCGCTCCGGCAACTGCTCCGCAGGTTCCCCGGAAACCCGATTGACCCGGCGCCCGCGCTGCACCGCAGGTCGCGCTTCGATGGCGTCGGCCCAGCGCAGCACGTGCTTGTAATCCTGCACCGACAGGAATTCTGCCGCCCCATACAAGCGGCCTTTAACCAAGCCACCGTACCAGGGCCAAATCGCAATATCGGCGATGGTGTATTCATCCCCGGCGATGTACTCACTCACCGCCAGGCGTTGGTCCAACACATCCAACTGGCGCTTGGTTTCCATCGCAAACCGATTGATCGGGTATTCCATCTTGCTCGGCGCATACGCATAAAAATGCCCGAAGCCCCCGCCCAGATACGGCGCGCTGCCCATCTGCCAGAACAGCCACGACAGGCACTCAGCGCGAGCAGCCGGTTCGGTGGGGAAAAACGCCCCGAACTTCTCCGCCAGGTATTGCAGGATCGCACCGGACTCGAACACCCGAATCGGCGTGTCACCGCTATGGTCCATCAATGCCGGGATCTTGGAGTTCGGGTTGACCGCAACAAACCCGCTGCCGAACTGGTCGCCATCGCCGATCTTGATCAGCCAGGCATCGTATTCAGCGCCGGCGTGCCCCAGGGCCAGCAACTCCTCCAGCAGGATGGTGACTTTCTGCCCATTGGGCGTGGCCAGGGAATACAGTTGCAGCGGGTGCTTGCCGACTGGCAGTGCCTTGTCATGGGTCGCACCGGCAATGGGCCGGTTGATGCTGGCGAAGGTGCCGCCGCTTTCGGTGTCCCAGGTCCACACCTTCGCGGGTACGTAATCGGTCATGCTTGATTCTCCTCGGTTTCAGTACGGTTCGATGCCGCCAATCGGGCCACGCTTGATCCGCCACCCAGCGCGTGGGTCAGCCCCACATTAGCGTTTAATGGCGGGTTTTGCAGGGGCACTGACGTGAACGGCCGCTGCCCCTGGATCTTATCGCCGCCGACGACTTTGCCTGCCCCCCCGCTGGCCAAGGACGTTAAGCTATCGGCGGATAGCTTGTCACGCTGTGGCCAGCATCACCGCCCGCGGCCATGGCTGCGCAGGCGCAGCGCTTTAGCGAATGGCCGCTCCCCCACTGACAGGCAGACCCGACATGAGCGAACGACTCGAAGACATCCTGGCCGAGCAACTGACGGTCGTGTTCTGCGGGATCAACCCCGGCAAGGGTTCTGCCGCGCTCGGCCAGCACTTTGCCAACCGCAGCAACCGCTTCTGGCGCACCCTGCACCTGGCCGGTTTCACGCCCCATGAAATTTTTCCCAAAAACGGGCGTACCTTGCTGCACTACTACTGCGGCTTGACCACTGTCGTGGAGCGCCCGACGGCGAGTGCGAGCGAGTTGGCACGGCATGAATTCAAGGCCGCGGCGGCCGCGTTCGAACAGAAAATCCGCCACTACCGGCCACGCTGCGTGGCCTTTCTCGGCAAGGCCGGTTACAGCGCGTTGTCTGGCCAGCGCGCGATAGCCTGGGGCTTGCAAGCCCAATCATTGGGCGATGCGTCGGTGTGGGTGTTGCCCAACCCCAGTGGGCGCAACCTGGCGTTCAGCCTGGAGCAATTGGTGAGCGCCTATGGGCAGTTACGTCAGGCCATTGCGCACGCCGATCAACAGCCCTTACTCTCTTGAGCCAATGATCCGGATAGCAATGGAGGCTGCATGAAACTGATCGGTATGCTGGACTCGCCTTACGTTCGCCGCGTGGCAATTTCCCTGGAGTTGTACGGCGTAGACTTTGTGCATGAACCCTTGTCCGTGTTCAGCACCTTCAGCGAATTCGCGCGGATCAACCCGGTGGTCAAGGCGCCCAGCCTGGTGCTGGAGGATGGGACGGTGCTGATGGATTCCAGCCTGATCCTGGATTACTTCGAAGCCCTCGCGCCGCCCGACAGGAAGCTCCTGCCCGCACAGGCCGAGGCGCGCGCCCATGCGCTGCAAGTGCTCGGGTTGGCCCTGGCAGCGTGTGAGAAAACCGTGCAGATTGTCTATGAACACCACCTGCGCCCGGCGGAAAAACTGCACGCGCCGTGGATCGAGCGCGTCACCGGGCAGTTGCTGGCGGCCTATACGCTGCTGGAAAAACACCTGGCCCAGCCCAGCAGCGAACCGCTGAGCCAAGCCGCGCTGACTGCGGCAGTCGCCTGGTCGTTTACCCGGTTCAAACTGCCGACGGTGCTCGAAGCCGATGCGTTTCCCCACCTGCAACGCCATACCCGCGCGCTTGAGCAGCATCCGGCCTTTCGCAGATACCCGATCGAGTAACGCGACTACACCCAACCGCCATCCACAATAAAGTTCTGCGCCGAACACATCGCCGACACCTCAGAGGCAAGAAACAACGCCATATTGGCGATGTGTTCCGGCAGCACACTGCCTGGCAGGCACTGGCTGCGGCTGATCAGCTCCCGGGCCGCGTCGTCTACCCACATCGCCAATTGTTTTTCGGTCATGACCCAGCCGGGCACCAGGGTGTTGACCCGGATGCGCTCCGGTCCCAGCTCCCGGGCCAGCGCCCGCGTCATGCCGTGGGCGGCAGCCTTGCTGGCCGCGTATACCGGGTAGCCCGCAGACGCCATCATCCAACCGACCGAACCCAAATTGATGATTGCCCCGCCGCCCGCGCGTTTCATCATCGGCGCCACCGCCTTCGCGGCAAAAAAAGCGTGCTTGAGGTTGACGGCTATCAACCGGTCGAACATCGCCGAATCGACCTCTTCCAGGGTGTGGCGCACATCGTTGGCGGCGTTGTTGACCAGCACGGTGATGGGGCCGAGCGAATGTTCGAAACGCTCTATCGCCGCCTGGAAGGCGATGTCATCGGTGATGTCGCAGTGCAAAAACTGCACGGTGTGCCCTTGGGCACTCAAGAACGCCGCCAATCGCTCACCCTGGCTTTGTGCCCGGTCCACAAAGCCCACCCTCGCCCCCTGCGCGGCGAAGGCCCGCACCATAAACTCACCAATGCCCGAAGCACCTCCGGAAACCAGCACGGTCTTACCCTTGAGGTCGGGATACACAGCCTGCGCAATATTCATATAACGGATGCCTCACTCAATTAGTCTTATTTTATTTTGCAAAAAGGCAGTAAAAGGCTATAAATCTGCTGTTCCATCGACAAAATATCGCACATTAGTAGAACTATTCCACTGAAAACAACAAAAGGAAGTTCGACCATGAAGCACCCTCGTCACCTGCTTTCCGGCCTTGCCCTGTCCATGATGATTGCCAGCGGCGGTGTCCAGGCCGCAGGCCTCACCAGCGAGCAAAAGCCCTTCGGCAAAACCAATGACGGCACGGCCGTCGAGCAGTACATATTGCGCAACAGCCATGGCATGCAAGCCACGGTCATCACTTACGGCGGCGTATTGCAGTCGCTGAAAGTACCGGATAAAAACGGCAAGGCCGAGGACGTGGTGCTCGGTTTTGACGATGTACAGGGTTACCAGGCCGGCAGCGCATTTTTTGGCGCGACCATCGGGCGCTTTGGCAACCGCCTCGCGGGCGGCGCCTTCGAGCTCGATGGCAAACGCTATCAGGTACCCCTCAACGACGGCCCCAACGCGCTGCACGGCGGCGCACAGGGTTTCGACAAGCACGTGTGGCAAGCCAAGCCAGTCAAGGGCAAGGACTCGGTCGGCGTGACCCTCACGTACCTGTCCAAAGACGGCGAGATGGGCTTCCCCGGCAATCTGAAAACCGAGGTCACCTACAGCCTCAACGACAACAACGAACTGCACATCGATTACACGGCCACCACCGACAAACCCACGGTGCTCAACCTCACCAACCACAGTTACTTCAACCTCGCCGGCGCGGGTAACGGCGACATCCTCAAGCACGTCGCGACCTTGCATGCCAGCCACTACACGCCGGTAAATGCCACCTTGATCCCTACCGGCGAACTGGCACCGGTCAAAGGCACACCGATGGACTTCCTGGCACCCACGCCGATCGGCCAGCACATCAAGGATGACCACCCACAGCTCAAATTCGCCGAGCCAAAACAGGGCGGGTTTGACTTCAACTGGGCGCTGGACACTCAGGGCGATATCAAAAAACTCGCGGCTGAAGTACACGACCCCGCGTCAGGCCGGCATTTACAGCTCTACACCAGCGAGCCTGGCGTGCAGTTCTATACCAGCAACTTCCTCGACGGCACGGTCAAGGGCAAAGCCGGCAAGACTTACCAGCACTGGAGCGGTTTCACCCTGGAGACCCAGCACTTTCCGGATGCGCCTAACCAACCGAAGTTTGCGTCGACACGCCTGAACCCCGGCCAGACCTATAGCCAACACACCATTTTTAAGTTCAGCGCCAAATAAACGCTGGGAGCGGGCTTGCCCGCTCCTTCCTTTTTGGCTTTCACAGACCGGGTTATCCGCGCTGTTTCATGCGGTCGATGACCACCGCCAGCAGCAGGATCGAACCGCGAATCACATACTGGTAAAAGGTGTCGATGTTCTTCAGGTTCATCGCATTCTCGATAATCGCCAGGATCAACACCCCGGCAATCACGTGGCGAATCATGCCTACCCCGCCGCTCAACGAGACCCCGCCGAGCACGCAGGCGGAAATCACCGTCAGCTCAAACCCCTGGCCAATCATCGGCTGGCCGGAGGTCATGCGTGAAGCCAGAATCACCCCTGCCAGCGCGCCAATCACACCATGCATGGCAAAGATCAGGATCTTGGTGCGATCGACATTCACCCCGGCCAGCAACGCCGCTTCCGGGTTGCCGCCGATGGCCATGGTGTTGCGCCCATAGGTGGTGTAGTTGAGCAGCCAGCCGAAAAACAGGAAGCATACAATGGTGATCAGGATCGGCACCGGCACTCCCAGCAACTGGCCGTTGCCGAAGATGAAAAACTGCTCCTGCGACACCCCTACAGCCTTGCCGTTGGCAAAGATATAGGCCAGGCCGCGCACGATCTGCATGGTCGCCAGGGTGGTAATCAAGGCATTGACCCGCAGCTTGGCGATCACGATGCCGTTGATCAGCCCGACGATCAGCCCCATCAGTAACGCGGCGCCAATGCCCAGCATCACGCTGTCGGTATCGCGCATCACGATCGCCGCGACGACCCCGGCGCAGGCAATCACCGAGCCCACCGACAAGTCGAAATGCCCCGACGCCAGGCAAAACAGCATGGTGCAGGCGGCGATGCCGACCGTGGAAATTGCCAGGCCCAGCCCGCGCATGTTCAGCGGCGAGAGGAAGTTGTCGATCAGTAAGGCGCACAGTACAAAGATCCCGATCGCCGCCAGCAACATCGCCCAGTTATCGAGCAGCGCACGCACATCCAGGGGTTTGCGTGCCGTCGGCAACGCGTTGTGTTGGGTTGTCATGGTCATCTCTCAGTTCGCCGGGCCGCGTGGCAGGGCCAGCTGCAGCAAGTTGGATTCAGTGGCGTGTTCACGCTGTTGTTCGCCGCGCAAGGCGCCTTCGCACAGCACCAGGATGCGGTCGGAAATGCCCATGACCTCCATCAGGTCGCTGGACACCACAATCACCGCAATGCCCTGCGCTGCAAGGTGGTGGATGATCTGGTAGATCTCGGCCTTGGCGCCGATGTCGATGCCACGGGTCGGCTCGTCGAGCAGCAAGACCTTCATGGGCATCGACAACCAGCGGCCCAAAATGGCCTTCTGCTGATTGCCGCCGGACAGGTACATGATTTTTTGCGCCGCGTTCGGGGTTTTGACTTTCATCGCGCTGATCTGCTGGCCGGCATTGCCCTTTTCCCAGCCCTCGCGCAATAGCCAACCGAACGCGGAGTGGGCACCGCGTGCGCTGATATTGATGTTTTCCGCGACGCTTGCCAGCGGAATGATCCCCTCTTTCTTGCGGTCTTCCGGGCACAGCAACACACCGGCTGCGATCGCATCGCGGGGTGAGCGCAACTGCAGTGGTTGCCCGCAGAGCTGCAGGTGGCCGGCGCTCGCGCGTTCCAGCCCGCTGAGCAGCCGAAACAGCTCGGTACGCCCCGCGCCCACCAGCCCGAACAGGCCAAGAATCTCGCCCTTGCGCACCTCAAAGCTCACCGGCTCACGCAAGCCCGGGCCCAGCAGGCCGTCAACCTTGAGCGCGACCTCGCCGTGTGCGCGCGCACGGTAGTCGTAAATATCCTCAATATCGCGACCGACCATGCAGGTCACCAACTGGTCATGGGTCAACGCGTTCATGTCGTCAAAGGTGCGCACGTAGCGGCCGTCCTTGAACACCGTGACGGCGTTGCAGATGCGGAACACTTCCTCCATGCGGTGCGACACGTAGAGCACCACTTTGCCCTCGTCACGCAGGCGCGTGATGATCGCCATCAGCCGATCGATCTCGCGGGCCGACAAGCTGCTGGTCGGCTCATCGAAGGCAATCACCCGGGCGCCACGGGACAGCGCCTTGGCGATTTCCACCAGTTGGCGTTGGCCGAGGGACAGGCGACCGAGTTTTTCCTCGGGGTCGATTTCATCCGCCAGGCCTTTGAGGCACGCCAATGCCTGCTGGCGCAGAAGGCCGCGATTGACCACCCCGAAGCGCGCCGGCAGATGCCCCAGAAACAGGTTCTCGGCGACCGTCATCTCCGGCACCAGGTGCAATTCCTGGTGAATCACCGCGACGCCGCTGGCGATGCTGTCGGCGGCGGATTTGAACGCCAGCACCTGCTCGCCGATCTGCAACGTACCGCTGCTGGGCTGATAAGCTCCGCCGAGAATCTTCAACAGGGTCGACTTGCCTGCGCCGTTTTCGCCCATCAAGGCGTGCACCTGCCCAGGGTAGGCGGTGAAACTGATGCCATCCAGCGCCTTGACCCCGGGAAAGGTTTTGCCGATACCGTTAAAGCACAACCGGGCAGCGGCGTTGTGTGTCTGTACTTGCGCGTGCATAACCACCTCGTCACACGGATCAGGCGGCCCCGTTGCCGGGGCCGCCGAGGAAATCCATCAGTTCCACAAACCGATTTTTTCCAGTTCCTGCTTGAAGTTCTCGCGGGTGATCAGCGTGACTTCATCCATGGCGGTGTACTTCGGTGGCTCCTTGCCGGTGGTGACCCAGTCGAACATCATCTTCGCGGTGTTGTAGCCCTCGATGTGCGGGCTCGGCAGCATCGAGCCGAAGAAGCCGCTGTTGGGTTTCTTCAATTCGCCGATGGCGTCGGTGCCATTGATGCCGATACCGATGACATTCGCTGCGGCAAAGCCGGCACTTTCGGTGGCGCGTACGCCGCCCAGCACGGTGTTGTCGTTCATGCCGCCGATGATCAGGTTCTTGGCGCCACTGGGCAGTTTGACCAACGCCGAATTGGTGGCGTCCATGCTGCCCGGTACGTCGAGGGTTTTGGCGGCGGTGAACAGGATGTGGTCCTTGGGAATGCCGGCGTCTTCCAGGGATTTGACCGAACCGTCGGTGCGTTTTTTACCGGTGTCGAGCTCGTTGAACGTGTTGATCACCGCGTAGGTGTCCTTCCAGTCCCAGCCGCGTTTTTTCGCCTCAGCCGCCATCGCGGCGCCCTGCTTCTGGCCGACTTCGAAGGCCGCCATGCCCAGGTACGGCACGTCTTCCATGAAGTTGCCCTTGGCGTCGACAAAGCGGTCATCCACCGCAATCACTTTCAGCCCGTTGGCCTTGGCCTTGGCCACGATGGCCGGCCCGAGGGACACGTCCGGCGGGCAGATCACAAAACCCTTGGCGCCGTTGGCGGCCAGGCTGTCGATGGCCGACAGGGTTTTCTCGCCATCGGGCACGGCGATCTTGATCACGGTAAAACCATGCTCCTTGCCGGCTTTTTCAGCGAAGGCCCATTCGGTCTGGAACCAGGGCTCTTCGGCCTGCTTGACCAGAAAGCCGATCTTCACTTCTTCAGCGGCCAGCAACAGGCCACTCAAGCTCAGGGCCGACACCGCGACAGCGGCGCAGCACAGGGAACGGATACCACGACGACGATTCATAGGGTGACTCCTTGTTGTTGTTTTTAAGTCTTGGGGTTAACCGGCAAAGCGGTGACAGGGTGTGCCGGGCACATCGAGCTCAATGGCCAATACCGCGCCATCCAGCGGGTGGCCCAAGGGGCTGGCGGCGCTGGTGATATACAGCGTGGTGAGGTTGGGGCCACCAAACACGCAACTGGTGGGCCGGCTGACAGGCAGTTCGAGAATGCGCTCCACCTCGCCTTCGGGCGACAGGCGCAGCAGGCAACTGCCGTCCCAGCGCGCATTCCAGATATAGCCTTCGCTGTCCAGCGCCGAGCCGTCCGGCCCGCCGCGCGCATGCGGACCGAACCACACCTGGGCCGCATCGAGCTGGCCACCCGCCTGGATCGAATGCCGATACAACGTGCCGTCCATGCTGTCGCCGAAGTGCACCTGGGTGCCGTCCTCGTTCCACAGCAAGGTGTTGGGAATGCCCAGGCCATGCAGCAGCGGGGTTACCTGCGCGTCGGCGTCAATACGAAACAAACCACCGGAACGCCGCGTGATGGGCAGGTCCTCACCGCGCTCGCCGAGGTTGTTTTGCATGGTGCCCAGCCACAGTCGGCCCTGGGCATCACAGCGCGCTTCGTTGCCCCGGTTGCCGGGCTGCGGGTCGGCGACACAGAGCAGGCTCAAGGCCTCGGTTGCCAGGTCCAGGCGATACACGCCGCTGCTCAAGGTCACCAGTGCATCGCCGCTTTCACACGGGATGAATGCCGAAACATGCTCCGGCAACTGCCAGATCTGCAATTGCCCGCCCATCAGGCGCAGCGCCTGTTTGCCGGCGATATTGACCCAATACAGCGCCTGGGTCGGCACGTCCCAGAACGGGCCTTCGCCCAACTGCGCACGGTGCGCGGTGACTGCGGTACACGGCATGTTGCCTCCTGGAGCAGGGTTCTCAGGTACGTGTTACAGCGGGTCGCGGGAAGGCATGCCATCCACCAGCCGCTGAATACGCAACGGGTTGGCGTTTTTCAACGCGTCAGGCAGCAGGCTATCAGGGTAATTCTGGAAGCACACCGGGCGCAGGAAACGGTCGATGGCCAGGGTGCCGACCGAGGTGCCACGGGCATCGGAGGTCGCCGGGTAGGGGCCGCCATGGACCATCGAATCGCACACTTCAACACCGGTTGGGTAACCGTTAAGAAGGATGCGGCCGACCTTTTGCTCCAGCAACGGCGTCAATTCAGCGAACTGCTCAAAGTCGGTGGGCTCGCCGATAATCGTCGCCGTCAGTTGCCCGTGCAAGCCGTGCAAGGCCTGGCTGAGTTGGGCCTGGTCGGCCACGGCGACAAACACGGTAGTTGGGCCAAACACTTCCTCCTGCAGCACTTCATCGCCGTCGATCAACAAACGCACATCGGCCTTGAACAGCTGCGGCTGCGCCTGATTGCCGGTTTGGGCATTACCCGCCAGGTGCTGAATAGCGGGGTGTGCGAGCAGTTTTTCCAAGCCTTTGCCGTAGCTGCTCAAGGTGCCGGCGTTGAGCATGGTTTGCGCCGGTTGAGCGCCGATCAGTTGTGCCACTTGCTCGGTGAATGCCGTGAACTGCGCCGAAGCGATGCCGATCACCAGGCCGGGGTTGGTGCAAAACTGCCCACAGCCCTGCACCACCGAAGCGGTCAGGTCGCGGGCGACTGTTTCCGAGCGCGCCTGCAACGCCTGGGGCAAGACAATCACCGGGTTGATGCTCGACATCTCGGCAAACACCGGGATCGGCTGCGCGCGGGCCGCCGCCATGTCACACAGCGCGCGACCGCCCTTGAGCGAGCCGGTAAAGCCCACCGCCTGGATCGCCGGGTGCTTGACCAGTGCTTCGCCGACGCCGCCGCCGAAGATCATGTTGAATACCCCCGCCGGCATCTCGGTGGCCTCGGCCGCCCGAATGATCGCATCGGCAACGCGCTCGGCGGTCGCCATATGCCCGCTGTGAGCCTTGAACACCACCGGGCAACCCGCCGCCAATGCCGCAGCGGTGTCGCCACCCGCGGTGGAAAACGCCAAGGGGAAATTGCTCGCGCCAAACACTGCGACCGGGCCGAGGCCGATGCGGTATTGCCGCAGGTCCGGGCGCGGCAGTGGCTGGCGGTCGGGCAAGGCGTTGTCGATACGTGCGCCGTAGAAGTCGCCACGACGCAACACCGTGGCAAACAAACGCATCTGCCCGCTGGTACGCCCGCGCTCGCCTTTGATACGCGCTGCCGGCAATGCGGTTTCGCGGCAGACCAACTCAATGAAATCATCACCCAGCGCCTCCAGTTCGTCGGCCACTGCATCCAGGAATTGCGCGCGGCGCGAGGCACTCAACGAGCGGTAGGCCGGGTAAGCGGCGGCAGCGGCGCGGGCGGCGGCATCGACCTCCTCGGGCGTGGCCTGATAGAAGGCCTGGGGCAAGGATTCGCCGGTACTGGCGTCGACACTGTTGAGCGTGACGCTGCCCTGGGCACTGCGCTGGCCGCCGATGTAGTTGTGGCCGAGGAACGAGGTCATGGAGTTCTCCTTAAAGGGTGATGACATTGCCGGGTTCGAACACCGCGTCGGCCTTACCGACTGTGTTGATCAGCGGCGCGCCGAATTCGGTTTGGCTGATCTCGAACACATCCCCCGGCTGGGTACGTATACCGTCCGCGAATGACAAGGTGGCGGTGCCGAAGAAGTGAATATGCACATCGCCCGGCGTGAGGAACTGGCGGTATTTGAAGTGGTGGTATTCGAGGTTTTCCAGGCTGTGGCACATGTTGGCCTCGCCACTGAGGAATTCGTTCTGCCAGATCACTTCGCCGTCGCGCAGGATGCGGCTGGTGCCCGCCAGGTGCTGGGGCAACTCGCCCACGCGCAATTCGGGGCCATAGCTGCAACTGCGCAGTTTGGAGTGCGCCAGGTACAGGTAGTTTTTGCGCTCCATCACATGGTCGGAAAATTCGTTGCCTACGGCGAAGCCAAGGCGATAAGGCTTGCCATCGTGGCCGATCACGTAGAGGCCGCCGATCTCCGGTTCTTCGCCGGCATCTTCTGCAAACGGCGGCACCGGGAATGCTGCGCCCGGGCGCACAACGATGCTGCCGTCGCCCTTGTAGAACCATTCAGGTTGTACGCCCGCTTGGCCGGCGGCGGGTTTGCCGCCCTCCACGCCCCATTTGAAGATGCGCAGGGTGTCGGTCATGGCGCTGTCGTCACCGACTTGCTTGTGCATCTTGTCGCGCGCCGAAGCACTGCCCAGGTGGGTCAGGCCGGTGCCGCTGATCAACATGTGCGCCGGGTCCGGGTGGTCGAGGGGGGGCAGGATTTTCAGGTCGGCCAACAGCGCCGCGTAGTCGTAGCTGTCACCCAGGCCCAGGCGGTTGACCTGTTGCGCCAGGCCCACGCCGGCTTCAATGGCAGCCAGCGCCAACTCACGCACGCTGCGGGCGCTCTGCACTTCGCGCACTGTGCGGCCTTCCACGACGCCGACGCGGCGCTCGCCGTTACGTAACTCGAACTGAACTAAACGCATGAAGTGACTCCTCGATTAAGTACGTGTGGCGCCACGCGCACTGGCGGCGAATTGCTCGACCGGCAGCACGTGCTTGCGCTCCAGCAGGCGGTAGACCACACCGGTCAGCACCAGCCCGAATACCATCACCGCGCTCAGGAAGTACAAACCGGAGGCCAGGGTGCCGGTGTATTCCTTGAGTGCACCAATCACAAACGGACCGATGTAGCCGCCGAGGTTGCCCACCGAATTGATCAGCGCAATCCCTGCCGCCGCGCTCGCGCCGGCAAAAAACCGGCCCGGTAACGTCCAGAACACTGCCGTGCAGGAAAACAGCGCAAACGCCGCCAGGCACAGCGCGGCCATTTGCAGCACCGGCACGCTCAGCCAGGCGCTCAAAAACAGGCCGATGGCGCCGAGCACATAGAGCACCGCGAGGTGGCCGTAGCGGTCGTTCAAGCGGTCGGAACTGCGCGGGATGATCAGCAGGCCGATGATGCCGAAGATGTACGGCACCGCCGAGACGAACCCGGTGACCAGGTCACTGCCGCCGAACTGCTTGATCAACGTCGGCAGCCACAACCCCAGCCCATAAATGCTCAAGGTCACCGGCAGGTAGAACAGCGCCAGCAGCAACACGCGCTTATCTTTGAGCGCATGCAGCGGGTTGCCGTGGCGGGTCTGGCCGTAGGCTTGCAGGTCTTTATTGAGCTCGCCGGTGAGCCAGGTCTTTTCGTCCTCGCTCATCCACTTGACCTGTTTGGGGCCGTCCGGCAGGTAGCGCAACACCGGCCAGGTGAGCAGCAGCGCCGGGGTGCCGATCACGATAAACAGCCACTGCCAGCCGTGCAGCCCAAGAATGCCGTCCATGCCCAACAAGCCGCCGGACACCGGGCCGGTGATCATCATCGCGATGGGTTGGGACAGGATGAACAGCCCGAGGATCTTGCCGCGATGGCGCACCGGAAACCATTGGGTGATGTAGTAGAGAACGCCCGGAAAGAACCCGGCTTCCGCCGCACCGAGCAGAAAGCGCATCAGGTAAAAACTCTGTGGCCCTTGTACGAATGCCATGCCGATGGTGATGGCGCCCCACGTGAGCATGATGCGCGCAAACCAGCGCCGGGCGCCGAAACGGTCGAGCATCAGGTTGCTGGGAATCTCGAACAGGAAGTAGCCAATGAAGAACAGCCCCGCACCCAGACCGTACGCGGCGTCACCAATGCCGACGTCGGCGCCCATGTGCAACTTGGCAAAGCCGACTGCCGAGCGGTCCACGTAGGCGACCAGGTACAGCAGGATCAGGAAGGGAATCAGTTTCAGCGTGATGCGCCGAATAAGCCGCAGTTCCTGGCTCATGGGGGTCGATCTCCGATTGTTGTTTTTATAGAAGCTCGGGGGACGCCTCTCGCGAAAATCCGCCAGGGTCATGCCTCAGTTAAGACGGACTATATAGTAGGACTATTTACAAAACAACACTTC
Organism: Pseudomonas sp. AP19; assembly: GCF_001728855.1. Lineage (NCBI taxonomy): Bacteria > Pseudomonadati > Pseudomonadota > Gammaproteobacteria > Pseudomonadales > Pseudomonadaceae > Pseudomonas > Pseudomonas sp. AP19. The sequence continues at coordinate 7,327 of NZ_LXJP01000078.1, read as the reverse complement.
CAAAGCTTCGATTTTGCGCTTATGTTTAGCCACATATAGAACATATAGTCATACAATAAGAGAAGCCATCATGCCTGATAAAAAGCCCGCTCTCCGCTCCGCCCAGTGGTTCGGCACCGCCGACAAGAACGGCTTTATGTACCGCAGCTGGATGAAGAACCAGGGCATCGCCGACCATCAATTCCACGGAAAACCGATCATCGGCATCTGCAACACCTGGTCGGAGCTGACCCCGTGTAACGCGCATTTCCGCCAGATCGCCGAGCACGTCAAACGCGGCGTGATCGAGGCCGGTGGCTTCCCTGTCGAATTCCCGGTGTTCTCCAACGGCGAATCCAACCTGCGCCCCACCGCCATGCTCACCCGTAACCTGGCGAGCATGGACGTGGAAGAAGCCATTCGCGGCAACCCCATCGACGGCGTCGTGCTGTTGACCGGCTGTGACAAAACCACCCCGGCCCTGCTGATGGGTGCGGCCAGTTGCGACGTGCCGGCCATCGTGGTCACCGGCGGGCCGATGCTCAACGGCAAGCACAAGGGCCAGGACATCGGCTCGGGCACCGTGGTCTGGCAGCTCAGCGAACAGGTCAAGGCCGGTACGATTACCCTGGACGATTTCCTCGCCGCCGAAGGTGGCATGTCGCGGTCGGCGGGCACCTGCAACACCATGGGCACCGCGTCGACCATGGCGTGCATGGCCGAGGCCCTGGGCACTTCCCTGCCCCACAACGCGGCGATTCCGGCGGTGGATGCGCGGCGTTACGTGCTGGCGCATATGTCCGGCATGCGCGCGGTGGAGATGGTGCGCGAAGACTTGAAGCTGTCGAAGATCCTCACCAAGGAAGCGTTTGAAAACGCGATCCGCGTGAATGCGGCCATCGGCGGTTCGACCAACGCGGTGATCCACTTGAAAGCCATTGCCGGGCGCATCGGCGTCGAGCTCGACCTGGATGACTGGACACGCATGGGCCGTGGCATGCCGACCATCGTCGACCTGCAACCCTCGGGACGCTTCCTGATGGAGGAGTTCTATTACGCCGGCGGCTTGCCGGCCGTGCTGCGCCGCCTGGGCGAAGCCAACCTGATCCCGCATCCGCATGCGTTGACCGTCAATGGCAAGTCCCTGGGCGAAAACACCAAGGACTCGCCGATCTATGGCCAGGACGAAGTCATCCGCACCCTCGACAACCCGATCCGCGCCGACGGCGGCATTTGCGTGCTGCGCGGTAACCTGGCGCCGCTGGGCGCGGTGCTCAAGCCGTCGGCCGCCAGCCCGCAGTTGATGCAGCACCGTGGCCGTGCGGTGGTGTTCGAGGACTTCGACATGTACAAGGCCCGCATCAACGACCCGGCGCTGGACGTGGATGCCAACTCGATCCTGGTCATGAAAAACTGCGGGCCCAAGGGCTACCCGGGCATGGCCGAAGTCGGCAACATGGGCTTGCCGGCCAAACTGCTGGCCCAGGGTGTGACCGATATGGTGCGTATTTCCGACGCGCGCATGAGCGGCACCGCCTACGGCACGGTGGTGCTGCACGTGGCACCGGAAGCCGCTGCCGGTGGCCCGTTGGCGACGGTGAAGGAAGGTGACTGGATCGAACTCGATTGCGCCAATGGCCGCCTGCACCTGGACATCCCCGACGCAGAGCTGGCCGCGCGCATGGCGGACCTGGCCCCCCCGCAGAAGCTGATCGTCGGCGGCTACCGTCAGCTGTACATCGACCACGTGCTGCAAGCGGACCAAGGCTGCGACTTTGACTTCCTGGTGGGTTGCCGTGGGGCTGAAGTCCCGCGTCATTCCCACTAATTGGGATGCTATGATGCCGCTTATTTAGCCAGAGCCTCCCGTTCGTTATGGATCACCAGCCGCCCAAGCCGCGCAAGAGCATGCATGCCCAGATCGTTCAGGACTTGGGCATGCACATCGTTTCCGGCCGCTTCAAACCCGAAGAACGCCTGCCCATGGAGGCCACGCTCTGCGAGGAGTACAAGGTCAGCCGCTCGGTGTTGCGCGAGGCGACGCGGGTGCTCAGTGCCAAGGGCCTGGTGTATTCCAAGCCACGGGTGGGCGCGGTGGTGCGGCCACGCTTGAAATGGCACCTGCTCGACCCGGACGTGTTGTCCTGGCTGATGCAGTCCACGCCCCACAGTGAGTTCTTCAACACCCTGGCCGGTGTGCGGCGCATTCTCGAACCGGAAATCGCCGCCATGGCCGCGACCACCGCCACCGACGCAGACATCGCCACCATCGAAAAAGCCTACGTGGGCATGGAGACCGCAAAGACCCACGACGAGCTGTTGCAAGCCGACCTGGACTTTCACCGGGCGATTGCCGACGCGACCCGCAACGACTTGCTCGCCTACATGTGCAACATGCTCTCGCTGCCGCTGCGCGAGTCGATCAACATCACCAACCGCCGCCCGGACATCCAGGGCCTCAGCCTGCCCCGCCACAAGGCCATCCTCACCGCCATCCAGAATCGCGACGCGCTCGGCGCCCGGCACGCCTCACTGGTGCAACTGGATGACACCCGCGTGGCGCTGGACACGGTGATGAATGTGCTGACCCCGTTGTAAGTGCATCGTCTACGCTCAGGGCGCAGTTCGAGGCGCCGGCCATGGGCCGACGACATTCGCAGTACCGCTTCATGGCGCCCGCATCGCTGACTCGCTTCGAAAAACAAGCCCGGACACTGTCCGGGCTTGTTTACCTCAGGCTGTTATCAACTGCCCAACTCGCCACGGGTGTCTGCAGCGAAGCGCTGACGGGCCTGTTCAGCCGCCGGCTTGAGCAACGCAAGCAGCGCCGCCTCACTGTACAACTGCGTGATCGCCAGGTCCTTGGGCGTCGGCTCAATCGGGATCAGCACCTCTTCGCCGTCGGCGTGCAGCCAGATGGCCACAACGTGCAGTGCCGAGATGAATAACACGCGCAGTTCCACGGTTTTACCCTGCAATTGCGCAGACTGTTCCGCCAGTTTCAGCGCCTCCACGGTCGCCGCTGCCAGCGTCCCATGGTTGAGCGACGCGAACTCGACATGCCCGCGTACGTCAGCCAATTGTGCGTCGGCAATCGTCGCGCCATCGGCAAACACCAGGTAATGCCAATCACCGACCTTAGCGTCTTTCAGGCCTTTACCGAGGCTCAGGTCCTCCAGGCTGAGCGAGTAGCCACGATAGCCTTCGCTCAGCCTGATTTGGCCCGGCACAGCGGCCGCGAATTGGCGATTGATGCCGAAGCCCTGGGCGTGCAGCGCAGCTTGCAGCGCTGGACGCAGTACCTGTACGCCGTTGGAAGGCGCCTTTGGATAAGTCAGTTGCATGATGCAGCCCTCCTCAGTTCTTTACGGTGAAGTACGTGTTGGTCCAATTGCCGCCGCCGTTGTACGAACCGGGGAACGCGTTCAAGGCACGGGTCGAATAGCCGTAGATCGAGTCGGCGATCAACAGGTAATTGCCGTTGGTGCCATAGATCACCAGAAAGTGCGCACCGCCACCGTACCAGGCGCAACGCAAACCGATGGGGCGGCCCATGTTGAGCTGCTTCTGGATGGCCGACATCTGCAGCGAGCCTTGATTCATGCCGTTGTAACTGCGCGTGATCCGCAAAGCGGCGTCCAGATAGCCGTAGACGTTGCAGGGGCCCGGCTGGTTGCAGCAGTTGCGGTCCAGCGCGTTACTGGCCACACCACATTGGGTCCAGGACCCGGTGCCGTAGTAGTTACCGACCGACGCGGAAACAGCCGCCCAGCACCAGTTGGTCTGGGTTTGTTTCTGCATGCTGAAATTCAGGCCGGCGGCGGCCATTGCTTTGGGCTGATGAGCCGCGTCTACCTCGACCAATTGCGGGTCGAGCAGATGGCCGACCAAGCAGTTGGGCTGTGTATCGCCGGTGAACCGGGTTGTTTCAGGGGTTAACATTTTTCAATCCTCCATGAATGAACACACGCGTCCAGCGTGTAAAGGTGCAGCGGTGTTGCTGAGCTATCGACGTTCCGGGATGCCCGTATTCGAGGGCGCGTACCGATCTGGCTCGAGGTAACCCTAGGCGTGAATATGCATTAGCGCAAACATATAAATGCATAACTGCATATTCATTGAAGAAGAGTGCAGACTACGAGGATCACCGCGTTCGCTGCCTCGACCGGCCTGTCGCCGATTGATAACAAAACGCCCCAAACAAGTCGGGGCGTTTTGCATTGGCCTTCATCAGGGTGTTGTCACAGCGTCAACCCGGGCATGCTTCCCTTCACCAGCATGATTGATAGCACTCGGGGGGTAAGTTTCCAGCACTCGGCCTCAGGCTGTTTTAGAGAGAAATTTCATGGCTGAAGCTGAGACGGGTCCGCCTCACTGTGGCTGTTGTCCTCAGCCTTGATCAGAACGTTGCTGTCCTCGTCAATTTGATAGGGAACATCAGCTTCTACACCGTCGATGCCCGTCTTGACGACCACGTTGGTGTAACGCTTACCGTCCCAGCAGCGGAAAACCAGTGTCGAGTTCTCTCCGCCTGAAAGCGTCGAGCCGAGACTCCCTATAAGCCGGCTGTCAGCGCCTGCGGTCAATACGCAGTTCTTGCCAGCCGTCAGCTTGCTACGATCCCCGGCCATCAGCACACAATCGTCGCCGGCAGTGAGTTTGCTCCGGTCGCCAGCAGTCAGGTAACTGTTGCTGCCGGCCAGGAGCTTGCTGCGATCGCCCGCTGTCTGGGTGCTGTCTGCGCCGGCAGTCAGCTTGCTGCGGTCGCCCGCCATCTGGACACTGTTAGCGCCGGCGATCAACGTGCTGCGAGAACCCGCTGTTTGCGAACTGCCTTTGCCGGCGATCAACATACTTTTGTGCCCTGCAATCTGAGTGCTCTCATGGCCCGCAATCAGCGAACTCTTATGGCTCGCAATCTGGTTGCTGCCGTATCCCGCCGTCAGGCTGCTGCGCATGCCTGAGGTAAGACTGCTGCCGTAGCCCGCCGTCAGTACACTGTGCAGTCCACTGATGAGTGTGCTGCCATAACCCGCGGTCAAACAGCTGCGCGTGCCACTGGTCAAGCTGCTGCCATAACCGGCAATCAGCGAGCTGTCCTGCCCTGCAATCCCGGTGCTGCCATAACCCGCGGTGAGCGTGCTGTCGCGCTCCGCCATCTGGGTACTGCCATAACCCGCCGTTAATGTGCTCTCAAAACCGGCGGTCTGAGAACTGCCGTAGCCGGCCATCAACGAACTGCTAAACCCGGCTGTTTGCGTGCTGCCATAGCCGGCGGTTAGCGTACTGCTGTCCAAAGCGGTTAGCGTACTGCCATAACCCGCGGTCATGACACTGCCGTAACCCGCAGTCTGGGTACTGCCATAACCCGTCGTCAGGCTGCTGTTGTAGCCGGCAGTTTGAGTGCTGCCGTAACCGGCGATCAGCGTACTGTTGTAGCCGGCCGTTGAAGTGCTCCCATAACCGGTCGTCAGCGAGCTTTCTTCCTGGGCGGTCTGGGTGCTGCCGTAGCCTGCGGTCAGGGTGCTTTTGTAGCCGGCGGTTTGCGTACTGCCATAGCCGGCAATCAGCCTGCTTTCATAGCCGGCTGTTGATGTACTTCCGTAGCCGGCAGTTAACCAACTTTGCTCCTGAGCCGTCTGGCAACTGCCGTAACCCGCTGTCAACGTAGACTCATAGCCAGCGGTCTGGGTGCTGCCGTAACCCGCGACCAACGAACTTTGATAACCCGCAGTCGAGGTACTGCCGTAACCCGTGGTGAGCGAGCTATTGTCCTGGGCCGTTTGGGTACTGCCGTAGCCGGCAGTCAGGGTGCTCTCATATCCCGATGTTTGCGTACTGCCGTAGCCGGCGATTAATGAACTGTTGAATCCGGCAGTTGAGGTACTGCCATATCCCGCAGTCAGCGAACTGTCCTCCTGAGCGGTTTGGGTGCTGCCGTAGCCCGCAGTGAGTGTACTTTCGTGTCCTGCGGTCTGAGTACTGCCGTAGCCTGCGATCAGCGAGCTGTCAGCGCCGGCGGTACTCGTACTGCCATAACCTGCGGTGAGTGAACTGCCTTCTTGTGCCGTCTGCGTGCTGCCGTATCCGGCAGTCAGAATGCTTCCGTAACCGGCAGTCTGGGTACTGCCGTAACCGGCGATCAACGAACTGTCGTAACCACCGGTTTCAGTACTGCCGTAGCCGGCGATGAGATCACTGCTTTCCTGGGCGGTCTGAGTGCTGCCATATCCCGAAGTCAGAATGCTTTTGTAACCCGCAGTCTGGGTGCTGCCATAACCTGCAATCAACGCACTTGCGTGACCGGCGGTCTGCGAGCTGCCGTAACCGGCAGTCACCATACTGCCAGGTCCGGTGGTGGCCGTGCTGCCGTAGCCGGCAGTCAGGTCACTGCCTTCCTGAGCCGTCTGAGTACTGCCGTAACCCGCAGTCAGGGAGCTCTCTCCCCCCGCAGTTTGGGTGCTGCCATAGCCTGCGATCAGCGAACTGTCGGAGCCCGCAGTGCTCGTGCTGCCGTAACCGGCGGTGAGATCACTGCCCAATTGAGCTGTTTACGTACTGCCATAACCGGCAGTCAGGGAGCTGTCTGTGCCAGCAGTTTGCGTGCTGCCGTAGCCGGCGATCAGCGAACTGTCGGAGCCCGCAGTGCTCGTGCTGCCGTAACCGGCGGTGAGATCACTGCCCAATTGAGCTGTTTGCGTACTGCCATAACCGGCAGTCAGGGAGCTGTCTCCCCCGGCAGTCTGCGTGCTGCCATAACCGGCAATCAGTGAGCTGTCGGAGCCCGAAGTGCTTGTACTGCCGTAACCAGCGGTGAGATCACTGCCTTTGCGGGCTGTTTGGGTGCTGCCATACCCTGCGGTCAGAGAGCTTTCTCCGCCGGCCGTTTGCGTGCTCCCGTAGCCAGCGATCAGCAAACTGTCGGAGCCGGCGGTGCTCGTACTGCCATAACCGGCGGTGAGATCACTGCCTTCTTGAGCCGTCTGGGTGCTGCCGTAACCGGCGGTCAAGGAGCTTTCGCCCCCGGCTGTTTGCGTGCTGCCATACCCGGCAATCAGCGAACTGTCGGAGCCGGCGGTGCCAGTGCTGCCGTAGCCGGCGGTGAGATCACTGCCTACCTGAGCCGTTTGGGTACTGCCGTAACCGGCGGTCAAGGAGCTTTCGCCACCGGCCGTTTGCGTGCTGCCATACCCGGCAATGAGCGAACTGTCGGAGCCGGCGGTGCCCGTGCTGCCGTAGCCTGCGGTGAGATCACTGCCCACCTGAGCTGTTTGGGTGCTGCCATAACCGGCGGTCAAGGAGCTTTCGCCACCGGCCGTTTGCGTGCTGCCATACCCGGCAATCAGCG
>NZ_LXJP01000077.1:0-28412 GCF_001728855.1 Pseudomonas sp. AP19 | reverse complement strand
ACGAAATTGGGGTCAATCTGCGGGTAGCCGAGGAAACCGACAGGCGCGGTTGTCATCGACTGCCAGAGCTCATTGAATCCTGACCCAGACTCGGCTTGGGTTACAAGCACATACCCACGACTTTGATCCTTTATGATCTTCAGGATCTCGGCGAGAACCAGAACAGGGAACGCTTTTGGCTCATCGATCACCACTGGTAGGTGAGGGTCCTTGCTCAACTGATACCAAAACCAGTTTGCGTTTGACCAATCAGACGTAAGTCCATTCAAGTAAACCGCGCTGGGCAGTGCGGCTTGAAGGAAAGTGGTTTTGCCGCTGGCCGCCTTACCGGTTAACAGCATTGCTTTGCGTTCCTCAAGCCATTGCTGAACAGTCGAGGTCTTCAACTCACGCGCTGCATCACCGGTGGTTTGCTTCACCAGATTAACGAGCGCCAACCGATCAGCCTTTGTCAGAAACTTTGCCTTGATGCTGAGCAGCCCTGGGGCTTCGATGGATATCTGATCGCGGTACGAGATACTGTTCAGCGGCGATATTCCAACCTTGAGCTTGCCGGAAAGCATGGCTGCTTTAATGTCTTCGTAGAACATGGTTCATTCCATCAGGTCGGGTTTCAGGCGAGTGTTCCCACCAGGATCGGTTGAGTATATGCAGCGGGTTAGATGTATCCACCCAAAAGATCAATCCGGAATCACTGTGGATGCTTCTGGCACGGAGGGGACCCAGGCAGAATGGCTACATCAACCTTATACACACTCAACGAATAGCTCTGGAGTACCAATGTCTGACCTTCCCGATGCAACACCATCTCAAATCGCCGCGCTGAAGCTTCAAGTCCCCGGCATCGCTAATCTCATCAATGAGTTCCAGATGAGCACTCTTGCTGCAAACATGACCTTTGAGCTCGCGCCATCAGTGACTGTAGGTGCTCACCTCAGCCAGCTGGTTGTGGATGGACTGGTAACTGAGGAAAACTTGGTCGATATAGTCCGGGTCATTCGCATCTCGCTCCTGGGGCCAAGCATGGCCGCCGAGATTGATCGTGTTATTCAAGAGCAGGGCTACGCTGTAAAGCCTGTATTCGGCGGTGACGATTCTCCTTCATTCGCATACTCAGTCGGGCTTACTGGCACGGTGGGTTTCGAGCTTGTCTCAATGGCCGGTATGGATCACGAATTGAATGCCTACATGGTCAACGCATATTCTGAATTGGCTAAGGCTGGCGAGCTAATCGAGAACGAACGTTCCGACCTTGTTGAATTGTCGTCTGTGCCCGGCCAGGGGCTGCGTACAAAGTGCGTGCAGGTTGACGCAGCTGTGGCCATGGCGGAACACGTTTGCGATGTTCGTGGCGAGGTCAAGCGCATCTATCAAGTATTGATTGCTGACAAACACAACCTGTTCCCTGGCGAGGAAGGCTATGAAGAGGCATTTCTGCAGCCGCGCTTGCCAGCCCCACAAAACCACACGACACATTGATCACAGATACAGGCAGCCCTACGACTGGGCTCTCTGCCCCTTTAAAATGCTGAGCTGGGGTCAGGAAGACGATCAGCGCGTGAATACCGTTCGAGCCTGCTCAGTTCTAAGGTGAAAATAAATAGAGTTTCATGCCGAGCGCTGAGTAGTCCCAGGGCCCACCATCAGCTTTCATGCCTGTGTTTGGCGGGATTTGGGGTCTCCCCACAGTAAGTCCATACCAGACAAATCATGAACAGAAGCAGCCCTATGCATGGAAGTAGTGTAGCCACGGCCACCGCACTCCTTATCAGGATAGGCTGGGTGGATACGAAGGTTTGCTGCCAATCTCCGCAAACGGACATGATTGCATATTGGGCGGGAATCACGCCGAGCACAACTGAGCTAACTGACAGCAGGCCAAACGGGATGCACCATAGGGAGTGTGCGTTACAAAGCTTCAACGCAATGCACAATGACCATACGGCGGATAGTAATGTCGCCCACTGGATATATGCCGCAGGCGTCACTTTAGTGCCGCCATTTGTGATGATTCCCGACACGTGCTCCCACGTCTGGGCCCGCCACTCCTCGACCATGGGAACCAAAGCTATGAGCCCAGCTAAAACCCCCATAAATAGGATGCCGACGCCTAAGTTAAGGGTGCAGGACAAGATTGTTTTTCGCACTACGTTGACTTGATTATTCATAAGCTGCTCATCTTCCTAATTCGTTCTCAGTAACCTCACCTGGACAGGCAGGGCAACAACTAAAATCAGTTGTTGTCAGCCAGCCCTGCAACTGGTTCATGGCTGGGCACATCCGTAGTACAAGACCCGCCACACTCAGAGCAGTCGGCGAAGTAGCCAATTACGGTCACGTCGGGATTGAATCCACACCAGGTGCAACGCGAACAAGCGAAGCTCCACCGAGCTGGTGTTTCTGGGTGTATCGCATCTGAAGTGGTGACCATGTCTGCTCCTAACGGCGATCGGGGTATACGCCCGGTAGAGGGCTGAATGCTGGTTTGCCTTTCTGCTTTTCACGAATCCGCGCCATCACGTCTGGGCGGCTGATTCGATCAAGCTCAGTTTCGCCGCACTGATGCATTGCCAGCTTGTGGGCGCGACAGAGTGCAGCCAGTGTCACCATAACGCCGCCGACCTCTTGCGACTGCTCGCCAACATCCCGTCCAAATACGTAGTCGACCAGCTGGTGAGCCTCGTCTGAGGTCAAGGCGCATGCTTGAACCAACTCAAGGGCTTCTTCCAGAAACCGTTGGTTGCGCTCTTGTGTGTCCTGGGCGATCGCATCTCCAAAGCACTCGACCAGCCAGGGTGCCACGCGCGATTGGAACGAGGCTCTTTGCAGCGAGGGCCATGCATAGACCGGCCCTTGTTCGTTCAGCCAACCTTGAACGTCACTACCGGACCACATTTGCCGAAGCATGGTCGGAAACGCCAACTGGGCCAGACCCTCACCGCGGAAACGAGGCGACGGCTGACTGGTGTACAGGCATACCTCTGTTCCGGCGGGGAGGGCATCAAACTGCCGGGCAAACTCGGGGCTGAAGGTCACCTGCGGTTCGTCAACTTCATTGCCTCGGTGCACAACAATCAGCTTCACCGATACCGGTTCATTCTGAAGGGCCTGCAGTTGAGCGAGCGCAGCATCACGTTCTGCCTCTGCTCGAGCGATTGTGTCGTTAAGGACGCCCCGGATCTGCTCGGAACCTGGGCGCTCAGCCTCGAGGGCCTCTTGGAAGTGGTCAGCCGTTTCTTCGCAGAGGGTAGGAACGCCCGGCCGGCGGAATTCATATTTTTGCAGCGCCTGGCGAACACGCTCCCGGTAAGAAGGCGTCATGGCTACGCTGTAAAACCCGGCTTTATCCCGTACGAATGACTCCCGCAGCAGGGAAACCAACTCATCGTTTGCCATCTGCAGCTTGTCACGTGCTTTGCCTGTGTTCCTAACCACATCGTTGAGTCTGCCGACCTGGCGCTGCAGGGATTCTGTACGCGGATCTTGAGGCGGCTCAGGTGCTGCATTGCATGCGGCCGCCCAGGCATCAGACATTTCCACGTCATCAATACAGCGCCGCTTGGAGTACCAAGCTTCGGCAAATGCCACTTCCATTTCATCGGTGAGCGGTAACGGTACCTTCACCCAGTTTTTGATGTCAGTCATGGCGGGCCCCAGAAGTGTTGGTGATACTGGAGGCCACAGGCCGTAGGCTAGTAGCCATTGTGATGTCTCCTGAATTCGATGCACCAGACCCAGGGATTCGCTTCCCAACTGCCGGGTCCGTGCTTCTCTTCCCAAAGGTCGATGAAGGCTTCGCGGGCGGTCAACCACGGGGTGACCATCTTCCGTGGACCTTCGCGTCCAATCCAGCAACCGCTGCCGTCTCGCGCTTGGCGCACACCCTCGGCGATGATCTCTTGGTCACTGATTTCGTGCAGGCGCTGAATGTTGAGCCCGGTCATCTCGAGTGTCAGTCGGCTTGCCTTTCGCGGCATGCAGCGGCTGGAGCGCCATCTGAAAGGCACGTGCTCGTCATGCTCAGGACTGTAGATCCCACGGACACCGTCCTTTTCATTGATCTCGTAGCTGCGATCGTCGTCCGCGCGGTACCAAGTGGTTGTGAACGGGTAATGGTTCGCGAAGTCCTGGCTCCAGGCCTCGCGCACCCATAGCAGATCCCTGGGTTGGCCAAAGGGGCAGAGTTCATCAGCGTGGCTCACCACCCAAGCTGGGGACTGGTCGATCAGCCATTGTCGTGCAGCGCCTTTGACGATCCGTCGGGTGACATTGCTCGCACCGTTCTGGAAGGCACGAAGCTTTGCGCCAGTGAATTCGATGGCGCGCTCTCGGCGCTTTGCCGGCACGGCACTCATGTCAGAGCCGCCGACGGGGCTGGTGCGTGTTTGCGGCTGACCGCGTTCCAGTTTCTTGGTAGGCCATCCTCGGTGAACGCCTGGACAGATTTGTTGCAACCAGGGCAGCGAACTGCGAATGCGGTCATATCTGCGCCACAGCGTTCGCGAATCAGTGGGCCCGTATGCCCGCAGTTGCAGGGGTAGAACTCACTTGCTGGTTTAAAGGGCGCATCGCCGGCGCTGGGAGGGTGGTTTTCAGACACTTGAAAGGGGCACATGGAATGTTCCTAGGCGAATTTGAGGCATTCAGTCTGCGAGGCCTATTGGTGTGCCAGAAGCACCTGCCTCATCTTGATGTCACTAAATTAGCGCGGGAACATCCCAGCACAGAGTCAAAACCAGTAGGCGGAATTCAAAGTCAGGTTTTGCTCAGCCTCAGTCCCAAGTGTCCACAGCCGACAGCCGAAACTAGTTTGACCCAATGCTTCCGGGGCTCCGGGCTTCAGATTGACTGGAAATTCGCCAGCCTTCTGCTAGCGTAATGAAGCCATTCGAGGTGCCGATCCTTCCCTGAGGAAATTTGATGAATTCGAAAATGATTTTCGCCTCTATCGCGCCGCTGATGCTGTTAGCCGGATGCGGCACACCGGTGCCAAATGTCCAATATCGAGAATTTCCGTGCAAGGAGAGTGATGTTGGGAGTTGTTCGACTAGCCCAAAAAGTCTGACCCGCTTCACGCTGCCCACTACCTTGGTTGTCATCACAAGCAAGAATGGTAAGCAAGGCGGGGAAATCGATTCTTTGATAGCAGGAAACGTGAAATCCGAATCAACCAAAAAAACATACGAAATGCTTCAAGATGATCCATGGGGAGAAACCACTTATTTGTCATATACAAAGGTGGATGGAACAAACACCTTTAATGATTTAAATATTTCGGTTTCAGATGACCGCTCCAAAGAAATAGCTACCTGGGGCGGGGCGCTAGTTTCTCTAGTAAAATTTGTGGCTTTGGTCCCTTTTGCGGCTGGGAAGCCGGCGCCACCTATCGCCTACATGATCCTGCCAGTCGAAATTGATTCAGAAGTCCTTATTGAAAAAGTGACGGCTGAAAACTCGAAAATACCAGTAGCCAAGGACGGGCTACCAGCATCGGCTAGGGGTGGGAAGGTGACTGAGACCATTGCCTCTAGAGACCCAACCAGTAGCGCTAAAGCAACCTACACAGCTGTTCTTGGGCCAGTACCTACAGATTCAATTTTGATGAATAAATACATTGAGAATGCTAAAGGGGTGAGAAAGAATGAGTTTGTAACCTCAGCTTGCAGAAAGCTGTCCATCACGTTCAATAATGATGCATCTACTGACTTGCCTCTTAGAAATAAAACGTGGAATTTGGTAGTTGCAGATCCAAACTATGTCGAAGTTATAAAATTTGCTGCGAAGTCGGCGATCAAGTCCAGGGCATCTTGTGGAATGGATGTGACTCCGGGCTCTGCCGCAAATGATTCAGCGACTGCAGATATGGCCAGCGCGCTTTCGGCACAGGCGCTTGCCATTACTGAAGCGTTGAAAGCTCTCCAAGACGCGCGCAAGAAAGAGGACTGAGATGGGAGCGAGTCGTTACCATCACCGGGCGTAGCGGTGGGCATAGGCCAATGCCGCTTTACGTGTGCCGTGGCCACCGTCATTCCATACGTGGCCATCAACAAACTGTACGGTCACGCGCCAGTCGCGCATGCTAGCCCTCTTGCCAGTACGAAGGTCCCGTGGGCAGGCATAGACCTCGATTTTCTTAACTGCCTTCTCGTTGATGATCATGAGACACCTCTTTATGTTGAGGTGCCCATTATCGGCCGTCGATCGTTGTGCCAGAAGCGGCCTGCACCAGGCCTCTGCTGCGAGATACATGCTTGAGCGTTGTATCGAAAGCTGGGGTATCCTTGAACCATTCAATCCCTCTTATCGGATTCAGGGGTAACAGCAGTGGACGCAAAGCAACTCAGTCAAATTGCAGATTTTGTGCGTGATGAACGCCGGTTAGATGCAGCATTTTCCAATGTCCAGGAAGGCATCGAAAGTGGTGCGATCTCAGTGAATGATTTGCCGATCGCCGCAGCACCTATCAAGCCAGTGACGCTGGGGCGAGGTGATGCAGAATATGCTGCCAGTATGGTTGAGAAGATCTCAGGGGTGGTTCTAGATTATGATCAGCGAGCTGACTTGTTGAATTCAGTTCAATCAATGCCATCTGACGGCACCCTGTCTGCTCTTATCGAAGACGTCAGCCAGCTAGAATCCCTCTCAGCCCTCGCTAAGGAATTGAAGGAGGTTCTGGCTGCAGGAATCTACGACAGCCTCTTCGCACAGGCGAAAAATTGATCCTGAAAAGCCCATCTCTTTGCGTCTTTTCGATCAGCTCTCATGAGCCTCGAAATCCCCTTTGAACTCTGTAGAAAGAACTGATTTTCCTACCTGTGTTATGGCTTCAGGCACGCCAAAGTAGCCGTTATTGTGTGGTCTCCATTAGCGCCCACACTCATGGTGCGGAACCACTTCAGGCTGGAATTAACCGATGACATGGATCATTGCAAAAGACCGACTCCCCGCAGCAGGTACGACAGTCCTGTGCAAGCTTCGCCACTGGAATACCAAGTCAACCGTTGAAGAGCTGCTAACCAGGGTAGAGGAGGGTGACTGCACCTGGCGTACCGCTGGCGATGGCTGCGAGATCAGTTACGACTGGGATGTGATCGAGTGGGAGGAATAAGCCAAAAGCCTATCGAGTACACCTAGATGCAGAGTGAATACTTCACCGGCAGGTGCTTCTGGCACGCCGCGTACTCAGTAATACTTTCACCATCAAAATGGACATATGGGCGGGATCAAGTATGAGTTTGCCAGAGTGGGTGAAAGCGAAGTGCCGGGCGGTTATTCGCCAGCCGGTGAGCTGTATGAGCGACAGGGTGGACAACGTTCGTGCTGAGGCCTACAAGCACGGTTACCTTTGGGACCACCTGGCCCGTGAGTTCGTCTACGTCGGTGATACACCGGCTTACCCAGCTTGAAGGCATTAGGAGCAAATGATGAATGCGGAGACCCAGGCTGCTATTTTGGCGATACCTCAACAGCCTCAGCGGCAGGATGGGATTTTGGACCAACTGCATGACCTGCGCGTGGCCGCCAACAAGCTTGGCCTTTACGATGCCGCAGATCTTCTGCGAGGAATGCTAGATTCAAAGCAGAATCAGCCAACCCCGAGTTGAATCGCGTTTTTAAATGTCGTTCTGACATAACCGCTCTGCCTGACCGGCTGAGCGTGTGAAATCTAAGGATCTGAAATCACTATGAAAAAATTTATCGTAGCAGCAGCGCTTTTGATGGCTGCTAACGTCGCTCAATCTGCTGATGGTATGCCGCTGAGGATGCTTAACGATAACCCCAATCCCTCTGTTGGGGATCGTATTGCACTGCAAGAACTAACTGGAGATTGCCGCTTTTACGGCAAGGTTGTTCCCGGACAGGGCGCTGACCTGACGATCAAAATTAACCGCAAGGATTGCTTAGGTGATGCAGAGAAAACGCCGGTAGATCTAATCGTTCCGCTGACTGGTGGTTCGCCTGCGTCTCTATACGCATACCCTGCCCGCGGCTAGGAATTCACATGGACAAACTTGAGCACGTTGCCCTGCGCTCGAACCTTGCACTGCTCTGGGGTGGGCTAGCCTGCCTGCTAATTTCTATAGCAGTTGCGCTCGCAATCTGGACACATCCATACGCGGGGCCTGATCTACGCACCGAATTTTGTATGGTGGTGGTGCCAGGAGGGGCTTTAGGTGTGGTCTTTTTCCTGTGGGGATTGTGTGAATTGAGAGCCGGGAAGAAAAGGACCTGGTAGCCCATTCGTACAGGAAACGTCGCCCAAGTACACCCAAGCCCCGCAAGTTTGGGCTAGGCCAGTGAAATGCGTCGAATTTCGCGCCCTCGAAAACAAAGGTTTTGAATCATGTCCGAGCAGAACGCAACTTTCAAAGAGTGGTTAGTGCATGGCAGCGAACCCTGGAGCATTCCTGGATACGATCTGTTCGCTCTCATATTCGGAGTTCTTTCAGTAACGCTCGTATTTCGCATTGAATGGAGCGCTGGAGCTATCAGCGTTTGGGAAATTGCCGGTCTGATTGCCTTCGTCTGTTTGGCAGGCGTCTTTTCTTACAAAGCCCACACGGCCCGTAATCCAGACTGTTAGAGGAAATGAGTATGAAATCAGCACTGGAACACTGCATTGACGCGAAAGCGGATCGCTTCCTTGTCCAGGACGATGGCGTTGTGTTCTTGCAGACATATGGTGGAGCGACTGTTGAACTGGTTGGCACAGATGCAACACCTTACCTCAAGGTCGCTAAAAATATGCGTACTGGGGACCGCAAAAAGACGAATGAACTCGTTCCGATCGGTTTGCGTTCGGATTGGAAATTGAGCGTCCAACGGCAGGATGGGTACACAGTCTGGACTGTGTATAGCCAGATACTTCCGAGTTTTTCTGCTGAATTCCTTGCCTCGATTGATGCTCAAACCAACACGCCCGGCTAGCACGGAAAAGAATGCTCCACGAGCACCAACGGTCTACACCTGGCACTCTCCCTCATGACAAGCTCACTCGTGAGCTGGCGGATCTGCGTCAGCGAGGCCGATACATGTACTACCTGCCGACCAGGCGCGATCGCCAGCGATATTCAAAACCCAGCGCCGGCAATCCCACCTAGTAGGTCCTGGCCCCTACTTGTCAGTGGCGCTCTTTACTCGACGCCTTGAACTCTTGGTAGTGGCTCTCCAGGAATAGAATCCTCGGCTTGGGGCTGTACATGAACATCCGTTTTCCCTGGTAGGCCTGATACCCAGCATCATCTACTGACTTGCCCACCTCCACGGTGAGTGTGGCCGGGTTGATGGTTATCAGGTGTGCATCGAACAGCCGGTGCAGATCCACCCTAAGCAGTAGCCCATTGGTTGCATCATCCGATTGATCCCCGCGATAGGGAATGATGTGGGCGGCCTCGAGCAGGGTATCCACCTTGCAGCCGGAGATGCAGCACTCCCCACCATACCGACCAAGCATGGATGCCCTGAAGTTGCCTTGCCCAGGGCGGATAACCGAAACCTGTGTTCGCACAGTCCGCCGGTCGACCTTGAGCATGGCCAGCTCAACAGTGGGCGACGGCGCTGTTACCTGGCTCTCGTTTGGAAGCGAATCCTCAAGCTCCTGTATCAACTCGTGGTCAATCATCAGCCGATAGGTTGGGTTCGTTGGCTGGACCGAGTTGAGCGCTCGGAGGATGGCCAGCGTTTCTGCTGCTGCCTCCAGTGAGGCAAAGCTGTCAGGGCGATTTGCCCAGGCTGACTTGAGCTGCTCCGTGGTTAGGTCTCGAATGTCGGCCAGGCTGAGCAGCGGTCCTTCCACAACATCTGGCAGGGTATCGATCACCGGGCTCTGCACGTGTTCCACTTCCAGATCGACCAACACTTTCTGAATTGTCGCTTCTGCCTCGGCGATCGGGGTGAATATGGCCAATACGTCTGGGTGGTAGAGGTAGGTGGTTGCGCCGGCATAAAACTCATCGTCCCCGATCAACACCCTGTAGAGGGCAAACATCTCGGCCGCAGCTTCTTGTGAGCCACAAGAATGGGCACGGCTCTCCCAGGCCTGCAGGACGTCATCACCCGTAAAGTCGGCTATGTCTTCAACGTCCAGGGCGTACAGGTGCGTAGGAGGCGTTGATAAATCCTCCTCGAGGACGGTGTCGGGCCGGGAAGTGATGAGGCTGGAGAAGTTGATTGTCGAGGTGAGGGTTTGAGCGTCGTGGTGAAACGCACGCGAGCCCAGTACGCCCCCGTCGAACCACTGAGCGTAGGCTGAGTGGTCTGCTGTTCTGGTGCTTTCATCCAGATAGAGACCGTAAGCCACTTTGAATTGAAGCCATGTCTCGTAACCAGCGTATTGGGCGCGGCTCAACCGTCCAGTTGGTTTCTTTGGCTTGGCTTTGGAAGTCGGGGTGGTTTTGCGCCCCCGGGCCAGCGTGGTCATGCGTGATCCGTCACTCGTTAGAAGCGCCCTACAAGTGCTGTAGGGCAGATGGCTACGAGTATCGGTGATAACCCTGGGATTGGATAGCCGGCGACAGAGCCCCGGCCATACCAGCCCGGGGTGCATATCAAGTGAGGAAGTCGCTTAGAACGATTGGCCGGCAAATGAGCCCAGGCGGATCTCGTAGGAGTCCGGTCCATAGTGCTCATCCATCAACGCTTTCAATTGAATAACGTTGTCGTCCTCAATGAAGCGCTGGTACTCCTTCTTGAGCGCTTCGAAATCCCCGTTGCGGACTTTGAAGTCTGCCCAGCGGTCACCACTGGAGAGTTTGCCCGTGCCGGTCATTTCCTTGCCGAACCATCCACTGGAACCATAGGTATGACGACTCGTGTTTTCATCTTCCGCTTGGGTGAAACATTCAGAAAGATCCTCATCAATGGGCTCGACCAGGTCGTACAGGGAGGAGGTTTCCTTGCCGTCCACCGATTGAGGCTCTACACAGAAGTAGAAGCCGAACGTTACAGAAATTTCCCCAGACAAGATGGCTCCTCATAATTCAGAATTGGGTGCCACTGCATCCAGTTGATCCAGCGGCACCGGAGATAGCCAGCATAACGCAGGCGCGTCGAATGCCCAGCTTAAGCCGCCGCGCTCCGTTGCGCGGATTTCTTGAGCTCGGTGAAGTAGTGGTCAACCACGATTTTCTCGCCGCCAGTAGAGTCTTGCAGCCACATAGCCACTGGCTGACCATTAGTGGCGATGTAGCCTTCCTGGACCTGCTCATCGTCCAGGTCGTCACGGTGATGGCTGATGAATGCTACTACTGCCGGTCGCTCGGCATAGATGCCGTGCAGTGCGCCACCGGTGACATCAGCCACAAGGCGGACTGGGGCAGTTGCTGCCTCAACCAAGGATTCGAATGCTTCCAGCACCTGACGCACGCTCGCCTCACAGGTCCCGACGTTGATTTGAATGGCTTCGTCCGGGGTATCAGACAGGAAGCCCACCACGCGCCATACGACACCGGCGTAATGACCAGTTGATGGCATGTGCTCAAGATCGTTGGGGTCGCTGGCCAGCGCGTACAGGGGGCTGTCCAGGGTATCCAGCACGATACTGATGGTCTCGTTAACTTCGCAGTGAATGAGTGTCAGGCGGGCGGCTTCTTCATCAGTCAGCCTGGTGGCATTGGCAACCGGGGCAAGGATCTCTTCGCGCTGGCGGGCGTCCAAGGGCATGTAGTGCTCGCCGCTGTCGTAGATAACGTGCAGGCAACGCTCCATGGCGAATTTCGTGAATCGCAGACCCACTGCGGGAATAGTTCGTGGGGAGTTCATCTAGTGGCCCTCTTGTGAGCTCGGTTAGGAGTTCTCATCGTGAGGGCAACTATCATGTGCCAGAAGCACGTACACCGCGAGGAGGTGCCGGCAGTCAGCTACTGCTAACCTTGCTCAAGGTGACGACTACGTTCTGCAGTGCACGGTCGAATGCTTCATCAGCAGCGTCTTCGAGAAGGCTGATGTTTTCAGTGCGATTGAACGCTACCGGTGCGCCCCCGCTCGCCGAGTAGCGCCAGCGCAGATCATCGCCGTAGACGACTTGCGTGACGGAAGGGTGAATGGTTGCGACGTGGGCCAGGGCCTGTTCGACCAATCCCAAGGTGCGGAATGGATGGTCATCGCCGATGTGCTGCCCAGCACTCGCGGCTACGAACAAGGGGTTCTGCTGCTCAAACCAGTGCCAGACATCGGCGACGTCGTCGCCCTTGTCGAAGTGCAGAAAGGAATTGTCCAGTTCAGCACCATCATCAGTCAGGCATACGGCGCTGAGCACATTCCACAAGGTGCAGAGTTCAGCCAGCGTTCGGAAACCGTTGGTGGCTTTAGTGGCAATTGGGAAAGGGGAAGGGCGGTAGCTGATGGTACCTTGCATGATGACCTCGATGGTGTCCGCTGGATGATGGACACATTGTGAGGTCGCTCTCTAAGACCAATCCGGGTGGTTGGGATCGATCAGAGCACGTCCTGGCACAATCATTTCTTTGCCGGTGTCGATACGGGCAACAACCCAGTTGCCACGGCCGCCGTAGTCAGTGGGTGACTTGGTGCGGACAAGGCTGCCGCTCTTGGTGAACCGATACGTTGTTTTGGGTTGAATTTGCATTGGGTTCTCCTCTGTAAGCGTTGAGTGGATTCTAGCCCGGTACCGCGCTCGACATCTCGGAATTCGACAATAACAATACTTTCCGAATGCCGGCGCGGTTGGGCCAGCAGTCAGAGTTTCAACTTGGGGCCGTGGAGCGCTCTGCTGCCTTGGCGAAGAAGGCCTGCATCTCCTCTGTTGCATTGTCGCGGTGATGCCAGATCGCTGCAGACACGCCGGAGTTCTCCTTGAACCACTGTGCCTGTTCGCTGACCCTTTCCTCGGTTTCATCCTCGTGGTCGAAGCACACAACGATGGCCTCGACAGGTTGTTGGCTATGGATACCCACCAAGCCGCCATCGGAGAGCTCCACTACCACGCGAGTTGGGGAGGGTGCAGGTGCTGGCGAAAGAAGCGACTGGAAAGCGCCCAGGACAGCCCGCACGCCTGCTTCGTCATTACCGCTGTTCAGCTGCAAGGCATCGCCCGGATGGTTGGAGAGGTAGCCCACAACGCGCCACACGACGCCTCCATACGAACCTTCTGAGAAGGTGTGCGAGTAATCGCCGGATTCTGCATTGGCAGCCAGCTGGTAGAGCTCCCCATCGATGGTGTCCATAGCCGCGTACCCAATAGACGGTGCCTGAGGGATTTGTACCCAATTGACGGTCGTCCGAATACCTAATAGACGGTGTTGCGGGCCCAATAGACGGCGGCCTGGGGGACTGGTACCCAATAGACGGTCTCCCGCTGACTTGCTGGCAACCCGCTGAAGTGGTGCATTTTCAACAGTGCCTGACGTATAGCCCCATGGCCTGGATTTCAAAGTACGGCAGCGTCAGTTCTCGGATAGGCAGGTTCCGGTGCCACACTCAATTCAACCGGCACACTGACCCAGTCCCCGAACTTTGTGACAACCACGGCACGGCAAAGCGCTACGAGCTCGTTACGCGCAGGCTCGGTGGTGTATTGATCGCCTCCGCTGTAGTAGATATTTGCAATCCAACGCTCGGAAGTCTCAGTACCTTCGTCCCCGTAGTGAGCCTCTGGGTTGAGCGCCACCTGGTATTCGCGCAGCAATGGGCCGGCATGAGCCCAGTCTGTGCTCGGACGGAACGGTATTAAGCCCCGTGAGGTAACGCGATAGGCTCGTGCGAGGTTCTGGTGTTGAGGGCTCTCGATCTGAACCTTGATCCCGGCCGCTTGAGCAACAGCCCAGTCCAGGGCTGGGCCGTCCAGTTCCTCAAGGTAGATTTGTACGAAACCGGAGAGTGCTTGGGGTTGTGCGGGTGGCACAGGAGCGTAGGCGGTCATTTCGGTATCCTCGGCTGAAATCATTACCTCTATGCTGCCTTGCTTGGCTGTGTGCCAGAAGCGGAAACATCACTGCCATTTCCACCGTTACCAGTTTTGGGGGGGCCGGTTAGTTGGGGTCGACGGCTTTCTTGGCCTGTTCCAGCAGTCCACGCACCCGCTGAATTTCCTTCTCGCTATGCGGCGTGCCGCCCGCGTTCAGGTCTAGGTATTGAGTAAGCAGTTGCTCGCGACTGGTGAAGTCGTGGACTGCGACCTTCACGTAGAATTTTCGTGCGCTGTACGCGGTGCCCAGCAACTCCTTAGCAGTGAACCCGAATGGCTTCACGTTGCCTTTGACGAACTCAGTGATTGCAGTGAAACGCTGCAGCCCGTCAACGCACTGCAACCCAGGCGGGAGATCGGTATCTGCTTTGGCGATATTATTCCAGCTAGCGCTGTTGAACTGGATAAGCAACCCGCTGACAGGTACAACGCCGCGCAGGCAGTTTTCGATGTAGTGAGCTTGCTGCTCGGGAGTCCAAACATGTCCGCGCTGGAAGTCCGGAATTAGCTCCAGTCCACCATAATCTTCGCCGAGACCGATCAGGGCCCGCTCCAAGCCATCCCAGCGGTAATCTGCGGACCAGCGTGCGGTGCGCAGTGGCTTGATGAGATTATTTAGTTGCTGCTCGAATTCGCTGATCTGACGTGCCATTGCTGTAATTCGTATTTGGGGACAATCAGTGTCCGTTCTTTCATGTGGCCAGCATGTCGGTGGAAGCCGAATTACAACCACAACCTTTTCAACTCAGGCTTATACCATCTCGACCTGAACACGGAACGTCCGGTCTTTGTCATGCAAATCCAACCGGGAGCCGATCGCGCCAGATTCCAGACCTGCCTTGAATTCGAACGCGCTGGATTCACTGAAAAAGTACGCTTCCTCCACCTCTAGAAGCTCCCGCCCATCATATGACGATTGCACAACGCAGTAGACGTACTTGCTGTCGATCGGGGCATCCGGGTAGAACTTGTACAGATTAATGCTTGAGGAGTGGGGCTTGCCGTCTTTACCGACCGTGAATTCGATCTGCTCACTCGAAAAGCGGGCGTCTTGGTGGAAGCCGGTTACCGTTACAACGCAGGGCTGGTCGTCCATGAATCCCATAAACAAGGTCTGGCCGATCGTGGGTCGATATTCAGGGGTGTGGGCGCTCATGGGTGATTTCCTTTATGAAGGGTCGCATTTGATTGACCACATATTCGTAGAGGATTCAGCGTGCCAGAAGCCCCATCCCGTCAAAATGTTAGTAAGCACGGGCTGAATCCCAGATGTGAGCCGAAGGCTGCGCAAACGGTTTCCGCAGGTTGGGTCTGACGAATTGAATCGCTCGCCGCCGGTGTTAGGCCGCAAGCCCCAGGTCTTCACACTCCTCACGCCATCCGGCCCAGAGATCTGCTTCAATCGACGCATAGGTGTCGTGGAGGTCCTGGCAGTACGCGCGGTGGGCTTCCTCCTCCAACATTTCCTGGTTGCACTCGTAGGCATCAATGCATTCCTCTGCCGTGTCGACCGGCGACTCTCCATGTGACCATTGGTGCATCACTGTGCGGTAATGCCCTTGGCGAATGTGTGCAACCGTGCCTACACGAGCGTCCATGAGTTGAGCGATAGCCATATCGACCGCAGCAAGCCAGCTTGCGTAAGGGAAGTGTTCATGTGGCTCAGGTTGCAACCAACTGGCTGAGAGCCTGCCAATCGATCCGCTCTTAACGTTGGTTTCATGCAGTTCTGTATAGAGCTCGTGAGCAAGGCTGTATTGGTCTGCCAGCTCAGGGATGTCTTGAAGCAAGATTGGCACGCAGGGGCCATAGTGGCGGTAGGTCAGAACATCATTCGACGCAAGATCGTGCACCGCGTTGTAGGCAGCCTCCAAGGCGGCTTCGGTTTGAGCCTCACACCCTTCGGTGCCAGCAAAAGCAGCGACATTGATCCAGAGCAAGCGGGCGGCGAGGGCTTCTTGAAATGCTGGGTTCATGGTTGAGGCTCCGAGTCTGTTTGGAAAGTGGAACCATCATCAGGGGGTATTAAGTGTGCCAGAACCTCCCAAGGGGAAAATAAGGCTGCCGCCCAAACGTTTGGAACGCCCGCCTAATCGAACTTCCAATACCTCAGGCGGGGTACCAATGCGGTCGTTATCCAGCCCTGGGAATGGTGTGCTGGGGTCGCTTGATCCTTAGCCGATCTGTATCGTCATCGCCCACTTACACTGAATCGCCGGAGCAAGTACCAATGCACGAGTACATAGACGCCTTCAAGGCAGCCATGGTGCGGACCGATGCGATTGCAGGTGGATTGTCGAACTACCCGCTGAGGATCACTCCAGGGTTGAAGATCGACATTCCTCAGATTGTTGATGCGATCGCTCGTGACTTCTCGGAGTTTCTCCCGCATACCGACGTGCTGCCAGGGAAATGCTTCAGAGTCGCCCGTGAGCTGTCATACATCCTGCTTGAGTTGGGTGTCCGGCATACCGTCACTGTTGGAGACATCGAGCTGGTTGATGGCCTCTATGTGGGCCTTAACCTAGAGCAGCTGCAGCGCGACGTCGCCGGGGGATATGGGTTGGACTTTCAGGATGGTCGTCCTGTAGGCCGGCCGATAAATGCTCATGCCTGGATCACCTTGGAGAATGGGTGTGTCATTGACACCACTATCCTTCCTTCTCAGCATCGCAAAAGCCAAAACCCATCTGAGCTTCTGACTTTTGCTGAGGCAGTCTATTTTTCGGGCAAGCAGCACACTCCAGTAGTTCGGCACATACCGATGATGACCGGACTTGTGTATCACCAGTTGGTGCTTATCGGTGAGGGTGATGGCGACGCACAGAACTACTGCCAGTGGTCAGAGGATTACGCGCGGTTGATGGGGAGGCTGGACCTGGTCAGGTTGGTGCCAGCGCTCCGGTCGTATTGATTCAATCCCCAAAGCCTGGGGTGGTTTCCTAAACGGTGGCGCTTTCGCGAGCATCGATCAGGGCGAGGGCCTCATTGGCTTCAGCTTGGGTCTTGAACCACTCAATTGCTACTGGCCCCCCATCAGACGGATGCTTGCGGTCAATTATCTCTGCCTTGAACCCTTGATCACGGTAGAACTTGGGAAGCTTGGTGGATACTACAAATCGTTTCATTCGCTATTTCCTTTGAAGCCCAGGCGACCCCGGGCGGTCGGATGGGGCAATCAGGCGCAGGCAGCCTGAGGTGGGCGGTCGCTATGCTTGTTTACGAGCCCAATGTTGGATTTGAAGTAATCCAGGCACGCCTCGAAGCCTTGAGGTATCAGCGCTGCGTAGGCTGCGCGGTGATCACCATTGAGGATGTAGAACCCATCCATTTGATCACGCACTAGCGCAGTGGTGTCGCAGCCATAGATCCACATGTCGTGGTCGTTAAAGCTGACGTAGAACCCTTTTCCGTTGATGGTCGAGTTGTACTGCAGGACAGGCACCGCCAGTCCCGAAGCGAGTGTGATGGTGTGGGCGGTAGCCATATTGAATTCCTTGCATGAGCTGAATTGGATATGGCCATCTTGTTACCACTTACCCTGTGCCAGAATCCCTTTTACGAAAAAAGAGCCGCAATGGCCCTTTTTTTGTGTCCGGCAACTAACTCCGTTGGTCAGCCCGATCATCTGCGCCTCGTGACCAGCCGCGGGTAAACAATCGATCTGCTCAAGTCGAATCCGGCTTAGGGAAGGCAGGCCCGTGATCTCCCTTCTGGCCTGCTTCACGTCCACGCTGATACGGCGTCTTCTCGTCCGCGGGGCCCAACAGCGCTGCTAACTTACTCATAATTCCCACCTTGAATAGCCGGGGCCGGTCAGTTCAGCCAGTTGGTTGGGATTCAGAGTGGGGATTTCAGCTGCTCAACCTGAGCCTTTTGCTCCAGGTCCATGCACTGGCGGACCTGCTTGGCCGTCGCCTTGCCCTGAGCCCACCGGTTACGCAGTGATTTCATTGTTCTTTCTTCAGCCTTGCTCATGATCTCTCCACACTCTTGAAAGTTGATGAAGGCAATATTGAGGCGTTCGGAAGCGTGCCGGAAGAATCCTTATGGCGGATCCACGAACCCGGCCGGGGTATTGTGAATTGCAGGCACAAAAAAAGCCGCCCGTCAGGGCAGCTCTTTTGGGATCAATGATGCTTGTCAGCCAGCGAGGCGGCCAACGGGCTCGAAATCACGGCCTTTGGACATTGCTACGTCCAGAAAACGGCTGGCTTTCACGGAACGATTAGCAAGGACCGCACGAGCTTCTGCTTGGAAGCGTGCTGCCATCATTGGTTTCGGTTCGTGCTTTGGCTTCTGCATAGACACCTCTCGGGTATCGGGATTTAGGTGGATAGTATTACTGCTCAATAGAGATGACAAGCCGGTCCGTCGGATCGAAGGCGAACCCCAGGCTCTCATAGATCGGGATAGCACCTGCTGCAGGCTCCTGGACCTCGATCTCCGTGCAACCGATCATAAGGGCGTAGTTCTCGATTGCGGTCAGCGCCAGCGCAGCCACGGCACCTCGTAGGGGGTGCGACTTGTCTGGCTTGCCCTCGAGAATCACGATCTTGATGCAGATCTTGCTCTTTCGAGGAGTGGCGTAGCAGAGCCCACAGAGCTCCTGACCAAACCATAGCGACAGATCGAAGCCGCGCGTGTCGTCCTGCTTCCAATGATGCACATCGTACCAAGGATAGAGGGTAGCCTCATCACCCCAAAGATCTGAGGCTTCGATCTCCACTGGAGTGATGCTATCGAAGCGGATTTTTGTAGTGTCTATTCCCCGGGCCTTAAGGTTCTCGTTTGAGTGCGCCAGCGCCTGGGCTGCCTTGCGTGCTTCAGACCTCAGGATCTGGTAGCGGTATTCGTTGCCACGATTCTTGGACATTGGTAACCAGCAGCGGGATTCGGATCGTGGCTAGGATAACGGCTTTTCACTTCTTTCACAGGGGTTGCGCGACGTGCCTGACTGGGGGCGCGGGAAGCGGACATTTCCTGCTGGTGGATGTCCGTTTTCCTTCCTAGGTCCGCCCCGGCTATTCAGCCGCTCACACAGGAATTGAACCAGGGTTACCCGGCGGCTCCGGATTGAGAATGGTCGATGCAATCACAGCGCAAGTGGTGGTCTTCTTGCTGGCGGACATCTTCAAGATCCCGCGCAACCTCCTGCATGAACTCCTCGAGCTCGATTTTACCCAGTCCACTGATATGGAGCTTGTAAGACTCATGGATCTTTTCAGCTGCAACAGCTGGCAGGTCCTGGTTTCTCCATGAATGGAAAAAGTCCTCATCAAAGGAAAACGTAGCAACCGCGGCTTCGGAGCAGGTCATTTGCATCAGGTCGGCAATCGCGCGAGTAACTGCGGCAAACCATTGGGAATAGGGAAGATCCAGGGGTTTGACTGGTGGAAGCCAGTGCGACTGCATTACCTCGATAGATCCGTCGTGATAGTTCTTGTAGTAGAGCTCTGAATACATCTGGTACGCGAGATTGTAATGGTCCTCCAGCAAGGGAACATCTTGCAGCAGGAGAGGGGCAACAGGGCCGTAGTGGCGGTGGGAAAGCACGTCGTTCGAAGCGAGCTCATCTACTGCGTTGCAAGCGGTCTGGTACGCGGTATCGATCTGAGGTTCCGATGCTCCAATGGCTTCGAGAACGAGGTAGTCCGTCCACAGGAAGCGGGCGGCGAGGGCTTCACGGAATGCTGCGTTCATAATTTGGCTCCAGAGACTTGAGTTGTTCAATGGAGCAATCATGGGTGGCCTTTGCGTGTGCCAGAAGCAGGCACCACTTCTGGATCGCTAGGGGATCTACAATGCTGCGCTCTTCGAATCCGCAGATGGGGTGTCTTTTGCTGTGTGGTGGCGCAGGCCAATCAACCCCAATGCTGGGACCCATATGCCTACGAAATCGGAAAGCAGCTGTGCCCACTGGATGTATCCCCGAGGAGGACCTTCATAAACATATTCGTGAGGCTGGATCCCCACCTCCCATGTGAGTGACCAAATCCACATCATTCCTGCACTCATGAGCGCTGCTTGCGTCGGCCGGGTAAGTGAAGGTAAGTCCTTCACATACTGCCGCAACATGACTGAGCCTATGAGGTAGAAAGGGATGACGATGGTGCAGATGAACTTTCGCAAGCCATGCTCCATCTGGAAAGGCATCCACGCGGGCCATGACAGGAACAGAGGAAAGCCACACAGGCCCGCCAATGCAACCATAAGGTTGGCGCGACGGCCTCGTTGCGTGGCAAACGACCGGATCAAAGCCCACCCTGCCAGGGTGCAGCCTGCGAACCCCACGCAGTGTGCAAGCTCCCTCGGACCAAAGCCCCAGGCTGGGTTTGAACCGACGAAATACATCGTTGCAAAGGGGCGGGAGACTGCAATATCAAAGCCGAGGGCAATCAGAATCACGCCGAAACATCCTACAGCCAATATCTTTCCCGAATTCATTTGCTCGAATAGCCCTTGTGCTGTGCACGTCCGAGGATCTTGCCTGAGCGGGGGCATTAAATTCCTGACTATGGTTTCTGACTCGTTTGAATTCGCTCAATGATTACCTGGTGACGGGAGAAGTTTCGGATCATGTAGTTGACCGTCAGCAGAGTTGCCGTGTACCCAAGACTAACGCCGATCGTGCCTGCAATAAGCAAGGGCCAGTCGTAGGGGGCTTGAGAAAAGAGTGTCAGCGCGGCGAGCAAGCTACCCAGCGTTAAGCTGGCCCCTAGATGTACCGCATTTCGCGGGCGGCTTACCCAAGGCCACTTTATCCGCAGCATAATCAGAGCGAAAACTGTGACGAAGTAGAGCAGGATTAGGGGTGTCAACCGGTGTGCCTCAAGAAAGCTCTGACTCACACTCCAAACTAGCAGTAACGCCATCACCCCAATAGGCACCAGGTGATATTTGGCTCCTTTGGTGTCCCAGAGAGATGTGAGTATCGAGGATACTGTGGCCACGATCCCAGCCATGCTGAGCGCGACTAACAGCATCTGAGCGCCCCCTGTAAACCCGCCAGTCTGGAAGGCAATGCCACCCACTGCGGTGAGCCCCCCACCGATGAGTGCGATGGATCGAGTAATCACCCGATTCAGACGCTGTGGGTCTCTGAGGGTTGTGCATGACTGCCGCGCCCGTTTTATTGTGGGACTGGATGTCCGATCAACATAGTCGATGGAGAAATTGGTTTCCGAATCTGTGTGCCGAGCCGCTTCAATAATGCTCTTGATTCCGTCTAGGCCTGCGTCCAGGCACGGCTGCGCAACATTGGCGCCTGCGCCGATCGCAGTCGGGTGGGCTGTGACGTCGCTGATATCGACGGGTTTTCCGGGGAACACCTTGAGGCGCCAGCAGTGACTTTCAGTCAGGATTAGAAACGATGCGTCCTGATTATGGATTCCAAGAATAGCCGTTGCGTGGGCCGCGAGATCGGCCTCCAGCGGAGTTGAAGGCCTAGTGGTACCAGCAGGCAGGTTCCGGTCAAGCAGGTAGTCAACAATCAGGTTGCTTACTAGAACGTTTCCGGATGCGCCCACGGCGACGATAGGCGAGTGCTCAAACGTGAGGGGTTTAACTGGGACCCAAAGCTTGGATTTCAGTGACCAATCCCGTTGGGCGATGAAGCCGGTCTGCACCATCGCTGCGCTGTCACTCACCAGAGTGTCGGCGCTGAGGGTTTTCAGATCCCATGTGATCGTTGTCAAAAAGCACCTGCGATGCAGTTGATGGGAGGGTTGACACCGTCACAGAGGTGCCAGGTAGGGGCTGCTGCGGCTGGCCTGTTATTCAGCCGGGAAATATTCCAGAGTTTCTGTATCAAAGCGAGTGTTGATAGCGTTCATTACCGCCTCTTCAAAGCTTTGGCCCTTCGCTTCGCACCAGCCGAAGCCTTCCACGTGCCAAACGGCACGGTGTTGTTTGTAGGTGTGGTCGCGGTTGAAGTCGATTTGAACGGAAGTGAATCGACTGCGCTCATGCAGCCACTCCCAGCATTTTTGCATATTGTTGGCCATGATCTGTCCAGTCCGCGGCTGCTATGCGATGACCAATCATCATGATGGCCACCTGTGTGTGGGTTATTCGATGGACAAGAGCCACTCACTGACAACTGACCTAACGTCAGCACCGTGGCCCAGCAGGGCTGCTGCTAGGCTCCCTGAATCGATGGCATCAATACGGCCAAACCAAGCCGTGCCATCCCAGTCCTCACCTTCATCTGTGCTCTGGAGGGCGATCTCGGTTGCGGCCTGGTCGGCGAGGGTGAGGATGCGTGCATAGCCGACACACACCAGCGATTCGTCAGTGCGCTCCTCGTTCGCTTCAACGTAGCGAATGAGGGCATGATTCAAAACTGCGACGTCTTCGAGATCTTTGGTGCGGTCATTGGTGGAAATCATGTTCAAGCCTTTACGTTTTGGCGAGGGTTGGTTACCTCTTGATAAAGCAAATATTGAGGGTGATCGGCGCGTGCCAGAAGCGGCTACCAAATAAAATCGGGGGCCGTCGTGAGGGTGTAGAACTAGGCGGATGAGGGGTGGGACGCTGAAATGACAAAGCCCCGACTGGCAGGGCTTTGGGGTAAGGGAGCGCAGCGACTGGTTACTGCGGCGTTGCATCCCGAAGCTGTGTGGTGCGGAACATAGTCGCAGACGCGAGGTGTGCCCAGTCCCGAGGTGTGACCTCTAAGCAGTCGCTTTCAAACAGCTGGTTGATGGTGTCGATTAGTGCGGAAAGAGCCTCCTCTGTTGGTGCGCTCTCTACGGCCTCAAGGGCCTCATCGAAGTCACAAAATGTCAGGATGGCCATTCCTTCTCCTTGTAGGCTGTTTGACTGGTTTTTGTTGGTTCACACCCGCCGAACGATGTCGTTTATGCATTCGACATTCGAATAGAGGCGCCCGCTGCGATGCCAGCTTTCAGCGATCGCCGCACTATCCTCACCATAGAAGCCGTTGCAGTCGAAGCTGTGGCGCTGGGTTGCACGAACTACCGTGACGCGTTCGCCGCCCCGAGTGATGTACGCACCTGGTTCGGTGATGACTGCCGGAAGGGTTACGAGGGGCCAAAGGTAGACGGACATTGCGAGCACTCCATAAGCTGATGTGCCTATGTTGTCGGCGACTGATGTGTGCCAGAAGCTACCAATGACGATAATTTCCATTCCCGCTGTGAGGGTGCGGCGATTTACGCCCGGTCCATTATCTTGGATCTGTCCTGATGAGATCCACCAACCGAACAGTCAGCTTTGGGCGGCCACGAGGAGGGGCCCCCACTCTTGATGAGGACTCGGGACGTTGTATTATTCGACCCGAATGCCAAGCTAGCTCAGGGGCTGGTTGACAAGAAGTCCACCCGATAAATCGATCCCTTCATCTGATGCGTGATCCGCCTCAATGGGGCGGCAAGCCGAGTTTTGATGCCCTTTGGTAGAGTCAGCCGATTTGCTACCACCACGTTTGGGGAGCGACAGACTTAGCTTCCCGATCCTCCTTGCGAGAGTGCCAGTGTAGGCTGAGGGCACAATCGAGAGCTTGACCAAGCCATCAAGATAATTTTTGAACAAGTCATTTACAATTCCGCCGTAGTTGCGGTGTAAAACTGCTTCGTGAAAACACTGGTAGAAGTCCAAGTCATGGTCATGATTCCCTACAGAGGACTCAACGTGTGAATACTCGTGCACCAATAGGTTTATGAGCTTGGTAGAACCACTCTCCCAGCGCATGCCTGAGAGTTGGATACGGTCGAAGGCTATGAAGGTTTTGCCGTCGGTCCAAGCCTCGAAGCAATCGGAATTTCCCGCGACTATTTTCCTGACCGGAGCTTTTCGCCCCAGGGTTATGTTGGCGACTTGACGGTTAAACCTTCTTAACAAGCCTAGTACAAGGCTTTCCTCTCTCGATAAATCCTCATCTTTAAGAATTGTGGATATATCGGATAACTCACTTACAAAGTGTTCGAAGGGGCGAAATGTATATTCCCGGTTTTGATCTCCATATAGCTTTGCCCTGAGTCGACCAAGAAGCACCTTTGCATTGTGATCACTTGCGGCGATGCTCGCATCCAGGAACATCTGGGGCATAACGACCGTCGCCAATGAATGCCTTTGAACGTGCTCCGCAATTCCTGTGTGCACACCATCGTAGAGTGTGAATTCCCCTTCCTTTAAAAACTCATCAGGTGACCGAAGCGCACCAAAAATATCGGGCAAAAACCGCAGCTTTTTGATTCGGTTCCGTACGGGTAGAGCCAGAGTTTCTTCAGCATGACAGAGGCCATGGAGCAACGCAGAAGCCTCATACCTATTTAAGCGCTTGACCCCTTTCAAGTCTTGCGCGAACTGGCCGTATATCACTTCTTTGATCTGTGCCCATGTTTCACACTCGTGAGTTAGGACAGAGTTCCTAGCTAGGTTCAACTTAAAGGGGATTTTGCTACAGATGATTCCGCCCACACCGAAATCGTAAGAAGTTACGCTTTCAACGAAAACGCCCATGTTGTATATGTCTATCGAGTGATGGTTTCGATCAAATTTATACCACGCTCGATCGTCCTCTCTGTCCCATACGAAGCCGCTAGGTGGTGAGTTAACCTGGACACTGTTTATGCTGACTGGGATCGGAACGAATTGCACCAGAGATTCAAACGTCCGGTCTGAACGGATACTCCATTCTTCAAAAACATCTCTGAGACTGCGAAAGCAGGCTTCAAGATCAAACCCTTTTGACATGTAGAGGTTGCCGCTGATTGTGCAACCATCCTGGATGCGTTCGTGCTCTGTCAGTCCGTAGCCGAATGTGGCCTGGTCCGCTTCCAGATCAACATTCATTTCAAAGTGGCCGCTTCGCCATTTCGTTGAGGCGTAGGACATGATTTGACCACGCCCAATGCGAAAGCGACCGTAGAAAGCGTCGCCGTTTGTGTGAGGTGTTCCGAATGTCTCCCAGAACGATTCAACCTCCTCGCGACTCTGAAATCCTTTACCGTTATCTCGCAGTGAGAATTCACCTGAATGGTCAATCGTCAGATGGATGTGGGTAGCTCCAGCATCAACCGCATTCATCACTAGCTCCGCAAATGCTTTTGGTAGAGAGCCTGCCTGTTCGCGGATCAGTGTTTTGATTATGTGAGGGTGTACCTTGAACTGGCGAGATTCAGTAGGCGGCGTTGGGAGTAGCATTCTATTAGAAACCTGGAGGGGAATTAATGTCGAATGGTGATCGCGCAATCAGGAAATTCAAGATCATAGGTGTGCCTTTGAGGCCCTTCGAGTACCCAAGTTCTTGACTGCAGCTCACCTAACTGCTCTTGGAGCAGCGACATGATTATGTGTGCAGTGTCCACCACGAGCTATTCAAAATCAGCTATCGAATTCCAACAATGGGGTTTAGCCGCAGACACGACTCACGCTCATCAAAACCCGGGTAGAGATCCACAAAACGAACAGTCAGCTTTGGGGCGCCCGATGGTGGTGCAGCGCTATCGCAAGCCTATCAGGGCAATATTTGATATTTCCCCAACAGGCGGTTCAGTTATGACTTACTGGAGCTGCGGGTAAGCCAGGTAGCCATAGAGATATCCTCAAGGGCGTATTCACCGCGGTTTGCCTTCCAGACCAGCTCTTTGTCCCGCAGCACGTCTAAGGCCTTCTGTACGTTAGAACCATGCGGCCGTCAGATCTTTGCTGGTGCGGGTAACCAGATCAAGCTGCCGACCGGCCAGTGCGGGGAGTTGGTCGCGACACTGGTCCAGTTTGTGCCCGATGTTCAGCATTGAGCCGGTGGCCAGCAATGGCCTGGACGTGCCCTGGTCGAAGTAGCGGGCTCGGCACTGGTCGATGATTTATCTGACCTCAAAGTGCCTAGATAGCGGGGGGATGAGAGCTCCGCAGCCCCGCGTCCCGTCAGACCTGCGACGTAAGGTCTTGATTAGTCCAGTCAACTGGTTTACGTTAAAAATGTGCCAATGTAGCACCGTAGGTTGTTAGATAGTTGGCAGACGACGGAGTTATCCGCGGCCCAGCATCTGTACCTTTAAGACATAAACTAATGTCAAGGTGCGGATATATGGGCGGCAAAAATATATTTATACGTTTTTTGTTTGAAATTCTCACCGGTTATCAATTGCTGTCCGTGCTAGTTGATTATAAGTCAACTAGCTGTCTTAAGTTAAGATCAAACTACTCGATTGGGGATGGCTTATTAAAGTCGCTTTGGTCGCAGGCTGATAAAATTCATTCGAAGACAACTTCTGCAACTGATGCTGAAGGAGATGTCTCATGCCTGGACTAACTAGAAGAACTAAATCAGTTAGGACTGTAGGGTTAGAGTACAAGGTTCTTAAGTTTTCACATCAACACGTAGCTAGGTACCAGTTGGTGGCAGTAGAAACGTTTGTACCTTGTCTTAGCGCTAGTCTGTACGAAGTAGCGTATTCAATGGGTAATCGTCGCTATAAGGCGAGTATTCGTACAGTGCTCTACCACGTTGCCTTTTTATTCACATGGGGAAACATAACTGGGCTCGATATCGAGCGCATGCTGCTTGAGGGGAAAGGACTAGATTTTAGATGTGTAAGAAAATTTGCCAATTGGCTTGAGAAGATTATATCGCCGCCGGTTGATGGGACCCAGATAAACAAATATGTTTGTAAGATCTTACAAAGCTGCAGCACTTTCTCAATTTGGTTTGTTGAGAACTATACACCTTTGTTTGCTACCGGTATTGACGTCAATGTTAGCTATATTCGTTTAATTGAAAGCCATAAGAAAGTTTGGTCTAGTGTAATGGTGAGCGGCAGAAAAGAGCTAATCGCGCATGACCTGACGGACGATGAATTGAAAAAAATAGAGGGGTTTTTAGTAGGGCAGCTTTCAAGTGCGAACGTGACTCGCGGCTTGAATCTAAGAAACTACATCATGTGGCGCTTAGTTAGAAGGTTTGGATTAAGGCTAGGCGAGTTGTTAGCATTACGCCTAGTGGATATTGATCTGACTGGTTTATATCCTTTTTTGGAAATTATCCGCATAGAGGATAGAGGGGCAGATTATTCTGATCCGCGAGCTCCCAATAATCCACTTGTTAAAACTTTTGGTAGGCGGCTTTATTTTAGTCCTGGTGATGAGGGGATGATTAGAGCCATTGAGGAGTATGTAGATACATATAGAGTTAAAAGAAAAATAAAAGGAGGGTTTACAGCTTATCTAGACCACGAATTCCTGTTGATCTCTCACGGTAACGCCTCGCTGGGTAATCCACTATCCTGTTCAGCGGCAAATAAAGTCGCTTGCATGATTAGCAATGAGTGTGTCAAAGCTTTTCATTGGCATCTCGTACGCCACGCTGTGTTCAATAGGCTTTACGAAGCTGCAAGTTTGCTAGAGAACAATTCTACGGAAATAGATCACGTAGTTTACATGGGAGGATGGAGTAGTCCTGACTCATTAAAAGGTTATGCTCGGCGCGCGATTCGGGATAAGGCAAGAAGGGAGTTGATGAGGTTAAATTTTGAGGGGTAAGCAATGGGTATTGAAGTCAATGATTCTGGTGAATTTGAAGATGAAGTCGGGCGGCTATATGTAAGATGTAATGCTGATCCGAGTAGTCCATTTTTCATTGATGTGACGACAGATTATGTTGAAGCGGTGTGGAGAAGGGCTAGATATTCTATTGATCTAAGCAGATACCAGCTCCCAGTAGTAATTATTGAGGTGGTCAAAAAGTACCTAGTGCACAAGCTTGAGTCGGTTTGCCCTAGAATCCTGAGCTCAGTGCACGCGGGGATCTCTTGCTTGGAAAGGCACTGGCAACCTTCATGGAAGGACTTTTCAGATATGTCTCTCGGGAAATTGTTGAGCGTTATGACATCATCCCATGCGGAGGCGACCGAGTTTCGAAGGTTCTACATTTACGCTGCTTTTCAGGGGTTGGCAGGTGCGGACGAGATTCATGCATTGGAGTTAGAGGCTATAAGGCTTAAAAAGCCTCACCCAACTTTAAGGATACTGGAATGGCACGAGACGCGCGGGGCGCTAACAAGCTCCGAAATTGAAGTGGTTCGAAAAGCAATGATCATTTCTGCAGAGGGGGAATCCACGGCGGATTTCACCTCAAGGCTGTTTACTTGGATCTCGTTCGAAACATTAAAGAGACCTATCCAGTTGCATGAAATGTTCCGTGATGCATTGTGGGTACCCGATTCGATGGCAGAAGGGGGCCAATATTTCCTTAGAATGCCTAAGGCAAAATATCAAACAGGACAGGCGTCAGAGCTTTGGCCCATAACTACTCAACTTGCTAATGCCATTCTCGAGTACTCCTCATCTCCTAAGGTTAAGGCGTTACAGGAAAGGACTGGGAGGTTGTTAGTGAGTTCAAGGGAGGGAGAATCATCAAATTTTGGACGGGCGATAACTGGCTGGTGTAGCAGATTAAAGCTGATCAGTCCGCGTACGAATAGGCCTCTAATCTTGACACCCTATAGAATCCGACATAGCGGAG